>JBDTKY010000101.1:0-12531 GCA_039935055.1 Nitrosospira sp.
GTGAGGATTTCCGAGAGGGTGGAGCGATCCTGACGGGCATGGAGATCCCGTTCGAAAGTCGTCTCCCGGCTGATCGACTTGGGCTCGGCATTCGTGATCACCGGACGTTCGTCGATTCCGTGAGAAACTTCGTGCAACCAGCGGACATAGGAGCGGCTGAAGTGGGCTTGCAGAAAACCAAGTTCCGCTTGCGCCAGTTCGGCGATGGTGGTGATGCCGAGCACCGCGAGTTTTTGAGCCGCTTTGGGGCCGATGCCGTTAATTTTTTTGACAGGTAGGGGCCAGATTCGGCTTGGGATATCTGCCAAGCCCAGAATGGTGAGACCATCCGGTTTTTCAAGGTCTGAACAGATTTTCGATAACAGCTTGTTGGGTGCCACACCGATGGAACAGGAGAGTCCGGTGGCGTCCCGTACCGCCTTTTTGATGCGCTGGGCAAGCGTCAGTGTCTCACCGGGCAGCCCGCTCAGATCGATGTAGATCTCATCAATGCCATGGTCTTCGATCTGGGGAGCAATACCGGCAGCGGCGGCTTTAAACAGCCGTGAATAATGGCGATAGGCGTGGAAGTCGGCGGCCAGCAAGATCGCGTCCGGAGCCAGCTGTGCAGCTTTCATGAGGCCCATGCCGGAGAATATGCCGAAAACGCGGGCTTCGTAAGTGGCCGTGGTCACCACGCCCCGTCCGGCATAATCCTGCATTCGTGCGAAAATCCGTCCGCCGTTCTTAAGGAGCGCCGGTTGCCGATCGCTCCGTCCGCCGATCACGACGGGGAGGCCGCGCAGCTCCGGATAGCGCAGCAACTCGACCGACGCGTAGAAAGCGTCCATATCAAGATGAGCAATGCACCGGCACATTACCCTGAATCCAGCAGTTGACCACTCATCTTAGTTTAGCGCCATGATCAACAAAGACTTTTTTTTCCACCTCAACTTCGCCTTTTAGGTAAGCTCGCTACAAAGCCGGATTTACCGATTCGCCTGATCAAAATGGAGGAGAAAACTTGATGACGTTTTATCAAATTTTCCGCAATGTCATGAGTGGAGGGGTTGAAAGTGCAGAGCGCGTTCCCATCAGACCTGCCGCAGTCACGCCTATCATCCCTGAGAGCAGGCCGGTCAGCCATATCGTCGGGTTGAAAGTGTAGGTCAAATTCAACGCATACTCACCGATGACATAACCCAGCGCGCTGGCCCCAGCCGCGGCAAAAAGGCCCGCCAGTCCGCCGAGTATGGCAAATTCGGCTGCCCAGGCGCGCGCCAACTGACCGCGCCTGGCGCCCAATGTGCGGAATATGGCGGCCTCGTGAATACGCTCGTCCTGGGTAGAGGCGATTGCGGCATATAACACCGCCACCCCTGCCAATAACGTGAACAGGAAAACAAATTCAACCGCCTTGGTCACTTGTTCAATCACCTTGTGTACTTGGCTGATAATAGTCGCCACATCTATCACAAGCAGGTTGGGAAAGGCTTTGATCAGCTGGTTTGTCACTTCCATATGCGCTGGCGGCAGATAAAAACTGGTGATGTAGGTCGCCGGATATTTTTCCAGCACGCCCGGGGGCGTAACGACGAAAAAATTAACGCGAAACGTATCCCAGTCCACCTTTCTCAAGCTGGTGATCGTGGCGGAGAATGTGCTGCCTGCAATGTCGTAAGTCAGTATGTCGCCGAGCCCGACACCCACCGTTTTTGCGATTCCCTCCTCCATTGACATCACCGCTTTTCCCTTGTCCCCGCTTTTCCACCAGTGGCCTTTGATAATCTGGTTGTCGCTCTGCATTTCCTCTGCCCAAGACAGATTGAATTCGCGCTCGACCAGCCGTTTTGCGCGGATATCGGAATACTCCGCCGCCGCTATAGCCTTGCCGTTAATTGCCGTGAGGCGTCCACGAATCATTGGAAAAACCGGCGGCTGCGCGAGATGGTGCTCATTAAAAAATGCTGCCAGCGGCGCCAATTGGTCTTCCTGAATATTTACCAAAAAATGATCGGGTGCATCCGGCGGTAAACTGGTGCGCCAGTTTTGCAGCAAATCATCCCGGATCAGCGTCAGCGCCAGCAGTGCCATCAGTCCCAATCCCAGTGCCACCGCCTGCACCACGCTGGAGGTGGCGCGCCGCCGGATGCTTGCCAATCCATAACGCAACGCGCCCCCTGTCTGACCACGCATACGTGATAAAGCTTTTACCAGCAGGAATCCCAGTGAACCGAAAACTGCTATCGCCGCGGCGAATCCTCCCATGACGGAAGCACCCAGACGCACGTCGCCAGCCTTCCACAAAAATAATGCCGACAACGCTGCCAGTCCCAGCGCATAGCCCGTCAGACTGTGGGTATTCGACATCCCGATATCCCGGCGCAATACGCGTAACGCAGGCACGGTTCGCAAATTGAGCAAGGGCGGCAATGCAAAGCCAAGCAATAATACCAGGCCGGTCAGCAAGCCATGTACGGCCGGCCACACGGTAGGCCATGGCAATTTTGCATCAACCAACCCCGAAAGCCAAAAAGTAAGCGCTTCCTGTGCCACAAAACCAAGCAGACAGCCTGCTCCGCTGGCAATCAGTCCCAGTGTGGCGAAATGATACAGATAGAGGCGCAGCATCGCCGCCTGGCTCGCCCCCAGACAACGCATCACCGCGCACCCGTCGAGATGGCGCTGAGTGAAACGGCGCACGGCAAGGGCTACCGCCGCTGCAGCCAGAACCACGCTTGCCAGCGCGGCCAAACTGAGAAATTTTTCCGCCCGCTCCAACGCCGCCTTGATTTCAGGACGGGCATCACGGATGCCTTCTATTCTTTCCCCTAGCGTCAAACGCGATTGAGCCCACGTCCGGAAATTCTCCACTTCGCTGGAATCCCCCGAAACCAGCAGCCGATAGCCAATTCGACTACCTTGCTGCACCAGCCCGGTCGCGGGCAAATCAATCTCGTTGATCAACACACGCGGCCGCAGGTTGATGAAGCCAATGGAATAATCCGGCTCCTGTGTTATCAGCGCGGTGACCGTAAAGTGTGCCGCACCCAGCTCAATCGTATCGCCCCGATTGAGGGCAAGACGGATCATGAGCTTCTCGTCCACCCACGCCGATCCAGGTGCGGGTATTGCTTTGGCAATATGCGTAATCCGGGGGGATGATACGTCGCCAAAATCCTCGCTGATGCGCAAGTCACCCCGCAAGGGATAACCGGCAGTCACCGCCTTGATCTCCGTCAAGAGACTGCTCTCTCCTTTCGCTGCCATACTGGGAAATTTAAGCGCGGTGGAAACAGCCAGCCCAAGCCGTCTTGCTTCCTCCGCATAATGCAGGGACAGCGGATGGTCAGCAAAAATGATCAGGTCTGCACCAAGCAACTGGTTGCCCTGGCGAGAAAGCGCCAACTGCACCCGGTCGGCAAAAAACCCTACCGTAGTCATGCCACCGACCGCGATCACCAGTGCAAAGGCGAGCACACGCAATTCGCCCGCGAGCCAGTCGCGGCGAAGCATGCGGAAAGAGAGTCTGATGATGTTCATGAAAACATTCTATAGATACAAATGCCGATCCGATACACGGTTGTCCAAAAATATTGGTATTTATCCTGAATCCGGCAGTTGGACGGAGTGAAGCGTGGGGTTTTTGACGTGAAGGACTAGGCGCGACGACGCGGAATGGTCATTACCTCTCACCTGTCCGGGAAATAGCGGCTTGCGGCGAAACCTTGAGAATGATCTCCTTGTTCCAGTCAAGAAATAGCTGTGGCTTGATCCGCTATGGGCTGGACGGATTTATATATAATATGCATATTATGTAATATGCATTGGAAAGCCGATACCTCCACTTGCTGTCATGTCAGATCAGGCCGTCGATTTCAATTCTCAATCTGCATAACCATCATCTGCGGCAATTTGTCGCATGCGGCAATATGTCACATTCCCAATTTCATCGATTTATTTTAAATTTCGCACGAGCAAGTATATGAGCGTTTGCAATAACGTTCTGAGTATTTGTAACAAGCTTTCTCCAAAAAAATATATGGCATCGACACTGGTTGGTCTTGTCTCGACTGGCATAAGCAATTCAGATGTGAATAAAAAAATGAAAACAAAAAAAATCGTAGTGACGGTAGCGTCGGCAGCCGTAACAGTTATCTTCTCAAGGTTTGCAATGGCACAGGGTACGGCATCCTCTTCGAATGAAACAACATCACCGGCTGTCACGCTGTCTCCGGTTGTTGTGATGTCCAATCCGATCATAGACCGGGTCCGCATCGATCCGTTTTCAAGCACATCGGCAGTGGTTACCGAAAGCCAGTTGCGCGACCAGAATGCGTTCGATCTGGCCACGGCGCTGCGCCGCACACCCGGCGTGCAGATTTCGCGCTACAACCCGGTAGGGGCCTTTGGCGGCGACCAGGGCGGTGCTGTCTTTATTCGTGGCCTGGGTGTCAGCCGGCCCGGCAGCGAAATCAAGACCTATATCGACGGCATACCGTTTTACATGGGGGTGTGGAATCACCCGCTGCTGGACTTGCTGCCCGTCAATGGCATGCAGTCCATCACGGTCTACAAGAGTCCGCAACCGCAGATCAACGGCAATAACTTTGCCTCGATCAATCTGGAAACCAAGCGTGCCACTGAAGAGGGCATACAGGTCGGGGGAAGGGTCTCCGGCGGCTACTTCAACACTTTTATCGAGCAGGTCGATATGGTCGGCCGCAAGGGCGATGTGGATTTCATGCTGGCGCAAGGGCATGCTCAGTCGGATGGGCAACGGCTCAACGCGAGCGGTGTACTGAATAACGTAATGGGCCGCATTAACCTGCGGCTGGGTCCCAGTTGGTCGGTGGGCACGAGTTTCCTGTATACCGACAACCAGGCGCGTGATCCCGGAGATGTCCGTTTGCCACGTCCCCCCGTGGCGCCGCAATACAACACCCGGGCAGGAATGGTGACGGTTTTTCTATCGCATCACCATGGCGACTGGCGTGGCGATCTTCGCGTTTACCACAGCGAGGGCCTGGGCAACTGGCTCAACGACCCGGTGCAGGGAACTTCGCTGACCAACTTCCAGATGACGGGTATGCGCTGGAAGGAGGAATTCTCCCTCTGGTCGAGTGGAAACATCACTGCTGGAGTGGACAGTGACTGGATTTCGGGCGACGTGCGCTCCATTCCGATTGGAGCGCCGCAGAGTAGTTTTACTGCGCCGACTTTCCGGGTGACATCGCCCTACATGGCGCTGAGCCAAAAAATCGATTTGAACCCGAATTGGTCGCTCGTGCCGGCAATCGGCGTCCGCATCTACGACCACAGCCTGTTCCAGACAAAAACCTCGCCGCATGCCGGGCTATCCCTGATCTCCGAACGAGCCACAATATTCGCCAATGTGTCGCGCGGCATCAACTACCCCGGGCTGGAGGCCCCGCTTCTTTCATCCTTGATCCTCCCATTGGGGCAAACCTGGAAACAGCTTTCTGCGGAAGAGCTTGATCATGCAGAAATTGGTGTGAAACTGACGCCCATCGATTCAACGCAAATTGATATCAGCCTGTTTATTGATCAGGTAAAAAACCGCTATATCTTCGGTTTTCCACCCAATGTCCCGCCGCCGCCCCAGTTTCTCAACTTGGGGACTTATCTGATGCGTGGCGCGGAAATTGCCATCAGGCAGAATATTACCCGCAACTGGACCGTGTTCGGCGGCCTGACCTTGCTTGACCCCAGCATCGACAATTTGCCGTACACGCCAAAGAGAGCCGTCACGGCCGGTTTGAATGGGCAAATGGGACCCATTCGCCTGACGATCGATACCCAGTACCAGTCAAGCGTGTTGGCGCTCAACCGCCCGCGTGCAGCAGGAGACGTCAACAGCGAGAGCGTCTATTCATTTGCCATCATGAATGCCCGCGTTTCTTACCAGTTGCCGCAACTGGGCAAAAAAGGCGAAATTTTCGTGGCGATGGAAAATCTACTGGATGTCAACTATGCCTATCGCCCGGGATATCCGATGCCGGGACGCTGGGGCCAGATCGGCGTATCCGCGAGTTTTTGAACAGGCATCATCCATGAGACAAGGCTTCGCCATCTAATTTGCTGGTTCCGTCTTCGAGCGGCGTATCCGGATAATCAAGCACCCCGCTGCAAGCAGCGGGGTATTACTGTAATTGCAGCGAACATGGCGTTTATCATCATATATCGCATTGTCACGCAGATACCCTTCTGGCTGCATGCCGTACCCGCGATGGCGCGTTTCACACCGCCACACGCTTCGAGCAGGAAAATTTTCGACCCGTTGATTAAGCAGGTATATGGTCTCGCGGTCAGGCCTGGGCAATGTTGGGATTAAGCCGGGCGGCAGCGCAATGGGGAGAGCCCTACTTGACTCATGCCCGATCCGCTTGCGAATACTGGAAACGTTCGCGTCCGGAAATGCTGCCCCCGAACCGGCTAAGTCATCCATCGGGGCTTTGTGACCCTGCGTCCGCCGTGATCGCGTCTCTGGCCATGCTTTCCCTGGCTGACCTGATGCCGGAAGGAAATCAATGGCGTACCCATGCCCACCAACAAATCACGGCAATCATTCGCAGCCAGCACTTCACCGGGTTTCAGAAAAATATCGACCGTCAGGAAAATAGCGATGAGACTGCTTCGGGAATATTCTGGGGCTGCTGTTACAAAACCCATTCAGGAACGCATGAACTGGTCGAATCGGCCTGGGGTAGTTTTTTTTCTTATGGCGACACTCTGCATTCTTGTTGATGCCATCGAGACAAGCCACTGTTAAAGGATATGAATGATGAAATATATACGCTCTGAATTGATCAGCCGAATTATGCCCTGCTTATTTTTGATCCTGGCAATCTTTACTTCTTTCCTTGCTATCGCGCAGGAGACAGATAGCGGAGCTATTCTTCTGCATGCCGCGCGCGTTTTTGACGGTAATAACATCAGAACCAATACATCGGTATTACTGATAAATGGGCAAGTGGCACAAATTGATATGCGTGAATCCTTTAAATCCAGTAATGCAAAAGTCATTGATTTGGGTGATGCAACCCTGCTGCCTGGCTTTATCGAATTGCACGCACATCTCTCATTTCAGAATGTTCCGGCGGATACTGTTCTGAAGCATGGGATTACCACGATTCGGGATGTAGGCGGACCCCTGCACAAACCTTATGGCGGCGACGGAAGCCTGCGCGTGCTCACCTCGGGACCGATTATTACCGCACCGAATGGTTATCCCATCCCAATGTTGGGGGATACCAATATTGCAGTGGCTGTTTCCACAGAGAAAGAAGCGCGAACAACCGTCCGCGATCTTATCAACGGAGGCGCTGTCGTGATTAAAATCGCGCTGGAACCCGGTGGCGAAGCGGGCGCTCCCTGGTCATCCGGCCATGGCCATGGTTCGGGTCGTGATCACACCTCCAGCCATGGTCATGGTCATGGTCATCATGCTCAATCGGGTGCAAAACATGCGCACACCCATCACAAGCCTGCCTTCAACGCTTCCCACTCGAAACCAGCATGGCCGTTGCTACCAGAAAATATCGTGAAGGCGATTGTGGGTGAGGCACATAAAAATAATCGTAAGGTGACAGCGCATATTGCTGAAGCAAAAGGTGCGGAAATTGCAATCAACACAGGTGTCGACGAATGGGCCCACATGCCTTGTGACGTCATTACCGAATCGTTATTAAAAAAAGCGGTAGCGCAAACCGTGAAAATAGTCACTACGCTGGATACCCTATCGAGATGTTCGGGTGTTGCGCACAATGCCAGCACTTGGACAGCCCTGGGGGGCAAACTCCTATACGGTGCCGAAATTGCGCATCCCGACATTCCGTGGGGTATCGATTCGCAAGAACTTATGTACATGATGCAAATGGGAAGAATGGGATTAATCGATGTGTTGCGTGCCGCGACATCGAAAGCGGGTCAGCAACTGAATATACCGCTGTTAGGCACATTGCAGCGTGACGCCCCCGCCGATATTATCGCAGTGAGGGGAGACCCCACTCATAATCTGAAAACTTTAGAATACCCCGATCTTGTTATTTCAGGCGGCAAAATCATAGTAAATAATTTTGAAAACCAATGGCCGGTTTCACCATAAATACACAAGTTATGTCGCGGCTTAACCGGATTCCAGATCCGTTTCAAGCTTGAGTGGTCCGCTGCCTGAAAAGCGATTCAGATAGAGATAGATTACCGGCGTGATGAAAAGCGTGATCACCTGTGAAAATAACAACCCCCCCACCACCGCAAGGCCCAGCGGCTGGCGGAGCTCGGCACCCGCCCCCAATCCGAGCGCAATGGGAAGTGCGCCCATCAAGGCAGCTAAAGTAGTCATCATGATCGGCCGAAAACGCAGGAGGCAAGCGGTCCGGATCGCGTCATACGGTGTCATGTCATCATTGCGCTCCGCATCGAGCGCAAAGTCGATCATCATGATGGCATTCTTCTTGACGATGCCGATCAGCATCAGGATACCGATCATGGCTATGATGGATAATTCCATATTAAACAGCCACAACATTGCCAGCGCCCCCACCGCCGCGGAAGGTAAGCCGGAAAGAATCGTGATGGGGTGGATGTAGCTCTCGTACAGCACGCCGAGCAGCACATAGATTACCAGCAGTGCAGCGATGATTAATATCACCTGGCTCGCCTGCGAAGACTGGAATGCCGCGGCATCCCCCGCATAGTTGGTCAGTACGCTCGCCGGGAAATTCAATTCGCGCTGGTACTGCTCGATGCGGACCGAAGCATCGCCCAAGGACGCGCCCGGAGCAAGATTGAACGAAATCGTCAACGCTTCAAGTTGCCCCGCATGATTGATTGCGATCGGTCCGACCTCTCGTTTGACTGACGCAACGCTGGATAGCGGGACCAGCATGCCGTTCTTGGCGCGCAGATAAATTTTGTTGAAAGCGCTTTCATCAGCGCGATCTTCGGCACTGACCTGAAGAATAACCTGATAGCTGTCGGTCGAAGTGTAGATGGTTGAGACCTGGCGTTCGCCGAAAGCGCTATAGAGCGCGGAACGAATGTCACCCATCTGGACACCCAGCAGGTTGACCTTGTCGCGATCGATATCAAGCCTCGCCTGCAGCCCTTTCAATTGCGAGTCGCTGGTGACATCACGAAAAACAGGCTCTTCGCGCATGCGCGACATAAGGCCGTCAGCCGAGACACGCAACTCTTCGGCACGCACGCTGCGCATGACATATTGATAGCGGCTCTTGCTGGTGCGGCCACCGAGCCTGAGATTCTGAATAGGATTTATGAAAACGCTTACACCGGGGATAACGCTCACATCACGACGCAGGCTCTCGATAATCTTGTCGAGAGGCGGACGCTCGCTACGTGGCTTGAGCGTCATGAACAGCCGGGCGCTATTGCTATCGCTGGCGTTGACAATCAACGTATCGACTGCGGGATTCTCGCGAATCACCTCGCCCGTGCGCTGCAACAACTCGACCATGGCGGGAAAGGAAATATCCTCGACCGCCTCCACCGTGATCAGCGCCTGACCGATATCCTCGGTAGGAAAAAAACCTTTGGGCAGGATCACGAATAATACGCCCGTGGCAACGAAGGTCCCAATGGCAATACCCAGCACGATACGGCGATGATACAACGCCAAATCGAGCGTGCGCTCATAAGCCGCCAATACCTTTGCAAACCCGCGTTCGAACCACTCGGTCCATCTCAGGCTGAACCCTTCCGACTCATGCCCGGTAATATAGCGGCTGGTCATTACGGGAACCAATGTGAGCGACACCACCGCGGACATCAGGACGGCAATCCCGACGACGGCAGCAAACTCGTGAAAAAGGAGCCCGATCACGCCCGGCATAAAAAAAATCGGGATGAAAACAGCGACCAGCGACAGGGAAATCGAGATAATGGTAAAGCTGACTTCCTTCGATCCCTGCAATGCGGCCTGCAAAGGTGGCATCCCCTTCTCGATATGGCGCACGATATTCTCAAGCATTACAATAGCATCATCCACCACCAATCCGACCGCAAGCGTAATGGCCAGCAACGAAATATTGTCGAGACTGTAATTAAAAACCCGCATCATCGCTACGGTTCCCAGCAATGAAATCGGTAGTGAAAGTGCCGGGATCAATGTGGCAGAAGCCTTGCGCAAGAACAGAAAAATCACCAATAAGACGAGGGCGATGGTTATCGCCAATGTAACCTGCACATCGTGGATGGATTCCCGGATTGAAACTGAGCGGTCACTGGTCAGCTTAAGATGAATGGATGACGGCATCTGGGCGACCAATTCCGGAATTGCTGCCTTGATGGCGTCGACAGTGGCAACGGTATTGGCCCCAGGCTGGCGCTGGACGGAGAGGGTGATTGCCCGTTCGCCATTAACCCAACTCCCTGTTTTTACAGATTCGATACTGTCTTCAACCTCTGCCACCTCAGAGAGTTGTACCGGATTGCCGAGCGGGGATGTAGCCACAATCAGTTTTGAAAACTCTGCTGCATTGTTGAGCTGTCGATTTGCCTGGATAGTAAGGGTCTGGCGCGGCCCTTCAAGCGTGCCAATTGGAGAGTTGGCATTTGCGGTGCTTAGCGCGGTGGCGATGTCATCGAGTGTCAAATTACGGACTGCCAGCGCTTCGGCGTCGACACGCACGCGTACAGCATATTTTTTCTGGCCATTGATCTGCACCTGCGCCACGCCGCTCAGCGTGGATAATGTCGGAGAAATAAGATCTTCGGCAAAGCTGTTCAAATCCGGCAGCGACATTGACGGGGATGTCAGGGCAAGAAAGAGAATGGGCGCATCGGCCGGATTGATCTTGCGGTAGGACGGCGGCGTGGTCATTTCCGTCGGCAAGGCGCGCTGGGCACGCAATAACGCCGCCTGAACATCAATGGAGGCACTGTCGATATCGCGATCCTGTTCGAACTCCAGGGTGATGGTGGTATTGCCGAGGGTACTTGCCGAACTGATCACCGAAAGACCGGAGATAGTCGAAAATTGCCGTTCGAGTGGCGTAGCCACGGAGGAAGCCATCGTCTCGGGGCTTGCGCCTGGCAGCGCTGCGGTTACGGTAATTGTGGGTGAATCGTAACTCGGCAGTGCGGCGATCGGCAAGTCACCATACGCAATGATGCCGGCGACCACAGCGGAAGCCGATAAGAGCACCGTCATGATCGGCCGGCGGATGCATAATTCGGAGAGGTTCATTGCCTATGCGCCGCTTGGCTCATCCTTCGCCAGCCCTGTCACTTCCGGGTATAGCTTCCGTTATGACGCTACCAGGACGAAGGTTCTGCGCACCCTCCACCACAACACGCATACCGGGAGCAATGGATCCTCCCTCTATCACAGCATATCCATCCTGAATCAAACGCACATCGATAGGAAGAGAACTCACCTTTTTGCTGCCATCGATTACATAAAGAAACTTTCTTTCCGGACCACTCTGCACAGCCTGTACCGGAACGGTAAACGCGCCGCTTAACGTACGCGGCGCGAGCGTCACTTTGACAAACATACCCGGCCAGAGATGGCTGTCCGCGTTGGGAAACTCTGCTTTCAGGCCAATTGTGCCGCTCGCCGTGTCCACCGCATTATCGATAAATATCAACCGTCCCTTTCGGATCAACCTGGCAGCCCCATCCAGCTCAACGTTGACAATCACTTCACCCTTGGCAAGCGCCTCCTGCAAAGGCACAAATTCCCGCTCCGGCAAGTTAAAGCTGACATTTATCGGATCAATCTGCGTAATATTCACCAAGGCCTCATCCGACTGCACCAGGCTGCCTTGATATACTGAAATAGCACCCGTCCGACCCGAAATGGGTGCTACGATTTCGCTGAAACCGCGAGCGACACGCGTTGCTCGTACAGTTGCCTCGTCAACCGTGAGCTGGCCGCGCAGGCTCTCGACCTGATTCTGTGCCACTTCAAGCGCAGCCTCTGAAATAAAACGCTGCTGAAACAGATCACGCTGGCGTTTGAAGTTGCGCTCGGCATTCCGCAGGTCCGCCCGGGATTTGGCCAACTGTCCCTCGGTTCTGCTAAGATTGGCGTCCTCAGTACGTGCATCGAGCGTGAACAATCTCTCTCCCCGCTGCACGAATTGCCCTTCTTTGATGTGCACTGATCTGATGACGGCGCTGAGCTGTGGCCGCACCGCAACCGTTTGCTGCGGAGATATCGTTCCGTTGGCCGTAAGCCTGACTGATATATTGCCCTGCTTAACTACGGCAGTGACGACGTGAACCGATTTTTCCTTCTTGATCCTGGTATCTGTTGCGCTACTCTGACTGCGCCAGGCCCAGGAGGCAGCCAATGTAACGAACAGGATGCCGGCCATCGTGATCCACATGCGTCGCTTCGCGCTCGCTGCGGGTTTTGTTTGAGAAATAGCTTCCATTAAACCTAAATCCGGCAGTTGGACGGGGCGAAGTGTGTGGTTTTGGGGTGCAGGGCAAGGTGTAACTCCTTGGAATGGTCATTCCATTCCAAGGAGTTACAACACAGCCATGTGCCGCAAAATCCGT
>JBDTKY010000102.1:0-6876 GCA_039935055.1 Nitrosospira sp.
GATCTTGTCGAAGGCCTCTCCTGCTGCATCGTCCACGGTTTCGCCCAGTAGCGTGTATTGCCCGAGGCCGCTTACTTCCATCAGTTGGGTGTGGCCCCCCGACACCAGTAGCGCCACAAACGGAAAGGCGGGTGCAGGGGTGGATAAAAGCGGAGACAGGAGATGCCCTTCCAGGTGATGAATGCCCAGCGCCGGTATTTTCAGCGCGAAGCCAAGGGCTGCGGCGATACTTGCACCCACCAGCAGCGCTCCGGCCAGCCCCGGCCCTTGAGTGTAGGCGATGGCGCCGAGATCCCGCAGACCGAGTTCGGCCGCGGCAAAGGTTTGTCTGATGAGGGGCAATACCCGCCGGATATGGTCGCGCGAGGCAAGTTCCGGCACTACGCCGCCATACTCGCCGTGCATTTCCGTTTGCGAATAAAGCGCGTGACTTAGCAGGCCGCGCTCCGTGTGGTAGAGTGCGATGCCGGTTTCGTCGCAGGAAGTTTCAATACCAAGTACAAGCAATTGGGCGTGAAAGAAATTAGTCTTTTACAATAGAATTCAGCACTGCTATATAATGCCGAGTTTTCTACCTGTTGCACCATTTATATATATTATTTTTTCAGCCATTTAAACTTAAGGAAGGGGACCACATCTTCATGACCACTATTAAAGTCAAGGAAAACGAGCCATTTGAAGTTGCCATGCGTCGGTTCAAGCGTACCATAGAAAAAACCGGACTGCTCACTGAGTTGCGTGCCCGGGAATTTTATGAAAAACCCACTGCTGAACGCAAGCGCAAGCTGGCTGCCGCAGTTAAGCGTACTTACAAACGTCTGCGCAGCCAGTTGCTCCCGCCGAAACTTTATTAGTTAGAGTAAGTCAAAAAAGCGTAAGGACAGAATGAGTGATTATCCATAGATTTCATTCATGGAATTCAGGAATTGATTTGGTTTCTTATGGACGGGCCTGAATTCATAAAAGCATGAAAAAGTCATGGCATAGTTATGTTTTTACCTGATGATTTATTTGCAATGTGCTCAGTAGATGAACGCTCCCGGAAAGATAATTTCGGGAGGCCGTTAACAGCTGTTTTCAATCTGCGCCCATTCCATAGCAATAAAACAAAATTGTTTCCATTGTGACTCTGAAACAGCAAATCACTGAGGATATGAAGGCCGCAATGCGCGCGGGTGATACCAAGCGGCGCGACGCTATCCGGTTATTGCAGGCTGCAATCAAGCAACGCGAGGTGGATGAGCGTATTGAGCTGGATGACGCGGCGGTAATTGCAGTGATGGAGAAAATGCTCAAACAGCGCAGAGATTCCATTGCCCAATATGAGGCCGCGCATCGTCAAGATTTAGCTGACGCGGAAAAATATGAAGTTAACGTGTTGCAAATTTATATGCCTCAGGCGTTAAGCGTTGCCGAAGTGGAAGATGCGATAGCCGAAGCGATTTCTGCTACGGGAGCCAAAGGACAGCAGGACATGGGACGGGTAATGGCAGTACTCAAGCCCAGACTTTCCGGACGCGCTGATATGGGCAAAGTATCTGCACTAGTCAGGATAAAACTCCTCGCCTAATGCGCCTATGCGTTGATGCAGGAAAGACCATTACAAGTCGCGGTAGCAGATGTTGCGTTTCTTGCGTGGAGAAGCGTATTTCTTTGCATTTCCAGAAAACACCCTATAATCAGATCGTCTCATTTGATTTTTCCGATCTGTACTTCGCTTGAAGTTATTGATCTCATTCACTATAGATGATTTCCCAATCATTCATTCAGGATTTGCTCAATCGGGTAGATATCGTGGATGTCGTCGAACGTGATGTGCCGCTGAAGAAGGCGGGTGTAAATTACACTGCGTGCTGTCCGTTTCACAGCGAAAAAACTCCTTCGTTCACGGTGACTCCCACCAAGCAGTTTTATCATTGTTTTGGTTGCGGTGCGCACGGTAACGCTATCGGCTTCATGATGGAATACGGGGGCCTGAATTTTGTCGAGGCGGTAAAAGATCTCGCGGCCCGCACCGGCATGCAGATTCCCGTTCAGGATTCGGCGTCCTCTTCAGGAACATCAGAACCTGGATCTCAATCTTGCTCGCCGGAAGGCGACCCACGGAAAACAAAAAATTCTTTTCAGGATTTGCTTGAGGCAATGAATATTGCTGCCCGGTTTTACCGGGAGCAACTCAAGTACTCCAACAGCGCCATCGCCTATCTGAAAAAACGTGGTTTAACGGGCGAGACTGCCGCTCGTTTCGGTATCGGTTACGCCCCGGCTGGTTGGCAGAACCTGGACGCGGCATTTTCGGATTACCTCGGGAAAACACCGGCGAGCCCTCTGGTAGAGGCTGGTCTGGTAATTGAGAGCGATGATGGCAAGCGCTACGATCGCTTCCGCGATCGCATTATGTTTCCCATTCTTAACCTTAAAGGAATGATTGTCGGTTTTGGTGGACGAGTGCTGGAACAGGGTGAGCCCAAGTATCTTAACTCTCCTGAAACACCTCTGTTCGAGAAAGGCCGTGAACTATACAACTTGTTCGCCGCGCGCAGAGCGATTCGCGAGGCAGGACGGGTGATCGTGGTTGAAGGATATATGGATGTCGTGGCGCTTTCGCAGCATGGTATTGAATATGCGGTGGCCGCGCTGGGGACTGCTACCACGTCTTATCATGTGCAAAAACTTTTGCGCCATACCGATAATGTAGTGTTTTGTTTCGATGGTGATAATGCAGGCAGGAAAGCGGCGTGGCGCGCATTGGAGGATAGTCTTGCACAGCTTGTGGACGGCAAGAATGTCGGTTTTCTCTTCTTGCCTGAGGGTGAGGATCCCGACAGCTATGTCCGCAATTTCGGCAAGGAGGTTTTTGAGGGGTTGCTCAAACAAACATTGCCTCTGTCTGTTTTGCTGTTTAGAGAGCTGTCTGCACGCGTCGACCTGACTACCAGCGAAGGCCGCGCCAAGCTGGTGCAGGATGCAAAACCGCTGCTGACGCGAGTGACGGCGCCAGGGCTTGCGTTGATGCTGTTAAAGCGGTTGGCAGAGATCAGCGGCACCACGCAGAAGGAGCTGGAGGATTTATTAAAGATCAGGCGTGTTTCATCCTACCTGACTCATGAAAGAGTGGAAAGAGCTCCACGACCGCAACCCGCTTCACCGTACCGTTGGCTGATACAAATATTGTTATACGATCCTGGTTATATCCGGAAATTGGATAGGGATCTGCTCACGGAAGGCCGGGAATATGCCGAAGAAATAGCAGCGCTGACGGCACTGGTTGAATTTATTGATACCCACCCCCATCTTAAAGAAAATACGGCAATACCCTCGGCTATTACATATTTCCACGATAGCCCCCATCGAGCGCTTCTTCAAAAGACTGAGAGCGAAACGCTTATGTGGGACAGTGATATAGACCTTGAAGCGGAATTTGCCGGCGCTCTGGCACGATTGCGGGAAATGAAACGTAAACAACGCATGACGAGATTACACAACAAACTCCTGAGCGCGCTCACCCCGGAGGAGAAACAGGAGCTCCAGCGATTGGCCATACCCTGAAAGGGAAGGCGACAAGCCAAACAGCGTAGCTGAATCTTGATATAATCGAAAAATTTTACGTCTCAGCTAGCCATATTAGCTAGCCAATTTATTTGGAAATCGACATGGTAAAAGTAAAAACACAAGCCAAGGTAGCGGTAAAAGCTAAATCGAAGACTGTGGCTTCAGCGGTTGCGGCTGTGGAGCGTCCCGTCGAGAAAGTCAGGGTGGCGGGAAAAAAGGAAGCAAACAATACAGTTAAGAAGCCGTCCAGAGGATCGGCAAAAACCGCCGCCGAGGCGCTCGAAGATAAAATTGCGACGGTTACAAAATCACCTGCTAAAGCAGTGGCCCAAGTGACCGAGATTGCGATGACGGTTATGGCGGTCAAGGAGCCGGGCCCGCTCACCGCAAAAATAGTCAAGGTCAAGGCAGTAAAAGAGGGTAAGACTCAAATAAAAGATGCCGAGAAACTCCCGCTTGCTCCACAAGACATCGAGGCACGGCGCATGCGTCTCAAGAATTTGATCGTGCAGGGTAAGGAGCGTGGTTATCTGACCTATGCCGAGATCAACGATCATCTTCCCGATGATATGTTGGATGCCGAGCAGATCGAAAACATCATCAGCATGATTAATGATGTGGGTATCTCCGTTTACGATGAGGCGCCTGACGCCGAAACACTGCTGATGTCCGAAACCGCGCCTACGGTGGCCGATGAAGATGTGGTGGAAGAGGCTGAGGCGGCACTCTCCACCGTAGACTCGGAATTTGGCCGTACTACCGATCCGGTGCGTATGTATATGCGGGAAATGGGTTCGGTAGAGTTGCTCACGCGCGAGAGCGAAATTGAAATCGCAAAGCGTATCGAGGATGGATTGAAGCATATGATACAGGCAATTTCCGCCTGCCCGACCACCATAGCCGGCATTCTCGAGCTTGCCGGCAAAGTGTCGCGGGATGAGATGCGCATTGATGAATTGGTGGATGGATTGCTGGATCCCGATGCCCAGGAAATGGTCGGCGAAGAAATCTCCGATGAGTCGCTGGAGGAGGAATTAGGCGCCGAGAATGCGGAAGATGAGGATATTGCCGCGATCGCAAGTGCAAATTTACTCAAATTGAAGACCGATGCGTTGGAGCGTTTCTCGGTGATTCAGCACGCATATACCGAGATGCAGAAAGCGTTGGCAAAGAAAGGATCGGCAAACAAGGCATACAAAGACATACAGGAAAATATTTCAGCTGAACTCATGGCCATTCGCTTCTCGGCGAAGATGGTTGAGAGGCTTTGTGACACCCAGCGCAGCCTGGTGGATGAAATGCGGAGCTATGAGCGCAAAATCATGGAGCTGTGTGTGACGAAGGCGGGAATGCCGCGTAATCATTTCATCAAAGCCTTTCCAGGTAATGAGAGCAATTTCGAATGGGTGGAGCAAGAGATTGGGGTTGGCAAACCCTACAGTCAGACGTTGGGGCGCTACCAGCCAGCCATCGTCGAGCAGCAGCAGAATTTGCTGACGTTGCAAAAGCAGGTGGGCATCCCCCTCAAGGAGTTGAAGGAAATCAATCGCCGCATGTCCACTGGCGAAGCCAAGGCGCGCCGTGCAAAGCGTGAAATGACTGAGGCCAATTTGCGGCTGGTAATTTCCATTGCCAAGAAATATACAAACCGTGGATTGCAATTCCTTGATCTTATTCAGGAAGGTAATATCGGGCTCATGAAAGCGGTAGATAAGTTTGAATATCGGCGTGGCTACAAATTTTCGACTTACGCGACCTGGTGGATTCGCCAAGCCATTACGCGTTCCATCGCCGACCAGGCGCGTACTATCCGCATTCCGGTGCACATGATCGAAACCATCAACAAGATGAATCGCATTTCCCGCCAGATTCTGCAGGAAACCGGACAGGAGCCGGAACCGGCGTTGCTGGCGCAAAAAATGGAGATGCCCGAGGAGAAAATCCGTAAAATTCTTAAAATTTCCAAGGAGCCCATTTCCATGGAAACCCCCATCGGGGATGACGAGGATTCCCACCTCGGCGATTTCATTGAGGATTCGGCCACCATGGCGCCAGCGGATGCCGCGGTTTACGCCAGTCTGCGGGATGTTACCAAAGATATACTGGATTCCCTGACGCCACGCGAGGCGAAAGTGCTGCGCATGCGTTTCGGTATAGAAATGAATACTGACCACACGCTGGAGGAAGTAGGGAAGCAATTTGACGTGACGCGTGAGCGCATTCGGCAGATAGAAGCCAAGGCATTACGCAAACTGCGCCATCCTTCCCGTTCTGAGCGGTTGCGCAGTTTCCTGGATACCGAAGGCTGACCGGTTTTCGGTATGCTTCCTGTTTTTGGTTTTTGAATGGGTCTGTAGCTCAGTCGGTTAGAGCAGGGGACTCATAATCCCTTGGTCGTTGGTTCGAGTCCAACCAGACCCACCAGTAAAACAAAGGCTTACGTACAAAACCGTAAGCCTTCTTCTTTGATGAGATACCGTTGGGGCAGTAATTTCTTGTCTTGCTACTAGTGTTTTAGGAGCGTTAACAGGCGTGAACCGAGTTCGTTATGAGAATAGGCCGTTTCTACAGCCCCATTGGCCTTTACTAATCCAACACTGAACAATGACTGGGCGGTGGCCTCGTCCAAAGTATCAGAAAAAGGTTTTCCTAGCTTTGCATCATAAGTAGCTATTTTGTTGTAAGAGAGTTGGAGTGCTCTAAGATCAGCAATTGAAGCATTCTTTATAGTAGTGGCTAGTATATAAAATGTTTTTTCATCGATTTCTTCTCGAAGCCTCCCCATAAAAACCTTTCCTATAAAGGCAGCCTTTTCAAAATTGTCTATACCCCCCAGAATTAAAAGTAAGTCCTCTCCAACCTTAGTACGAAGCTTGCCATCTATTTCTAATTGCTTTTCAAACTTTGTTTTCTCGTAGGAATCTTTTTTTTCGCATCCAGCTAAGAAATAAGCGATCTTCTTTAAATTGAGATGGTCCTGTACAGTAATATAACCCTTATACAAGTTAAAAATAGCTCCAAATACTGGTACGCAGCCAAGGACGTCTTCGCTGGTCAGTTGGCTGACGATAACATCAGTAAGTGAAGCGGCAATACCAGTTACCTCCTGCGACAATAACGAATCAACTAGGCTCCCTCCTATGTCATCGCGCGCGCTCTCGTCATTTCTACTTAATTGATCGATCATTTTTAAATCCCTTATTCCATTTCTAATTCGATAATGCAGTAATAATCCAATCCCATGCCACAATAGACTTAACCATTGATGGATTATTTTCGAATGCTCGCAGGGCAGTCTCCAGTTGATTCTCAAGCGCATCAAGA
>JBDTKY010000103.1:0-9529 GCA_039935055.1 Nitrosospira sp.
CTGGTTCACGCTCCCCATCATGAATATTTACTGGGTCTTTTTCTGTATGAACTCGATCTTGTAACCATCCGGGTCTTCCACAAATGCAATCACGGTGGCGCCATGTTTCATCGGCCCCGCTTCACGCGTAACTCTGCCGCCGCGCTTTTTTGCTTCCTCGCAGGCCTGGTAGGCATCCTCCACTTCTATGGCAATATGCCCGTAGCCCGTGCCCAAGTCGTATTTCTTGATATCCCAGTTGTAAGTCAATTCGAGAACCGCGCCATCCGCTTCATCCTGGTAACCGACAAACGCAAGGGTAAATTTTCCGTCGGGGTAATCTCTCTGGCGCAACACTCTCATGCCCAGCACATCGGTGTAGAAAGCAATAGATTTTTCCAGGTCACCGACTCGCAGCATGGTGTGCAGAATGCGCATTTAACCTAAATCCGGCAGTTGGATGGGGTGGAGCATGCGGTTTCGGGGGTACAGGGCAAGGCGCAACGACGCGGAATGGTGCGACCGCGAAGGGAGGAGCAGTGCCTTCCGTAGGAAGGTGCGACCCCGCAGCGGGATGCGGAAGCCTTTAAACGCGGTCGCGACATCCTCTGTGCTGCCCGATCCCCGCTTCGCGGGGTCCCTCGTGCGACGCTCCGAGGCGCCCCATTCCAAGGAGTTGCAACACAGCCATGTGCCGCAAAAACCGTGTAATCCACCCTGTAGCGAATTCACCAAAAAGATGAAGTTCAAATGAGGTAGAAACTCGTTAGGAGTCATGGTGCCTACCTGAAAAAAGAGTGGTCAGCTGCTGGATTTAGGTTCAAATTTCCACCATTTCAAAATCTTCCTTGCGCGCGGCACATTCCGGACAAGTCCAGTTCATCGGCACGTCTTCCCACCGCGTGCCGGCAGGAATGCCTTCTTCCGGTGATCCTTCGGCTTCGTCGTATATGAAACCGCAAATAAGGCACATGTAGCAACGATAAACGCGAGTCTCGGTAGTGGGCATGATGATAGTAATTTGGGTTAAAATGCCATTTTACGGTATTAGCCTATGTCTCAGCCACCCCCTATAGTACTTTCTTTCGCTGCTAGCGACTCTAGCGGTGGCGCCGGTGTCCAGGCCGACATTCTCACTCTCGCCAGCATGGGCTGCCATCCGTTGTCGGTGATTACCGCCATTACCGTGCAGGATACCGCTGGAGTAGATGACGTAATGGCGCTGGATCCGGAATGGGTGGTGGATCAGGCTCGCGCAGTTCTGGAAGACATGCCGGTACATGTTTTCAAAATTGGGATGTTAGGCAGTGTCGAGATCATTACAGCCATTGCCGAAGTGATTTCTGATTACCCTAATATTCCTTTAGTTCTAGACCCGGTGCTCGCCTCGGGCCGCGGTGACGAACTCGCCAGCGAAGATATGGTGGTGGCGATGCGCGAGCTGTTGCTTCCCCAGGCGACCATCATCACCCCCAATAGCATGGAAGCGCGGCGGCTCGCACAAGATGATGAAGACGACTATGACACGCCACCTTTGAACCAGTGCGCAGAGCGGCTTTTGCACCTGGGCTGCGAATACGTGCTAATCACCGGAACCCATGAAAATACTTCACAGGTAATTAACAGCCTGTATGGAATCGATGGTGTCATCCGTACGGATTCTTGGCAACGGCTGACGGGTTCATTCCATGGGTCGGGCTGCACACTTGCCTCGGCCATCGCCGCTACGCTCGCCAATGGCTTGCCCCTCGCCGAAGGAGTGTATGAAGCGCAAGAATATACCTGGCAATCGCTGAAATCTGGGTTCCGTCCGGGAATGGGACAATATCTACCAGACCGGTTATTCTGGGCCCGCGATGAGATCGATGCCGCAGAAGGAGATAAGGCGAATGATGCAGCCGGGAATTGACGGTTTGTATGCGGTCACACCGGATGTGGCTGATAGTGCTAGCCTGGTTACGATGACACAGCAGGTGCTGACGGGCGGAGCGCGACTGATCCAATATCGCAACAAGACAGCGAGTATCCCGCTGCGGTTGGACCAGGCTCGTTTACTCGCTCATCTTTGCCGAAAATTCAACGTACCCTTCATCGTCAATGATCACCTGGATCTTGCCGCTGAGGTCGACGCTGACGGCGTGCATTTAGGACAGGAAGACGCATCCGTAACCGAAGCACGAGGCAAGCTGGGACGGGGAAAGATTATTGGGGTTTCTTGTTACGACCGGCTAGAGCTGGCCGTCGAAGCCGAAAATCAAGGCGCGGATTATGTCGCATTCGGCGCTTTTTATGTTTCCATCACCAAACCCGGCGCGACAGCCGCCTCTATCGATTTGCTGCATCATGCAAAACGAAAACTGTATATCCCGCTTGTCGCTATCGGGGGCATTACTTCGAACAATGCTGCAGAGTTAATACATCAAGGTGCCAACGCGGTCGCAGTGAGCAACGGTCTGTTTGGTGCCCGGAACATTCAGCCGGAAGCTGAGAAATTTTCCCGGTTATTCAAACAAACCTCGTATTCCTTTCCTCATAATTATGAGTTATCAAATGACCTCACGTAATCAGCAATTATTCGAACTCTCCCAGAAATATATTCCTGGCGGCGTTAATTCACCCGTGCGCGCCTTTAAGTCTGTGGGTGGCACGCCGATATTCTTCCGGCGGGGACAAGGTGCTTATGTATGGGACGCAGACGATAAAACTTACATAGATTATGTCGGCTCCTGGGGGCCATTAATTCTTGGCCATGCCCATCCCGAAGTGATTAAAGCAGTGCAGGCGGCAGCGCAAAATGGTTTGACGTTTGGCGCGCCCACCGAAGCAGAACTCGAAATAGCCGAACTACTGTGCAAACTGGTACCTTCAATTGAGCAGGTAAGAGTGGTAAGCTCGGGAACTGAAGCGACCATGAGCGCCATTCGTCTGGCGCGAGGCTACACCGGCAGAAACCGCATCATCAAATTCGAGGGTTGTTATCATGGCCATGATGACGCCTTACTGGTGAAGGCAGGTTCCGGGGCCCTTACTTTCGGTCATCCCAGTTCTGCCGGGGTTCCCGCGGGAACCACTGCCAGCACCGTGGTGCTTGATTACAATGATCTTACTGGTGTGGAACAGGCTTTCAGCCAATTTGGTGAAGAAATCGCCGCGGTCATCGTCGAACCCGTGGCAGGCAATATGAATCTGGTAGCACCGCAACCTGGCTTCTTGCAGGCCCTGAGCGAGTTATGCAGAAAACACGGCAGCGTGCTTATCTTTGATGAAGTGATGACTGGCTTTCGTGTTGGATTGGGATGCGCCCAGGGACTCTACGGCATCAAGCCCGATCTTACCACGCTCGGCAAGGTGATCGGCGGCGGTATGCCGATGGCTGCGTTTGGCGGCAGGCGTGACATCATGCAGTGCCTGGCCCCACTGGGACCCGTGTACCAGGCAGGTACGCTTTCGGGTAACCCTGTAGCGGTGGCCGCGGGGCTTGCGACGCTGAAGCTGGTACAAATGCCTGAGTTCTACGAAAAACTCGCTGCCAGTACCCGCCAACTTACTGAAGGCCTCGCCGCAGCCGCCAAAAAACATGGCATCCTTTTTTGCGCCCAGGCGCTGGGAGGTATGTTCGGTCTCTATTTCCGTGAGAATCTACCAACAAGTTATGCTGAAGTAATGGCGTGCGACAGGGAAGCATTTAACCGCTTTTTCCATGCCATGCTTCGAGAAGGCATTTACTTCGCGCCGTCTGCATTCGAAGCCGGATTTGTTTCCGCGGCCCACGGCGACGCTGAAATCAGCAAGACACTGGTTGCTGCGGAAAAAATATTTAGCACGTGGTAATAAAAAAACCGATCCGAGGTTCCCCCGGATCGGTTTGATTGGCGCCGCTTCATGCCGGTTTAGCGCAAACCGGAAATAAACTCGGATACCGCCTGCATTTCCTTCTCGCTCATACGTGTAGCAATCATGCGCATCACGTTGTTGGGATCGCTGGCACGCTGCTCGGTTCGAAATGCTCGTAGTTGCGCCACAACATATTCCGAATGCTGTCCGGAAAGACGTGGGTAGCTGGGTGGAATTCCAATACCATTGGGAGAATGACAACCAGCACAGGCGGGCACGCTGGTCTCCAGATTGCCGCCGCGATATATTTTTTCCCCTTGTTCAGCCAGTGATTTATCCTTCGCTACGCCAGGCCTGGGAGTTTGCAGCGCGTAATATGCACCGAGATTCTTCATGTCCTCCGGCGAAAGGGGTGCAACCATTGCAGACATAATCGGGCTTTCGCGTTCCGCAGGCTTGCCGCCTTTAGGCTTGAAATTCTGGAGTTGCTTGGTGATATACTCGGCATACTGTCCGGCCAGGCTGGGATTTGTGGGAATAGAACTGTTGCCGTCGGCGTTATGACAGGCCGCGCAAACCTGAGTGGCAATTTGCTGGCCTTTAGCTGCGTCACCCTTGCCCTTATCGGTCTCAGCGGGAATTTCAGCAAAAACTTGATTGGATAGCGCCAGTGCGGCTAATACCGCCATATTCAAAACTATTTTTTTGCCTTGCATTCCTGGGACTCCGGAAAATGATATTCATGCTATGAATTCTGCATTTTAACAAGGTGAAGGCTGGTTAACAACAATAAACCATCAACAAATGAGAACATTATTTTTTCTGTTGTTGTTTATCAACGCCGCTTTTGCGGTCTATATTCAGTTGGCGCCAGTTTCTGGCGGCGGCACACTACCACCGCCAGAGCTTCACCCGGAGAGAATCAAACCGTTATCCGCGTCTGCGGACTGCCTGGAATGGGGACCTTTTATTGACGCGGATCTGGAACGGGCCCAGGCCGCAATCGTCAGGCAGCAACTGGACAGTAAGGTGAACCTGGAAGCAGCGGGTAAAGTTCCGGTCTACTGGATACATATCCCTCCACTCAAAAACAAATACTACGCAGAAAAGAAAATGGGGGAGCTCAGAAGACTGGGGGTAACCACGTATTCTCACGTTCAAGAGAGCGGCAAATGGAATAACGCCATTTCCATGGAGTTTTTTCATAACATGGAAGAGGCCCAGAATATGATGGCGTCGCTGCGAGGCAGAGGCGTAAGATCGGCGGTTATCGGAGCACGCAACCTGGATCAGATGAAATTCATAGTGCGAGCACCATCGGAAGACATTGCTGGGAAGATGACAGGGTTGAAGCAGGATTTCCCTGGCAGCGAACTGAAGACGATCGAGTGCGAAGCTCCTGGAAAGAAGCTTGATGATGCTCGTAATGAACAATAATAGATCGATCCGGATACGAGCATGCCGGGTATTTTCTCTTCATCACGCCCGGACAAGAACTTCTGAAAGTCCTCCGTGAAGCGAGTTGCCGGCGAAATCGGAGGGATCACAAGGCACACGACGAAGATCGCACCTGATCTACGATGCCAAGGATGTAGCGCAGTGAACACCCGATTTTGCTACAACCCCGGGGATTTATTCAGAAATTCCCTAGAGAACCAGGGTAAATCACCCCGGCTTTCTCACCCGTTCCTGTTATTTTCTATGCCGTGTCTTGCAAGGCAATGCCGGTCTTGCAATACGATGCTGTAACCTCCATCATACGTTTTTGCCATTAACCGGAAGCTATAATTATGACCGTGCCTATTAAATCTCCGCAAGAAATAGAGAAAATGCGGATTGCGGGTAAATTAGCGTCGGAAGTGCTGGATTACATTACGCCCTTCGTCCAGCCCGGGGTCACCACTGGCGAGCTTGATACACTGTGCCATGATTACATGGTCAATGTGCAGAACACCATTCCCGCTCCGCTCAATTATGCACCGCCGGGATATCCACCTTATCCAAAATCCATCTGCACTTCGGTCAACCATCAGGTATGTCACGGCGTGCCCGGCGAAAAAAAACTAAAATCAGGCGATATCGTTAACATTGATGTGACCGTCATCAAAGATGCGTACCACGGCGATACCAGCCGTATGTACTACGTTGGCGAGCCGGGGATCCAGGCCATGCGACTTTGCGAACTGACGTATGAGTCCATGTGGCGCGGTATTGAAGAAGTCCGGCCAGGCAAACAATTGGGAGATATCGGGCACGCCATCCAGCACTTCGCCGAAGGTCATGGATGCAGTGTGGTGAGAGAATTCTGCGGTCACGGAATCGGCGCAAAATTCCATGAGGAGCCCCAAGTACTCCACTATGGCCGT
Organism: Nitrosospira sp.; assembly: GCA_039935055.1. GTDB lineage: Bacteria > Pseudomonadota > Gammaproteobacteria > Burkholderiales > Nitrosomonadaceae > Nitrosospira. Next base: position 6,180 of record JBDTKY010000103.1, read on the forward strand.
GCTGGCACCGGACTTCAACTTAAAGCCGGAATGATTTTCACGGTCGAGCCGATGATCAACGCGGGGAAGGCCCTCATACGCCAAATGGCCGATGGCTGGACTATCGTAACCAAGGATCATAGTCTGTCCGCTCAATGGGAGCATACAGTGCTTGTCACTGAAACCGGATATGAAGTACTGACGCTCTCCGCTGGTTCGCCACCGAAACCTACCTTTCGTTCTTGATCTCATGAAGCGCATCGGTGGAAAAACGATGCGGCCCCACGGCGGGATGCAGGCACCTTGAAATGCGGTCGCGGCCTCCTTAAACTGCCCCGATCCCGCCCATGAACTCCTTCGTGCAACGTAGCCATGTGGTGCAAAAATCGTGCAATCTGCCCTGTAGCGAACTCGCCAAAAAAATGAAGATCGAGTGATGAAAAAAGTCTTTTCGGATCATAGCATTGAGCTGAACGATGAGCGATCTTCCGCCGGATTCAGGTTTGATGCCCAAGCGAGCAAGGAGACGCTGCTACAAGGCCGGGAATTATTACGCCAGCGTTATTGCGAGAATAAGAACGGCGCGGCCTTGCTGCGTCACCATTGCCGATTGGTGGACGGCATTCTGCGTCAGGCTTGGCGTGGAATAGCGATGCCCGATTCCATCGCGTTGCTGGCGGTGGGGGGTTATGGGCGCGGACAGCTTTTTCCTTATTCCGACATAGATCTGCTGGTGCTGCTTCCCGGGGCAAAAAGCGGCACCGATGCGGTGGATGCTGCTATCGAATCCCGGCTGGAACATTGGGTAAGATTATTATGGGATATGGGGCTGGAAGTTGGACACAGTGTCCGCACGCTCGCCGAATGTGCACAGGAGGCACGCAAGGACATTACCGTGCAAACCAGCCTACTGGAAGCGCGCCAGCTTGCGGGGCATCGTCAATTGTTCAGCGAATTTTCGCATGCTATGCAGACTGCGCTTGATCCGCGATCTTTTTTCATCGCCAAGCAGCTTGAGCAACAGCAGCGTCATGGCCGATATCAAGACGTCACCTACAATCTTGAGCCCAATTTAAAGGAAAGCCCCGGTGGTCTTCGTGATTTGCAGAATATACTTTGGGTGAGCCGCGCTGCGGGATTGGGAAAATCCTGGCCGGATCTTGCCAAGGGCGAATTCATAACGCAACAGGAAGGACGCCTTGCGCAGCGTCATCAAACCATCATGCAGGACCTGCGCGTCCGGCTGCACTATCTCGCTGGAAGGCGTGAAGACCGGCTGCTGTTCGACTATCAAACCTCCCTCGCCGAAGAACTCAACATAGCTGATAAACCGCCACGTCGTGCCGGGGAAATACTAATGCAGCGTTACTACCGTGCTGCCAGGGCGGTGACACAGATTAATACCATTCTATTGCTCACGCTACGCGCAAGAATTTTTCCTGACACGGATGTGGTGTCGGTTATTATCAATGAGCGTTTTCAGAAGCGCGGCGAATTGTTGGAGGCACGCGACGAAAATATTTTCCGCCAAGATCCCGGCACGATTCTGGAAAGTACCCTGCTGCTGCAACAACATCCTGAATTAAAAGCCCGTAGCGCAGTAACGCTGAGGGCGATGTGGCGCGCTACGCCACTCGTCAACGCAGTATTCCGGCGCAATCCGCGCAATCGCGCCCTGTTCATGGAAATCCTGCGCCAGCCACGCGGATTAACCCGCGAACTGCGTCTTATGAACCGCTATGGCCTCCTAGGGCGCTATATCCCGGCATTTGGGCGTATCGTCGGCCAGATGCAACATGACTTGTTTCACGTTTACACGGTGGATGAACATATACTGATGGTGGTGAGAAATCTGCGCCGTTTCATGGCACTGGAATTTACCCACGAATATCCGCTATGCAGCCGGCTCATCCGTGAGTTCGAGCACCCGGAAGTGCTCTATCTTGCCGGGCTGTTCCATGACATCGCTAAAGGACGCAAAGGAGATCACTCAATGCTTGGCAAAGCCGACGCCAGGCATTTCTGCGAACAGCATGGGATGCTGCCGGAAGATACGGAGCTGGTTATGTGGCTAGTGGAAAATCATCTGGTAATGTCGATCACAGCCCAAAAAAAAGACATATCGGATGCAGGTGTCATTGGGGATTTTGCCACGCGCGTCAGGGACGAACGCCATCTCAACGCACTTTATCTGCTTACCGTTGCAGATATTCGAGGCACCAGTCCAAAAGTATGGAATGCCTGGAAAAGCAAACTGCTGGAAGATTTGTTCTGGGCAACACGGCGGCATCTGTACGGCGAGGCAATCCATGCGGATGGCGTGCTGAAAAAACGCAGAAACAAGGCGCTGGAATTACTGCAACGGGCTGGTATTCCAGCCAACGCGCATGAGCAGCTCTGGTCGGTACTCGATCCCACTTATCTGTTGCTGCATGACTCACAGGAAATCGCCTGGCATACGCGTCATTTGAGCCACCGGGTAAAGTCACCCACGCCGGTGGTGAAGGCGCGTGCCGTACCCTCCGGAGCGGGTATTCAGGTATTGGTCTATGCTCCTGACCAGAAGGACTTGTTCGCGCGCATCTGCGGTTTCTTCGATTGCATAGATTACAACATCGTCGAGGCCAAAATCCATACTACCCGCGACGGCTATGCGCTCGATAGTTTCCTGGTTCTGGACCCCTTCAATATAGTGGAGCATCAGCGCGATGTGATCAGTTTTGTGGAGCATGAACTGGCGCGGCAATTAGAGCAGCAAGTCCCTTTAAAACCCCCGCTACAGGGACGCTTGAGCCGTCATCTCAAGCATTTCCCGATTACACCTGAAGTCGACATCGAACCCGATGAAAAAGGTACATATCATGTCTTGTCAATTGTGGCTGGCGACCAACCGGGACTGCTATCGCGCATCGCGCAGGTACTTGTGCATTTCGACGTAAATGTGCGCAGTGCCAGAATTAACACCCTGGGCGAGCGTGCTGAAGACACATTCCTCATTACGGGCGAAATACTGAATGAAACAAGAACCCTGATACACCTGGAGACAGCGCTGTTAAAGGCACTGCAAACCTCAGGCGAAACGACTCTTGCAAGACCGGAAGAATCCCCTCTATGAAACCTTGTCTTTCCACGTGCGGGGCTAATGCAACTCTGTGAACACTCAGTGAACAATAAGCGCTGCCTCTTGTTCGCAGGCAAGGTCCGAACAATAGTTCTCGTAGATTCCATCCAGGAATCCCCATAACGCATCGCATGCCCGGGTCGTCGCGGCCAATACTTCAGCCTGCTTTTCCGGAGTGTCGGCAAAGCGCTCAATCAACGCCCATTCCGCTTGCGAGTGGTGCACGTCGGCTTCCTGGTGAACCGTAAAG
>JBDTKY010000104.1:0-9797 GCA_039935055.1 Nitrosospira sp.
AACAAACTTATCCACAGCAATTGTGGAAAAAAAAGATATCCGGCTTGACCGAGAAAATACCTTTCCCGCCTCGACCGCATGTTCTTGCACATATTGCACATCTGTACCTCATTCCTTGACATAAAGAGCTTTCCTGCCGCCCGCAGCAATAGTTGGGTAGTCGAAATTTATCCACCGCATAGAATTGAGTGATGAAAACGCTCGTATGCTGGATGGCCGGTTACGACCGAAAGCGGTCATCAGTGTCAGCGGGAAGCTGTCACTCAACGTTCAAGCTCAGGGACGCTGCGCGGCTTTATCGCGCGGCGTCCCTGAGCGCAGTGTTAGGAGTCTTGGCCCATGAAGGGATGACAGTAACTTGTTTTGAAAGCCACTCCTTCCCTGTGGAGTCACTGACCTGCGCACGGATGTCTTGCCACTTGCGGGCGTATAGCTCCAGACCTTCTTGATCTACAGGACAAACGGCCGGCGGGTCGCCTTCGGTCAGCTTTTGCCCATTCAACCCATCGCGAATCAAGAAGTGGGTATGCTCTCCACCTTTTGGTAGCCGCAGAGCTACATGTGACATGAAGATGGCGCGGCGGCCAGTATTGGTTACGGCAATACACCCGACTCGTTTTTCCTCAGACTCTCCCGTTATTGCCATATCCCATTGCAGCCGAACTACGAGACGCCCCCGGTCGCGCAAAAAATTCAATACACCCAAGACCGTGCCCACAGTCCCAAGTAAAAGCCCGACGAAGCTGATCGTCTCTGAGATTGACATGGTTATTTGAAAAGCAAATAGAACACAACAAGTCCGACCACTATCCAGACAACAACCTTCATTGATCCATCCTGCTGAGATTTTTGCAGTTGAAAAATCAATTCTTCATTGGTGGGCGGAGTCTTACTGACGTAGAGGATCGATGGGGTCAGACTCCATTGCTTACAAAGCAGATACTGATTGGGGGAATGAGGATAAACTGACGGATCCATATCAATCGAATCTGACCTCATCGATTCTTGTAACCCCATCGATTCTTGCAAGTTAATAGCCATCATAACCAGGACTACAGCTCGCCATCATGTCGGCTTTTACATCCAAATAATAATCAATTTGTGCCTCTGCGCCTCCTAATAAGCCCGACACCTTGTCAATCACTTCCTGCACATTACGAAGATTTATTCTCTCTAAACCAGTCAGAGTTTTTGTACGCTTTTTTGTACTTTTGTGCGGCTTTGAAACAGGGTAACGGAACGCAAACGATGACGGGTCATGCTCACAAAATTCTTTTATGAGACGGCCAATATGGTTCAACGATTCCGTTGAGTCTCCAGGCGAAACCCGTTCTAGAATCTCCATGCATTTTTTCCAGTACATACTTATGTCATGGCTCCCAAGATCGTCATCTTCCTCCTCATCCAGTAATTTCCATGCCAATCGTATAATATTCTTCACCATCAATTCAAGGTACTGCCGATACATAAACATAATTGGATAAACAAGAAAATCTTGATGGCGATTCCCCGTTTTAACATGTTCCACCAGAATATCCGCAGCATCTTTATAACCCGTGGCATATACGGACCACCGGTCTCCATAGAGATCATGATTGATCAGTGCTGTATTCCACCAATCACTACTCTCATCAGTAAATAATTTATCTGCTGTACTTGGTAGCTTCAACGGCTCGAACGAGTCAATAAGATTATCGACGAAGGACAATGATGAGCTTTCTTCCTCTTCCATACTGTGGCTTCCAGTTAAATCACCTCCGGCAAGGCCGTAAAATCAATAGTGTCAGACTCGATTGATCGTGCATGGTGGTAAAAAATGCGGTCAAGAAAAGAATGGAGCAATTACTCGATCAGGGTCGCCCACTATCAGAAAGAGGGATAGGAAAGGGCCCGCCCTCCGCGATCGTCATCGTCACGAGTGGCCAAGGCCAGGAAGCTATCAGGGCAGCCTACTGAGACGATAACCACCGAGTATGCTCGTACAAGAGTCAACGAAAAAGTTTAAGAATGGCGAAAAAATTACAACGATTAATCGCGTAAGCGATTGATTTATGGAGGCGGGGGTCGGAATCGAACCGGCGTCCACGGCTTTGCAGGCCGCTGCATGACCACTCTGCCACCCCGCCATTGTTGCGCAACCTGAACCGGTTGCGCTGACATAGCAAAAACCAAAAAGGGAAAACGGCTTTCAGCAAAGGCGCACAATCTGCATACATATGGCCTCTTGCGAAAGGATCCATTTTCCCTGAAAACTGGAGCGGGAAACGAGGCTCGAACTCGCGACCCCAACCTTGGCAAGGTTGTGCTCTACCACTGAGCTATTCCCGCGAAAAACAATGCTGGCATTATAAGGATGCTGCTATGTTTGGTCAAGAAAGGCAAATGCATGAGCCCGGTCAAAACGGTTCAGCCTTGCTTCAAAGCCTGGGGAATTGCCACTTTCAGATAATAACCCATTGACCACAGCGTGAGCACTGCCGCCAGATAGATCAACCATGTTCCCACTTCCTGCGAATTGAAATTCTCCCCTATTTTTTCGTGATACAACAACAGCGGAATGGCCGCCATCTGGGACGTGGTTTTTAGTTTACCCAGAAAAGAGACCGCCAGGCCTTTACCTTTGCCAATTTGTGCCATCCATTCGCGCAAAGCCGATATGGTAATTTCGCGGCCGATGATGATAAAGGCTATCAGTGCATCCAGCCTACTCAAGTAGACCAGCACGATCAGCGCCGCCGCGACCATCAGCTTATCCGCCACGGGGTCAAGAAATGCGCCGAAAGCCGAGGTCTGATGGAGCACTCTGGCAAGGTAGCCATCAAGCCAATAGGTAATGGCGGCAACAGTAAAGATGATGGTGGCAATCAGGTTCTGGTCGGACTGCGACAACCATGTGGGTGGAAAATAGAAAATCCCCACAAATAGCGGAATCGCTACTATGCGCATCCAGGTCAGCACATTGGGAAGGTTAAAAGGCATAAAGGTCAAGATATGCCATTAATGCGGCGGTCCAGTAAATCCATCATTGCAAACCTCCGCTTTGCGGTTGGCTGCTTACCCTGCTCGTTGTGACATTGTGACACTTCGTTGCGCTTCAACCAATATTGCCGGGAACCGGTAATCTTTGGAAGCGTCCCAAAATAGAAAGAAGAAAGCCTGGAAACCGGCGGCCAGCAGATGGGGGTTCAATGCAGTTCCCTGTAAATCTTTTCCGCCAGCGCGCGGCTGATGCCTTCGGCCTGTTGCAATTCTTCTATACTCGCGGTCAATACGCCTTTCAGTCCGCCAAATCTCGCCAACAGGCTTTGGCGACGCTTGGCGCCGATACCGCCAATTTGCTCCAGACTTGAACGGGTGCGCGACTTGCCAAGTTTGGCGCGGTGGCCATAAATTGCAAAACGGTGAGCCTCGTCCCGAATTTGCTGGATCAGGTGCAGCCCCGGATGATCCTTTGACAATTGTAACGGCTTTTCCACCTCCGGGAAAATCAATTGTTCCAGTCCGGGCTTCCGCCCTTCGCCTTTGGCCACTCCCAGCAGGTTAGCGTCATTCAATCCGAGCTCGACCAACACTTCCTTGGCAGTGTTGACTTGCCCTCTCCCTCCATCAATCAGAATCAGATCAGGGAGATTGCCCTCGCCTTCGGCAATTTTGTGATAGCGCCGCGCAATTACATTTCGCATTGCGGCATAGTCGTCGCCCGGCACGATGCCATTAATATTGTATCGGCGGTATTCGCTGCTGCGCATGGAAAAATTATCGTATACCACGCAGGATGCAATAGTGGCTTCACCCAGCGTGTGGCTGATGTCGAAGCATTCGATACGTACTAGACCCGGCATGTCCAGAGCCTGTTGTAAGGCTTGCAGGCGCTCTTCCTGACTGGCTTGCCGGCCCAGCATTTGCTCCAGTGCAAGCCGCGCGTTTTCTGTCGCCATATCCAGCCAAACGCGCCGCTCGCTGATGGGATTGGAATTGATAACAACCTTACGGCCTGACTGCTCGGCAAGCAGCGTTTGCAGTGTTTCCCGCTGGATTTTCTCGCCTACGATGATAACATTCGGTGCGCTGCGATTGAGGTAATGCTGGGCCAGAAAAGCCTCCACCGCCGCGGGTGGATCGTACCCTTCCGCGTTTTGCGGAAAGAAGCTCTTGTCTCCCAGGTGACGTCCGCCCCTGACCATGGCCAGATTGACGCAGATTCTTCCACCCCCATTGTTTTCGGCAACACAGGCGACCACATCGGCATCCAGCGCGCGGCCGCTATCCACAAACTGTTTTTCGCGGATTCTCCGCAGCGACTGGATCTGGTCGCGGAACAGCGCAGCGCGCTCGTACTGCTGGGAATCTGATGCCTCTTGCATCTTTCGGGCAATATTTTCCAGCACCTCGGTTTGCTTGCCCTGCAAGAAAAGCTCGGCATCCTTCGCATCTTCCCGATAGGCCGGCTCGCTGACCAGATTAACGCAAGGCCCGCTGCAACGCTTGATCTGATAGAGCAGGCAAGGCCGGGTTCGATTGCTGAACACGCTGTCTTCGCAGGTGCGAATGCGAAATACCTTTTGCAGGAGCTGCATGCTCTCTCGCACCATTCCCGCATTCGGAAACGGGCCGAAATAGTGATGTTTTTTATCCAATGCCCCCCGGTGAAAACCAAGCCGGGGAAAGCGATGCCCAGTCAAAATAACATATGGATACGATTTATCATCCCTGAACAGTATGTTGTATCGGGGAGTCAGGGTTTTGATTAAATTATTTTCGAGCAGCAACGCTTCGGCTTCGGAACGGGTTACGGTGGTTTCGATGCCCGTGATTTGTGACACCATCAATTGGGTGCGGGGACCCAGGCCGCTTTTCTGAAAATAGGAGGAAACGCGTTTCCTGAGATCGATAGCCTTGCCCACATAAATCGCTTGCCCAGCCGCATTCATCATTCGATAAACACCCGGCTGGGAGGGCAGTCTGGAGCAAAACGCTTTTGCATCAAAAGAGGATGCGGCCAGCACAACGATCAGTCTTCCTCGCCCAGCAGAATGCCTCCGATAGCCCAATTTTCATGGGGCAACTCATCGAAAGCAATATAAGTGTATGACTTTGGCTTGTGCGCAACGCGCTCGAGCGTATCCGTGATTTCCTGGGCAATCTGCTTTTTCTGCTCGCGGCTGAGGGCGCCGGCAATGCGAATATTGACATAAGGCATGGATAATCTCCGCTTGGTTTCCTTGCAGCTAAGTTGCCGAAGGGGACGCCAGATCAGCGGTTATTTTTGCAAATACCTGCTCGAACATTTCCGTGGTCAGACGTCGGGTCTGGGTATTGTAGCGGCTGCAATGATAGCTGTCATATAACGTTAAACCAGCTGATTTCAAGGTATCGGGTGCCGAACCTCCGGGCAAGGCATGAATAGCACCGTGGGCAAAAGGATAATTCCTGAGCTTGAGTCCCAGTGCCATAAGGGCCGCCTGATGAGCAATGGCGCCGAGGGCAAGCAGCGCGGAGCCCCCTCCTTTTCCGAACTCGGCAATTTCACCCGACAGATACCCGTTGCATTGACGGATCTCGGCTGGTTCTGGTTTGTTTTGCGGCGGAAGGCATTTGACCGCATTGGTAATGCGGCAATTCATAAGCTGCAAATTATCATCTGCGGAAGCAGACCCCTCATGGCTGGCAAAGCCGAATTTATGAAGTGTCCGATATAATAAAATTCCCGCAAAGTCACCGGTAAAAGGCCTGCCGGTACGGTTTGCTCCGTGCATGCCGGGCGCCAGACCGATGACGAGCAACTGGGGCGACACGTCGCCAAAAGCCGGCACGGGACGCGCGTAGTAATCCGGGTGCCGGGTCTTCACTTCATCCAGGAATTCTGCCAAACGCTGGCATTTACGGCATTCCGCAGAAAATGAAGGTTGCATGGGGTTATCGATTGTCTTTTGTAGTAAAATGCGCGCTTTTTGATTCGCTGGAAAAATAATGGCTAAAGTGCTTGCAACAGAAATTCGCGTCGGCAACTTGATCGAGTGGGACAAGCGCATCTGGCGTGTGCTGAAATGTTACCACGTCCATGTCGGAGGCCGGGGTGGAGCATTCATGCAAGTGGAAATGAAAGACATTGAAGCCGGCACCAAAACCAACCAGCGCATCCGTACCGAAGACAAAGTGGAGCGTGCTTTCGTCGAGCCCCGCGATATGACGTATCTCTATCAGGAGGGTGATAATTTCATCTTCATGGATAAGGAAAACTACGAACAATTAAGCCTTTCGCAGGAATTCCTGGAAGGTGAGTATCAATACCTGTTGCCGAATACCGACGTACAAATCAATTTTCATAACGAACGTCCCATCGGCATGCAGCTTCCGGCCAGCGTAGTGCTGACCATTACGGACACCGAACCCAATCTGAAAGGCGCCACCGCCACCAGCTCCTACAAACCGGCCACAATGGAGACAGGGCTTGTTGTCATGGTTCCGGCATTTGTCCTGCAAGGCGAGAAGATCAAAATCAATACCGATAGCGGAGAATATATCGAACGGATGTAGCATTGCAACGGATCAGTGCTACTCGGCCCATCACTCTTATCACGGCTTAAAAACTTAGCTGGGTGCGAAAGGAAATTACGGACAGATTGTCCTTGCGATCCGCAGTACCCATGCCGGCATTACCGATTGCAGCCTCGGTAATATAGTAATTGAGCATGAAGCGTAAGCCTCTCCGAACATACCAGTTAGCACCCAGCGTAATAACCTGAACCTGGCATTTCGATGTGCCGGTACGGCAAGGGTCTGCGGCCAAGCTCTGATTTGTGTTCTCCGCCAAATCGTAACGTACCGCGAGTTCGAGCGCGCCCCATTTACTGATCGGATCTGGCTTGCCAAAAGCCCCGCGTTCTTTCCTGTAAATTGATCTTTCGCCGCTCACAAACCAGCTGGCTTGCACGTAGTACGCTTGTATCGTGGAATCCTTTGGCACACCGGCTACCAGATGCGTGTTATCGAGTCTTGAGTTTGCGTATTCTCCTTGCAGGGTTACCGGCCCGAGCGAATAAGCCGCCTCTGCCGCGAAAGTGGATTGACTGCTTCCACCTGATGGAACCGCGCTCGCACCTGCAATACCCAGGGATTGACTGATTCCGCGGCGTCCGCCATAAACGTCAACCACTTTCGCAGGAAGCGAGCCGGAGCCCGAGTCATCCACGCTGTATGAGAACCCGAAGTGGAGAGTATTACCCTCCTCAGCAAGTGGCACCCAAAACAGGCGGCCACCGTAGCTTGAACCCGCGATCGCCATACCGGTGCGCGCCAGGCTCATAATATCCACAGCATAGCCAAGCTGATCCGCAAAAATCCCCTTGTAACCCACACCCATCAACCACTGACGCCCGGAATAAATTCCGGTGGATGAGGTCGAGGGACGCTCCATCATGGTAATCTCATTTGAGCTTGCCAGTTCTTCCATGCTGCGATAAGCCTTGAATTGACCCACCGTGAGCTGACCCGAACCGAGCTTGGCTCCAACCCAGACTTCGCGAAGACTACCCGGAAAAGTGCCGGCGGCAAAATCGTTCTGGAATTTAAAACTCAGGTCATAGATTCGGACCGTCACATCGGTATAGCCTCGGCGGAAGTTGAAACCGCCATCCGGATGACTGTTGGGTATCTGGCTGCCGAAAGGCGGATAGTCGGAACTGGGCTTGTCGTCGTCGAATGAATGCACATCAAGATGGGCGCGAGCACCAAACACCGCTTCAATATTGCCATCATCGGATCGAATTTTTGGACTGCCTTTGGTTTCAATGTTAAATGCATAAACCGGCGTAATGCTGATACCCATGAATAAAACCAAAGCGCAATATTTCAATTTCAGAATTGTATGCGTCGATCCAACTGGCAATTAAGTATGACTCCTTGATCATTCTCGCTCACTACTATGGTGTGCCGTTGAAGAGGGTGGATTCCTCATAGCGAATCTGACGAATACCTTACCCACCCCATCCGTATGGTAGCGCACTGAAGAGTTTTGAAATGGTACCTATTATTATCGTCACAGCGATGTCGCTGGATTGATAAAAAGGAATAATCATGAAATTTTCTCCAATATTATCCGCAAAATCATTGGCATTAGCCAGTGCATTGATTTTCAGCGCGGTGGGAGTGGTGCACGCGCAGGGTTATGACCAAGGCGGTTCCATGCAACAACCCATGGATTCCACGCAACCGGGCACTTCAGGGCGAGGCACCGACTATGGCACAAAGGGAGATGATCAGAAGAGCCAGTACGAAAGCAGCAAACGTTCGGATGATAATTCCCGCTACAGCACAGATGGCACCGAAAGATATGACAACAAAGACGAAAGTTCCGGCACCGACGGTACGGGCCCCAAACTCAAGGGCCGGTATTAAGGAACCGTTGACTCGGGTTTGCCCGCAGAGGCGCGATGACAGTTTTGCGGATGAACCAGGCGAAAGGCGAGGGAGCGAATAATGGCCGTTTCTCTCGCAATTAGCCTGACAAAGCAGCCCCCGTAAAACCGCTCGATGCAGGTTACGCAAATCGGCGGCCCGGAATGATGCCGGACGTAAGGTAGTGCGTCGCGATGGAACCTATGGAGCTGCTCTCTTAAGTATGTAAAAACGTCCTTGGCCGCCAAAAAAAGCTCAGTGTGCTACCGCACTGATGCTTTAAAAAACGCGGCGTAATATCATTAACACAGCAATATCGCTGGATCGATAAAAGGAACAGTCATGAAATTTTCTTCTATATCCGTCAACCGGCCGCTGGCACTTGCAATGGTACTTGGAGGCATGCTTACTTTCAGCGTGGCAGGTGTTACGCATGCCCAGTATGGCACATCCGGACAGAGCAGTTCTACCGGGCAAGATAGTTCTAAATCTCCAACTTCTTCGAGCGGAGCTGGATCCGGCGCTCCCGGTGGATATGTGGATGCAGAGAAAAGAGTGGATCGAAGCAAAAATAAACCCGCCAACCTGCCGGATGTACGTCTTGGTAAAGACGGAAAACCAAATGTAGCAAATCCGGATCGCCAGGAGCAAGGCGGATCTATCGGCCCAAATTAACTTGCCATAGGTAGGATTTGACCGGAAAAACCAGGGTATTCAAGCTTGCTGGCGGGCTTCGGTTTATACCTCGATCGATTGGAGAAAAATGAAGCAACTAATTTATGTTTTTCTTATCGGACCCGCCGTCCTTCTTATCACAGCATTTGCTTCCGCGGACGACAGTACGGAAAATACAGAAAGCCGTGCCGTTAATATTACTGTCGGCAGTACGAGCGGCATTGTGGATAACGCAGTTCTGCAATGGGTTCGAAAAACTGTTGGGAGTGCCATTGCCGCCAATACCGCCGACATATTTTATGTATATAACCCCAGGGTGGGAGGCTCCGTCTCAATGGAATCCGGCTTGTCCGCATGTGCGGAAGCGGGCTTCAACTCGACACCAAAAAAATTCGATGATTTCATCAGGCAATTGCGTTCCATTCGTCCCAAGGCAGGAACCTTTCTCAACGTAGAGCTAACCGAACGCTGTAAGGAAATAGAGCCTATTCAGCCGCTCGATTGTGGCGGACTCCTGGGAGCGCTTTGTTCTAACGTACAGTATTGTGAAGTCGGCGCCGGGCAATGCAAGGTTGCCGATGCGCAAGGATCATGCAAGGCCATACCCACGATCTGTACCAAGGAATACAGACCCGTCTGCGGTTGCGACGGCAAAACCTATGGCAACGAATGCGAAGCGGCCCGCGCGAGTGTTTCCCTTGATCATCATGGCAAATGCAAGCTGC
>JBDTKY010000105.1:0-8184 GCA_039935055.1 Nitrosospira sp.
CGACGGCGTGAATCGCCGATAAGCGTTCCTCTATTTCCTGTAAACGTTGTGGGTCGAGATCGAGACGCTGCTGGTAACGTCCGAGTTCATATACGCTTTCCTGCAACTGGATCTGTGCCGACTCCAGTAAATCAAGCACAACTTTGAGATTGATGTCGCAATCAAGCATATTATGCAGACGTGACATAACTGCGTTGATTTGCGCAAGCGAGGCTGATTCGCCTTCTGATAGTACCCCCAGCCCCATCTGCGCTGCTTCGAGCAAGTTTGCAGCATGCGATAGACGGCTGTGTTCTGTTTGCAGCATTTGCCACTCATCAGGTGAAAAATTTAGTTCGGATATCTCGGCTACTTGCCACTCCAATTGTTCCCGCTCCTTCAGGAAAGTGGCGGCGTGCTGCTCCCATGTCAAGCGCCGCTGCTGCAAACTTTGCCAGTGGCGATAAACCTCTGACACAGCCTGCGCCAATTTATGGTTACCCGAAAAGGCATCAAGCAGATCGCGTTGTGCTTCAGCGCGTAGCATCGCCTGATGTGCGTGCTGACCATGGATATCCACCAACTTCCCCCCTGCTGCACGTAATTGCTGCAAGGTAGCAGAGCGACCGTTGATAAAACTACGCGAGCGTCCTCCAATATCTACTGTCCGGCGTACCAGGCATACGCCACCATCATCGCCATCACCTTCGAATCCGTTTTCGCGTAACCAATCCGCCAGTTCCGGTAATCCTCCAATGTCGAACTCCGCGCTGATTTCGGCACGTTCGCAGCCATCCCGCACATCATCAGCGTCGCTACGTTCACCCAGGACAAGTGAAAGCGCATCAATCAGAATGGATTTTCCCGTGCCGGTTTCACCCGTGAGTACGGTAAAACCGGGAGCGAACTCCAAGTCCATATGGTCAACAATGACAAAATCCCGGATACTGAGAAACCTTAACATGGAAATTTCACGCTTGGTTCCTCGGTAAGCCGCTCCAACCAAGCTTCTCACGCAGCATACGGTAATAGCTGTGGTCGGAAGAATGCAGCAATGTTGCTTCATGGGGAGAACGGCGCACAATGACCTTGTCATGCTCCTGCAAGTCGAAATGGGAATGGCTATCGGAGTGAACGCGTGCGACCGCAGTACGATGCATCAAGATCTCCACGATGGCGTCAGGGCCCACTACGATGGGACGATTGCTTAGCGTATGAGGACTCACAGGCACCAGCGCGATCAAATCGAGACTAGGGTGAAGAATCGGACCGCCCGCTGATAACGCGTAGGCGGTGGAACCAGTAGGGGTGGCTACAATCAGGCCATCGGAACGGAGTGAGTATACGTATTCACCATTGATACGCACCTCGAATTCGATCATGTTGCCGCCAATTCCCCGGTTCACCGCCACATCGTTTAAAGCCAGGGCGCTGAAAGCGCTAGTAGTGTCGCGCGCAACTTCGACATACAACAGCATGCGCCGCTCCGTAACATACTGCCCATCAAGCATCGAGCCAAGCGTTTCAAGCATGGTATCGATGGAAAGATCTGTAAGAAATCCTAGCCGGCCCTGATTGATACCCACCAGTGGAACATCAAAAGGCGCGAGCTTCCGCGCAATATTGAGCATGGTCCCGTCGCCACCCAGTACTATGGCTAAATCGGTGCGTACACCGATCTCTTCCATCGTGACGGCGGGATACGTTAACTCTTTCAAGGCGGAAGCGGTAAGCTGATCCAGCAGCACCTCAAGGTTACGGCTTTCCAGGTATCGTCCCAGTCGCAACAATGGAGACACGATATCGAGATTCTTATGCTTGCCGATCACGGCTATCGTTTTGAAAGGAGAATTCATTACCGAATCTAATCTGGAAAGCCTGTTGAGCCACTGGAAACTGACCCTTTTGTTGTGAATACCGCTTCATCAGATTAAACCATATCGAGCTGCGGGTGACAAAGGATTCCAGTACCGGATGCTATATATATTTGCTCGCTTCATGTTAAATCTTCAATTTTGCAGTACCACTTCACGGATGGCTTATCCATCGCTTCCCTGCCGGCATCAAGGTCCCGCAGCTGTAGACGCGGAATCTCCAGGTATGCTTTTCTGTATCAGACGACGGATAGGATGCGTCCCAATTTATGAATACTCAGGCTGGATTTGCTTTTACGTATCCTTTTTCCCATTGCCGAAACCGAAAAACCGAATCCTGATGTAAAATAGTAAAATGCTCAATCAACGTGCCAAAATTCTGCTTAAAACGCTGGTCGAGCGATATATCTGCGAAGGCCAGCCGGTAGGCTCTCGCTCGCTCTCCAAATTCTCCGGCCTGGATCTGAGTCCCGCTACTATTCGTAACGTGATGGCTGATCTTGAGGAAATGGGCTTTGTCGCCAGTCCCCATACTTCTGCAGGTCGCATACCTACTCATCAAGGCTACCGTTTTTTTGTAGATACGCTACTGGTTGTCAAACCTTTGGATCTAATAGAAATCCATCAACTTGAAGACCATCTGCATCCAGACAACCCCTCACGATTGATCAACTCCGCTTCGCAACTGCTATCGGAATTGACGCGCTTTGCCGGCGTGGTGGTAACTCCCAAGCGTAGCAGCGCAATATTCCGTTATATCGAGTTCATGACTCTATCGGAGAAACGTATTCTGCTCATCATCGTTACGCCGGAGGGCGATGTTCAGAACCGCGTTCTTTTTACCGACAGAACCTACAGCCAGATGGAATTGATAGAGGCAGCGAATTTCATCAATCGGAATTATGCGGGTTGCGCCTTTGATGAAATCCGTATTCGTCTTCAGAGCGAATTAAAACAATTGCGCCATGATATGACTAACCTCATGACCGCTGCCATTGAGGCGGGCGGCGAGGCAATCAGGGAAAACAGCGAAGCCGTGGTAGTGGCGGGTGAGCGCAAGCTGCTTGATGTGCATGATTTGGCCAGTAATATGACCAGCCTGAAGAAGCTGTTCGATCTGTTTGAACGCAAAACCGTGTTTCTGCAGTTGCTGGAATTTAGCCGCAAGGCGGAAGGTGTACAAATCTTCATCGGCGGCGAGTCGGGTGTGGTGACGCTGGATGAATTCAGCGTAGTTACTGCACCGTACGAGGTGGACGGAAAAGTCGTGGGTACTGTAGGTGTGGTCGGTCCTACGCGCATGGCTTACGAACGCGTCATTCCGATTGTAGATGCGACCGCCCGGCTGCTTTCCAGTGCGCTGTCACAGCATTAAGGAACCTGACAAGGTCCTCAATGTTGGTAGCAAGACCCCCTACGAAGGGCTTATTCAGGGTTACTTAGCCACCCTTCCTTTCTGAATCGGGTCGGCGGGCGCCCCCTTGAGAGCTATATTGATTCCAATCCTCATTTCAGGGCTTAGAACAGAGGGTGAGGATAAGGCGATGAATACCGTACCTTGGCACGATGAGAAGGCGAAGACGAAGTCAACGTAATTATCGTTTCTAATGAGAATTGGAATAACTTGATCTCTCCCGAACCCGCTTACCAGCATGGCAGCCCAACACAGACAGGTGTTTTGCTGGTTAATCTTGGTACGCCTGATGCTCCGACCGCGCAGGCACTACGGCCTTATCTCAAGCAATTTCTAAGCAATCCACGAGTGGTGGAAATCTCGCGGTGGGCGTGGTGGCTGATTCTAAATGGTTTCATACTCAATACGCGCCCAAAAAAATCGGCAGAAAAGTATGCACAGATCTGGACGCCGGAAGGCTCTCCGCTGAAGGTCCACACGGCGCGACAGACCCGACTGTTACGAGATCTCCTGGAAAAACGGACTAAACCCGCGCCGATGGTGGAATATGCCATGAGTATTGGCAGTCCTTCCATCGCCGAGGTGCTGGGACAGATGAAGCAGCATGGCTGTGAGCGTATTCTGGTGTTGCCGCTCTACCCACAATATGCTGCCAGCAGCACCGCCTCAGCGTTTGATGAAGTATTCGCGCAACTGAGAACGATGCGTAACACTCCCGCCATACGCACTGTGAAGCATTATCACGATCATCCGGGCTATATCGCCGCGCTGGCACAAAATGTACGCGATTATTGGATGAAAACCGGAAAACCCGACAAACTCGTAATGAGTTTTCACGGTGTACCCCGCTTCACCCTGGACAAAGGCGATCCCTATCACTGCGAATGCCAGAAAACTGGGCGGCTTCTTGCCGAGATGCTCGAACTGGATGCTGCCGAGTATCAGATTTGTTTCCAGTCACGATTTGGCCGGGCGGAATGGTTAAGCCCATACACTTCGCTTACTTTGGAACAGCTCGGTAAACAGAACACCCGGCGCGTTGATGTGGTCTGTCCCGGTTTTGTTTCCGATTGTCTCGAAACCCTTGAAGAAATTGCCATGGAAGGCAAAGCCATTTTTATCCAGTCTGGGGGTCACGAGTTTCATTATATCCCTTGCCTCAATGAACGCGATGACTGGATAAATGCGCTGGCTGACATCGCTTTCACCAACTTGCATGGATGGCTGGGTTTGGATCATCCAGAAGAGCTCACGGTCCAGTCACGGCAACGGGCGCTGCAGATGGGAGCTGCCAAGTAAAACTACACTTTAATTTCTGGTTACTATCCCTTAGTGTAAGGTGCCGACACTACACTAACTATCCTTGCGTTCGGGATTTCCACGATTTCCAAACCGGCTACGTATGAATTGAATAATGCCCGGGAGAATGGAAATTATGATGATACCAAAAATGAAAAAAGTCAGATTATTTTTCACTACTGGCACGTTACCAAAAAAAAATCCACCGAATACAAAGAAGCTGATCCAGAAAACGCCACCGAATGCACTGAATGCCACGAAATGAGTGTAGATCATACGTCCAACGCCGGCGACGAAAGGTGCAAAGGTACGCACGATCGGCAGGAAGCGCGCAAAGATAATGGTTTTGCCGCCATGTTTTTCATAGAATCTGTGGGTTTTTTCCAGATGAGCACGGTTCAATAAGCGTGAGTCCGCCCGGCTGAATATCCGGGGTCCAAAATAGCGTCCAATCCAGTAATTCGTATTGTCGCCGCAGAATGCGGCCAGTATAAGCAGCATCGCCAGCAATTGGACATCCATTACACCACTCGCGGCAATTGCACCTGCCACGAACAACAAGGAGTCTCCTGGCAGAAACGGTGTTATTACTAATCCGGTTTCACAGAAAATGATCAGGAACAGAATGAGGTAAATCCAATTACCGTAATTCTGAACCACCCAGATGAGATGCTTATCCAGATGCAGGATGATGTCGATGAAAGTTGCAAGAAGTTCCAAAACAGGCCTTTAGGCGAGACTGCGACAGACTGGAAAGATTCAAGTGCTGAAATTAAGGCAGCGCTTCCGCTTCTTCCTTCTTTTCGGGTTTCACAATATCCTGGCGCGAGACACCTAGCAGCATGAGAATGGGGCTTGCCACCAGTACCGAGGAATAAATGCCAAACAGGATGCCGATAGTAAGCGCCAGCGCAAAATAATGCAGCGCCTCCCCACCGAAAAACAGCATGGAGACCACAACCATCTGGGTACTGCCGTGGGTTATGATAGTGCGCGACATGGTGCGGGTAATCGCGTTGTCTATGACCTGCTGAACTGAGGCCTTGCGCATCTTTCGGAAATTCTCTCGTATCCGGTCGAACACCACCACTGATTCATTTACCGAATAACCAAGAATTGCCAATATGGCGGCCAACACAGTGAGCGAGAATTCCCACTGAAAAAAGGCGAAGAAACCGAGAATGATCACTACGTCATGCAGGTTGGCAATGATTCCAGAGACACCAAATTTCCATTCGAAGCGCGCTGCCAGGTACGCCACGATGCCGAGCGAGACCATCAGTAAAGCCAATGCACCATTTTCAACCAGCTCTTTCCCCACCTGAGGGCCGACAAACTCGACGCGACGTATTTCGGCTGTTTTATCATCCTGACGTAATGCTGTTATCACCGTTTCGGACAGCTTGGCGCTTGATATGCCGGGCCTGGCAGGCAGACGTATCATGACTTCTCTGGATGTCCCGAAATTCTGCACGCTGACATCGGGCATGCCGAGTTTAATAAGCGTATCCCGTATTCTGGTGATGTCCGCAGGTTGGGTATAGCCGACCTCCATCACCGTGCCGCCGGTAAAATCGACACCCAGATTCAGTCCTTTGGTGAAGAGAAAAAATACCGCGACAATAAAAGTCAGCAGCGAAATAGTCGTGGTGTACTTTCCCCAGCTCATGAAGGGAATGTCGCGTTTGATTCTGAAAAATTCCATCCGGATCCTTATCGCTTACTTATTTTCTGCTTGTTTGCTAGTAGGGCGGACCGTTCCCGCCCTATTCATCCTTCACGTCAGCGCTTGTCGCTTACTGGTTTCCACACCTGACCAATGGAGACTCGGTCCAGCTTGCGACGATTGCCATATACCAGATTGACCATGCCGCGCGAGACCATTATCGCGCTGAACATTGAGGTTAATATGCCTAAACATAGCACCACGGCAAATCCCTTCACAGGACCGGAACCAAACGCGAATAACGCGATGCCGGCAATCAATGTAGTGATATTGGAATCAAGTATGGTGCCAAACGCCCGTTCGTATCCCGCACTAATCGCCGCTTGTGGCGGTATACCATTGCGCAGTTCATCGCGGACGCGCTCATTGATCAACACATTTGCATCAATTGCCATTCCTATCGTGAGCGCGATTGCCGCCATACCCGGAAGCGTCAGCGTGGCCTGTAAAATCGAGAGAAGGCCTACCAGCAATAGCAGGTTTACTCCCAACGCTATCACTGAAATAAAGCCAAAAATCAGATAATAAACAGTCATGAAAACGGAAATCGCGGCAAAGCCGTATAGCGTTGAATTAAATCCACGTGAAATATTGTCGGCACCAAGACTGGGGCCCACCGTGCGCTCTTCTATGATGTCCATGGGTGCAGCCAATGCACCGGCACGCAATAACAGCGCTACGTCCCTGGCTTCCTCCGTGGACATGCGCCCGCTAATCTGCACCCGCCCACCACCGATCTCCTCGCGGATCACCGGCGCTGTAATGACCTCCGCCTGATTCTTTTCGATCAGCAGAATCGCCATGCGCTTCCCGACGTTATCGTGTGTCAACTGCCGGAAAATTCGTGCGCCGTTATTATCGAGATTAAGGTGCACTGCCGGCTGATTGTTACTGTCAAAACCGGCCTGGGCGTCATTGATGCGATCACCCGTTAGCACTACCTGCTTTTTCACCAGTAACGGACCGCCGCCACGCTCATTATAAAGCTCGGAACCGAACGGAACTTGCCCGCGCAATGCCGCAGCCATATCACGCTCCTCATCCACCATGCGCACTTCCAGCGTGGCGGTACGCCCCAGAATATCCTTGGCTTTGGCGGTATCCTGTACACCGGGCAATTGCACGACTACACGGTCAGCGCCAGCCTGCTGAATAATGGGTTCGGCCACACCCAGTTCGTTGACACGGTTTCGCAGCGTAGTGATGTTCTGCTGCACGGCAGAATCCAGTATAAGTTTCTGTGTCTCCGGCTTTAGCGTGGCGGTGAGATGAAATTCATCTCTCACGTTCTGTTCGCGTAAGCTTAAATCGGGATACGTCTTGTTGAGTTCGGTTTCGGCTTTGGCGCGCGATTCGGGATCACGAAATTTGATAGTGATCTTTGCGCTATCCTTATCGAGTCCAGCATATTGAATTTTCCGTTCGCGCAAACTGCTGCGTATATCAGCGCTATGGCGGTCAAGTGCTTTGGAGAGCGCACCGTGCATGTCCACCTGCAACATGAAATGTACGCCGCCACGCAGATCGAGCCCCAGATACATGGGCAATGCGCCGATGCTGGTCAACCATTGAGGAGAATTGGGGAGGAGATTCAACGCTACCATATAGCTGTTACCGAGCGCCGACTGAAGCATATCCTTAGCCTTGATCTGCGTATCGGTGTCGGCAAAGCGTATTTTGACGCCGCTAGACTCGAGAAGAATTCCACTTGTGGCGAGATTTGCCTTCTTTAACGCTTCTTCAACCCGCTGCAGCAGTGCGGTATCAGCCTTGGATGCGGCGCGCAACGGCGAAACCTGCACTGCTGGCGATTCGCCATAAAAATTGGGTAGCGTGTAGAGCAGTCCGAGCAGTATCGAAATCGCGATAATCAGGTATTTCCAGGCGGGGTA
>JBDTKY010000106.1:0-6691 GCA_039935055.1 Nitrosospira sp.
TGGAGAGTGCTTTTTTCAGTCCGGGGGTGATTGCCGGCAAATCATTTCGTCTGGGTTTCAGCTCCGATTCGGCGCACCGTTTTGAACGCGGCGTGGATTTTGACGCCACGCGCAATGCGCTGGAACGTGCCACACATCTGGTGCTGGAAATTTGCGGAGGCAGGGCAGGGCCGGTTACCGAGGTCAGGGGTAAATTGCCGCAACGCGATCCTGTTTGTCTGCGGTTGGAACGCGTGCGGCGAGTACTGGGCATAGAACTTGGTGAAGTCAAGGTCGCTGAACTATTACAGCGTTTGCAGTTCAATTTTTCTTCAGCTGACGGTGTGTTTCGCGTTACGCCACCGGCTTATCGCTTCGATCTCGTTATAGAGGAAGATTTAATTGAGGAATTGGCGCGTATTTACGGATACGATCATATATCTGTGAGCTTGCCCCATGCGGAACTGGGTATGCTGCCCGAGCCGGAAATCGTGCGCGCAACATCGCAGTTGCGTCAAATTCTAGTGGTACGAGACTACCAGGAAGTCATCAATTATGCTTTCGTAGACGCGTCATGGGAGCTGGAACTGCTGGGCAATAAAACGCCGGTAGCATTAAAAAACCCCCTGTCCAATCAGATGGGTGTGATGCGTAGTAGCCTGTTCGGCGGTCTCATATCCAACCTGCAATTTAATCTTAACCGCAAGCAGGCCAGAGTGCGGCTGTTTGAGATTGGGAGTTGCTTCATGAAAAAAGATGAAGCTTATGCGCAATCGGAGAAACTGGCTGGACTTTGCTATGGAGATACCACGGCCGAGCAGTGGGGAACGCCCGCGCGAGGGGTAGATTTTTTTGATGCAAAAGCAGACATTGAGGCGCTTTTCTGGCCAGCAGTGGTAAATTTCAGAGTGGCATCTCATTCTGCTCTGCATCCAGGCAAATCGGCCGAGATCTGCCTGGGTGAAAGAATCGCAGGCTATCTTGGAGAACTTCATCCACATTGGCGTCAGAAGTTTGGCTTGCCCGATTCCACAGCGCTGTTTGAGGTGGATCTGGATATCCTGATGACGCGAACGCTGCCAGCGGCTGTAGAGATTACAAAATTCCCGCTGATACGACGCGATATCGCTGTGATAGTGCCGGAAAACATTGCCGTCCAGGCGATGCGGGACAGTATGCGAGCCGAGCATTTATCCATAATTTCAGAAATTTCCCTATTCGATGTGTATCGGGGCAAGGGAGTGGAAAATAGCAAAAAAAGTCTTGCTTTCCGGGTGTTATTGCAAGATACTGAAAAAACATTAACCG
This sequence comes from Nitrosospira sp., assembly GCA_039935055.1. Taxonomy (GTDB): domain Bacteria; phylum Pseudomonadota; class Gammaproteobacteria; order Burkholderiales; family Nitrosomonadaceae; genus Nitrosospira. The sequence continues at coordinate 1,288 of JBDTKY010000106.1, forward strand.
ACGCGGAAGCAGACTTGGTCATCACGAAGTTAGTAAATATTCTGGAAGGTCAGTTTAGCGCAAGATTACGTAGTTGAATAAATGGCTAATATAGCCGCGTTCGAAAAAGTAAATAAAACCGATGAGGGAGCGTATGACCTTAACAAAGGCTGAGTTAGCGGATTTGTTATTTGAAAAAGTCGGATTCAACAAGCGCGAAGCGAAAGACATGGTGGAATCTTTTTACGAGGAAGTTCGTGTTGCGTTGCAAAATGGCGACGGGGTCAAGCTGTCGGGTTTTGGCAATTTCCAGTTGCGAGATAAACCGCAGCGTCCAGGCCGTAATCCCAAGACCGGAGAAGAAATTCCGATTACCGCGCGGCGAGTGGTGACTTTCCACGCCAGCCAAAAATTAAAGGCAATGGTTGAAAAAAACCAGCATGGAAAACATAACGCCTAGCAACGCTTTAATGCCCATCCCGGCGAAGCGTTATTTTACGATCGGCGAAGTCAGCGAGTTGTGTGGTGTCAAGCCCCATGTGTTGCGCTACTGGGAGCAGGAATTTACACAATTGAAACCGGTCAAACGTCGCGGCAACCGCCGTTATTATCAGCATCATGAAGTATTGCTGGTTCGCCGTATTCGTGAATTACTCTACGACGAAGGTTTTACCATTCACGGTGCCCGCAGCCGCCTGGTTCAAGGCATGGTTGAGCCGGCGGCGTCTGCTGTCCCCGCTTCAGTCGTGTCATCCATCTCCCCAATCGATTTGGCACTATTGCGGGGCGAGATCAAAAGTATTGTGTCGTTGCTTCGATCTTAAGGAACCGCTGAACGAATCCCCCGCGAGCGTGTTTCTGGCAAAATAGAGGTGATGACAAGACGCATAACGCAGATCGCGTAGCGAAGGAATCGACCATTCGCTTCCTCGTCTTTCGCACATCCCATTCCGCAAAGTACCGTCGTGCCCGCGAAGGACTTTATTCAAAGGTCCTTGATCTATTCTGTTCATTTTTTGCAATCCATGCATCACAAATTGCCAATAGCAATTCCTAACATCCTGGCTTGTTTGTTATAATCGGCCCTTCGGGGCGTAGCGCAGCCTGGTAGCGTACTTGCATGGGGTGCAAGTGGTCGGAGGTTCAAATCCTCTCGCCCCGACCAGTCAAGTCCACAAGCCCAATACAGGTTTGGTGGTAGTCAATTAGCTGATATTTTCCCCCGATAAGCAAAAAATCACCTGGGGTACTGTTCGAATAATGCGCATATTGCTCAGCAACGACGACGGGTATTTTGCGCCAGGTCTTGCCTGCCTTGCGGAAGCGCTTTCCGTGATCGCTGATATCACCGTGGTCGCGCCGGAACGCGACCGAAGCGGCTCCAGCAATTCACTCACGCTCGACCGGCCGCTCAGTCTCAAAAAATCCCATAACGGTTTTTATTATGTTAATGGCACGCCCACGGATTGCGTGCATCTGGCGGTTACCGGAATGCTGGATGCATTGCCCGACATGGTGGTGTCCGGTATCAATGATGGCGCCAATATGGGCGACGACACCATTTATTCCGGTACCGTAGCTGCCGCCACCGAAGGTTTTCTGTTGGGAGTACCTTCTCTTGCCATTTCTCTTGCCAGCTTTTCTACCGGAAATTTTTCCACTGCGGCACGTATCGCGACAGAAATGGTGCAACGTTTTGAAAAAGACAAACTCCACGGAGCGGTGCTGCTAAACGTTAATGTACCTGACATTCCTTACGATGAGTTGCAAGGCATAGAGGTTACCCGGCTTGGCCGCCGCCACAAGGCCGAACCGGTAGTCAAATCGCAAAGCCCGCGCGGTGAAACGGTTTACTGGGTGGGTGCGGCCGGACCCGCCCAGGATATCGGCGAGGGTACCGACTTTCTCGCAATCCAGCGTAACCGGGTATCGGTTACACCGTTGCAAATCGACCTCACCCGGTATGGGCAGCTGGATGCGGTAAAACAGTGGCTGAAATAGCCTCCATGCATTTAACATTGTCTTGCAGGACTACAAACTAACTGTTCAAGGTATATCTGGGTTGAACACTCATCATTCCGGGATCGGCATGACTTCTCAGCGTACCCGTGCGCGCATGATCGAACGTCTGCGCGCGCAAGGTATTGTCGATGAAGTCGTGCTGGCGGCAATGAATGCTATTCCTCGTCACATCTTTGTTGAAGAAATCCTGGCGAGCCGCGCCTACGACGATGTTGCTCTCCCCATAAATTTCGGCCAGACCATTTCAAGTCCGTATATTGTGGCGCGTATGAGCGAGTTGCTGCGCGCGGGTTCAAAGCTCGGCAAGGTGCTTGAGATCGGCTCGGGCTGCGGGTATCAGACGGCGGTACTGACGCAGCTTGCGCGCGAAGTCTATTCAATTGAACGTATCGGGCCTTTACTCACCCGCACTCGCACTCGTCTACGGGAGCTGCGTCTCAATAATGTTCGTCTCAAGCATGCTGATGGCCTGTTGGGGCTGCCAGAGCTTGCATCATTTGATGGTATCATCCTCACCGCCGCAACCACGCATGTTCCTCCGCTGCTGCTGGGGCAATTGGCAGTTGGTGGTAGAATGGTTTTTCCCAAAGGAAGCCAGGATCAGTATCTGTGTGTGATTGAGCACAATTCGCAAGGTTATGCCGAAACCATCCTTGACGAGGTCAGGTTCGTGCCAATGGTGCCAGGTATCTTGAAAGGTTAAGTGATGCAGAGCAAGAGATAACGAAATGAGGAGCAAACGAATCGAGGATCGTCTGACCGATGGCAGGTTCCTTCAGACGGTTATCATGAGTTCTTGGCTTGCAACTCTTCCAGAAAGATTTTTTTCTTCAGCACGCTATGGATCACCTCTTATTCTTTTTTTGATCGTTGCGGGCTGTGAGTCTACCCCGCACCGTGCGCCGGTGACCGAGCGTGCCGTGATGGAGTCTCAAGAGGCTGTCAATAGAACTGGTACAGTTTCGGAAGCGGCTGATCAGCGCCCTGATATCTACATCATACAGAAAGGTGACACTCTCTATAGCATTGCGCGGAGCCGCGGTATTGATCAAAAGGATTTGGCGGCATGGAACAACATACAGGATGCTGGCGCCATCCATATCGGTCAGCAACTTAATTTATCTTCGCCTTCACAACTGACACAACCGTCTTTATTCCCGGTCCCTGAGCCAGCGCTGCCATCTACGGCCATAGCGGCTACGCCCAATACCGTGCCATTGCCCGAAGAAAAGCAAGTGGTCAGCGCAGATAAACTTAAAGTTGAACCCAAGGCGTTCAAGCTGCCCTATTCAGAGCTGGCTGTGGCGCAGTTGAAGGGATTGGCAGATGTACCGCCAATAGTGGTTGCAAAGGCTGATCCGATGGCCGAAAAAAATGCCGGTACCGAAATGAATCCCGTACCGCCGGTGGCAGAAGCGATCCACAGTGACGATCGCGTCGAATGGATCTGGCCCACCAAAGGCAAAGTACTGGAAGGGTTTACGGAAAGCACCAAGGGTATTGATATTGCGGGCAAGCAAGGCCAATCGGTGACAGCATCGGCTGCAGGTAAAGTGGTTTACAGTGGGGCGGGATTGCGCGGCTATGGTAAGCTCATTATCATCAAGCATAACAATACTTATCTTAGCGCCTATGCCCACAACAATAAACTTCTGGTGAAAGAGGGACAAGCGGTAGCCAAAGGGCAACAAATAGCTGAGATGGGAAATACCGACGCCAGTCTGGTAAAGCTTCACTTCGAAATTCGCAAGAATGGAAAACCAGTGGACCCGCTAAAATATTTACCTGGAATATCCGGATGAGTCAACGTATATATCCCGACGACGACGAATCGCTTGAGACGGACCCGGCGGAGCCGGAAGCTACGTCATTTAAAATTTCCGAAGTAACGCCACCCCCCGTCGAGAACGAAAAGGCTGATGGTTTCCTGTTGACTGACGTCACCCAGATCTATTTCAACGAGATCGGCCACAATGCGCTGTTGAATGCCAAGGAAGAGGCAGTGCTGACACGCCTCGTCAAGCAGGACGATTTCAATGCCCGTCAGAAAATGATCGAATGCAACCTGCGGCTGGTGGTGAATATCGCCAAGCACTATACCCACCATGGCGTGGCGCTACTGGATCTGATCGAAGAAGGCAATATGGGGATGATGCACGCGCTGGACAAATTCGACCCCGAGCGCGGATTCCGTTTTTCAACCTATGCCACGTGGTGGATACGCCAGAACATTGAACGCTGCATCATGAATCAGTCGCGTACCATCCGTCTGCCCGTGCATGTCATCAAGGACTTGAATATTATCTTGCAGGCGGCTCGGCACCTGGAAGCGCATACCGGCAAGGAACCCAAACCGGAAGATGTTGCGCACATGCTGGGACGGCCGGTAAAAGAAGTGCAGCGCATGCTGTCCCTGAACATGAACATGATGTCGCTGGACGCACCGCTCGATATTGATCCGCTGCTGTGCATGGGCGATGTCATGGCGGACGATAACAATCCCGGCCCCGATCTCATGCTGGAACAGTCTGAAATCAAGCAGCGGGTGCAAGAGTGGCTTGTCCAATTGAATGACAAGCAACGGCATATCATCGAGAAGCGCTACGGTTTGAATGGTTGCGAGATTCAAACGCTGGAACAACTGGCGAAGAGTCTCGATCTTACCCGTGAGCGGGTGCGTCAGATTCAATTGGAAGCATTGCAAACATTGCGCGGGATACTCAAATGTGACGGCGTATCGCGGGATGGGGTCTTCTAGAGCGCAAGAAATTCCTGTTTGCTGAAGAAGCGCGATTCAGTGAAGAATAGATTATCTGCACGCTAAAGTAACACAGAAAAAATGCTAAGTTGCATGCCGAATATCAACAAATCAAATCATTGCCCAGTTTTACACTACCAAAGATAGCTCCTTGCGTGGTATTGGATCTTTTCATGTTTATTTGTACGTAATATGCGTATCGGTTGTGATCAAAATGAAAAATATTCCCATTACAGGGATTGCCCAGAACCGCGCCTGCTACTGCATAACCTGCCGGTCCTGAAATCGGACCAGTATTGGAATTGAATATTGCCCCAGCATCAGATGCTTCCGCTGTCAACAGGTCTTTTTTTCGTAAATTGGCCTGAACATTTACTAACGTACCCGCACCATCCGAATCTCGATAGACGACGGACATTCCTGTCGCAGAATCTATGAAATCTGGAACTGGGCAGGTCACGATAATTTCACCCGTCTTTCCAGTTGCAAATGAAACATCGCCTGCTGAATTAAAAATTAATATGCCTCTAAACCATTTTCAGTTTTATCTGAGTATGAGTCAGACAAGCGTTGAGGAGGCGTAATGGCAGCTGTGCTTCCCATTCCCGCCGGTTGAAGCGGTAACAGAACTCATTGAGATACTCT
>JBDTKY010000107.1:0-1964 GCA_039935055.1 Nitrosospira sp.
CATATCGCCCGCTGCCGCATGATGGTGGCGGTACGTGACGATTTCGATTACGAATCCGCTGTGCGCCGGGGGGCGCGGCTGCGGGTAGCGACCAAGTATTTACATACGGCACGCGAACACTTCGCCGAAAAGGGTATGCATGTGGATCTCATCAAACTCTATGGCTCGATGGAACTTGCGCCCCTGGTAGGGCTGGCGAATGCAATCGTCGATCTGGTTTCCAGCGGCAATACGCTGAAGGCCAACCACCTTAAGGCGGTGGAAGAGATCATGCCCATTTCGGCCCGACTGATCATCAACCAGGCGGCATTGAAATTGAAACGGAGAACCATACAACCGATGCTGGATGCATTCTCGGCGGCAATCGGGCAATGCGAAGAAACAACGGCGCAACCATAACTCCTTCCTATGATTCAGATCAAGCGATTATCTTCCGCCGATGCTGGCTTCCATGCAGCGCTGGAGAAACTGCTGGCCTTTGAAGACGCGCACGATGCGGCGGTAGACGCGACAGTTGCCGGTATTCTCACGGATATCAAAAAACACGGCGATGAATCCCTGCTGGAATATACGCGCCGTTTCGACCATCTGGATGCAAACTCGGTGGCGGAGCTTGAATTGTCTCAGCACTGCTTGAAGCAAGCTCTGCAGGATCTACCCGCGGATCAGCGCAACGCCCTGGAACAAGCCGCCGCGCGGGTACGCGCCTACCACGAAAAGCAGTTGGCCCAATCCTGGAATTATACGGAACCTGACGGTACGCTGCTGGGTCAGAAGATAACCCCTCTCAGTCGTGTCGGGTTGTATGTTCCCGGCGGCAAGGCATCGTATCCTTCGTCGGTGCTGATGAACGCAATTCCCGCCAAGGTGGCGGGAGTCGGCGAACTTGTCATGGTGACACCCACTCCCGGCGGAGAAAAAAATAATCTGGTGCTAGCTGCGGCGGCGATTTGCGAGGTGGACCGGCTGTTCACGATAGGCGGCGCCCAGGCTGTCGGGGCACTGGCCTACGGTACCGGGACTGTGCCACGCGTGGATAAGATCGTCGGGCCGGGTAATGAGTATGTGGCGGCCGCCAAGCGCCGAGTATTTGGCGCGGTAGGCATCGATATGGTAGCGGGCCCGTCCGAAATCCTGGTGATTTGCGATGGCAAAACTGATCCTGACTGGATTGCAATGGATTTGTTTTCGCAAGCTGAACATGATGAGCTGGCCCAGGCAATCCTGCTTTCTCCCGACGCTGCTTTTATCGACGCGGTGGCGGAAAGTATTGCACGCCAACTGGAAACAATGCCACGCAAGGCGGTGATACGTGCCTCGCTGGAAAATCGCGGCGCCCTGATTAAAGTGCAAGATCTCGATGAAGCCTGCGCTATCGCGAATCACGTGGCACCCGAGCATCTGGAATTATCAGTCGAACAACCGGAAAAATGGGTGGATAAAATCAACCATGCCGGTGCGATTTTCCTGGGACGCTATACGTCCGAAGCCCTCGGTGATTATTGCGCCGGTCCCAATCACGTGCTGCCCACTTCCCACACCGCACGCTTTTCGTCGCCGCTGGGCGTGTATGATTTTCAGAAGCGCAGCAGCCTCATCCAGGTGTCGGAGCAAGGCGCGGCAAAACTCGGCGCGATCGCCTCAATTCTGGCTCACGGAGAGGGCCTGCAGGCTCATGCGATGTCGGCGGAATATCGTTACAAGAAAAACGATTAACATCAGGCTTACTCAGACTTACCTCAGCCATGCGAATGGGTGTCACAAGAAAATTTTTTAAGCCTCCCAACATGACCAACATTATAGATAACGGGCGGAAATTGCTTGCTCAGTATGTTTGCAAAATTTCGCAAACATACTGAGATCCAAGAAGATGAAACAGAGAAAAAGGAAATCCAATGACTCTCAAACAACTTCAACAGCTCGATCAGCACCTGAATCAATGGCGGGCCGATCATCCCGACGTC
>JBDTKY010000108.1:0-8714 GCA_039935055.1 Nitrosospira sp.
GCCTCCTATGCGCTGCTCACATTGATGGTAGCGCAAAGCTGTAATCTGAAACCCGGTGATTTCGTACACACTCTCGGCGACGCGCACCTCTACCTTAATCACTTGGCGCAGGTCGCAGAACAATTAAGCCGAAAACCGGGAAAATTACCCACAATGAAACTGAACCCGGCAGTTAATAACATTTTTAACTTCAGATACGAAGATTTCACTCTTGAAGGTTATGACCCTCAACCGGCGATCGGCGCGCCGGTCGCAGTATGACCCCCCGGCGCCTCTCTATTCTGGTGGCGATGGCTAAAAACCGCGTCATCGGCAAAGACAACACATTACCTTGGCGATTGCCATCCGATCTGAAGCGCTTCAAGGCGCTTACCATGGGGCATCCCATTATCATGGGACGCAAAACCTACGAATCGATTGGGAAGCCGCTGCCCGGACGCACCAGCATTATCGTCACACGTCAATCAGGTTACGAAGTCGAGGGTGCTACGGTAGTGGGTTCGGTAGCGACAGCGCTGAGAACCTGCTACAACAACCCCGATACAGTCGAAAGCTTTGTTATTGGCGGCGCAGACATATTCCAGCAAGCCCTGACGGTATGCGACCGGTTATATATTACCGAAATTCAGAGAGATTTCGATGGCGATGTACTATTTCCTAAATTCAGTCGCGGCGAATGGCGCGAAACCTTGCGCGAGAAATACTGCCTGGATGAAGACGATGGGTTGGAATATCATTTTATGATTCTTGATCGCAAATGGAATTAATGACGCCTGAATGTCCATGGAACGCTTATTTGGGAGCTGAGTTGGCAACTTTTTTGGTAACCGAATTTAGTAGCTGAGTAAACAAACTCGGGCGCTTATTCAGAGATTTCAGGAATGTGCCCGCACTCGTAACGCCGCTAGCCTGAGTAATAAAAAAGCGGCACACGCATTCAGCGCGTGTCCGCCTCTTTATTCCTGCAATGCTGCTCCAGCTGGTTTCTTTATCAAATCTAATTATGCAGTTACAATACCATTACATCCGGTAATGGGAAACCATTGAAGTTGCTGGCATAGGCGGTAGTATAGGCACCGGCATTAGGAATATAGATGAAGTCGCCTTCCTGAATATCTTCCGGCAGCATTTCATCACGCATAAGAATGTCCACCGAATCACAGGTCGGACCGGCAACGGCCCAAGGAATACGGTGCCCCGTGCGATCGGAAAGAATTTCGTAGCGCAGACCCTCGGTAACTTCGATCACACCGCCGAACATGCCCGCATCCCAGTACATCCAGCGTTTGCCATTGCGCGTTGCCGTACCTACCACACGACAGACAAAATAAGCCGCGTCCGACACCAGGTAACGCCCCGGTTCGGCCATGACGCGAATATCCTTCGGCAAATCCGCAATGGCCGCATTTACCACTTCTCCTATTATTTCAATCGAAGGAATGGGCTTGACATGCCGTACCGGATAACCACCGCCGATATTGAGCAGGCGCGGAGCCAGCCCAACACTGCGCATATCGGCAAAAACTTTTTTGGCGCGTTCGATACCCACCCGCCAATTTTGCGGATTACGGCACTGTGAGCCAACATGAAATGTCACGCCCGCAAGATCGACCTTAAGGTTTGCGGCTTCGTTAATGATGTCTTGAATCTCAGCGGTATGCGTACCAAATTTGCCTGCCAGAGGCCAATCACTGCCGATGTTGGGCGTATCTATGCGCAAATACATTTTCGCGTCTGGCTTTACGCTCACGATTTTACGTAACTCTTCGATACTATCCAGCACGTACCACTCAACGCCCTTGGACGCCGCGTACTCCAGATAAGCACGTGATTTCATCGGGTTGCTGTAATAAATATCCACAGCGGACACACCCAGACTGAGCAGCAAATCCAGTTCGGAGATAGAGGCGATTTCAAAACCCACGCCTTCCTCGATCATGGTCCTCAGCACGCGTGGATCTGGGTTGGCCTTGACAGCATAATGCGGCTGCACGCGTGGCATGGTAGCTTTGAAACGGCGTGCTTTGTTGCGGATAATGTTGCTGTCAACCAGCAGGAATGGCTTACTGTAGCCCTTTTTAAGGGCTGCCTGGACATATTTAAAATCCAGACTAACTTCGGGATGGGTGTCGAACACTGCTTCGGCTTCTACTTCTTGGCGTAGAGCGGTGGTGTGCATTTGCATGGAAGTCTCCTTAAGGAGGCGCTACGTTACGGGAATATGGATGTTTACCAAATCAGCCGTGTCAAAATAGTTTGCTTTGCTTTTCATGATGACCTCCTGCTCCTTAGTTTAATGCGTCTAAAAAAAAGCGGATTATAGACTTCATTCCGCTGGAATCAAGCGTTTTTTTCGAGTCAGGAAAAAATAATCCTGTATGCCGGAAATTCTGTTAAAAAACCCATCCTGCATTACCTCACCATTGAAGAAGATATTGGGGATATAGCGGCATATAACAACTGCAATTTGCGACTTTTTTTAGCATGCTGGCCATAATAGGTTGTTCATTCCGAGCCATTCCTTGACCGGACGAGGTATATCTCAACCCTGCGACGAAATCAGATTTTCGGCAAAGTCACGCCGCGTTGCCCTTGATATTTCCCGTCGCGATCTTTGTAGGAAATTTCGCATACTTCATCGGACTCAAAAAAAATCACCTGAGCCACTCCCTCGTTCGCATAAATCTTTGCGGGAAGCGGCGTAGTGTTGGAAAACTCCAGCGTAACGTAGCCCTCCCACTCCGGTTCAAACGGCGTGACGTTGACGATAATGCCGCAACGCGCATAGGTGGATTTTCCGAGACAAATGGTCAGCACATTGCGGGGGATGCGAAAATACTCAACCGTGCGCGCCAGCGCAAAGGAATTAGGCGGGATGATACAAACATCGTTCTTCACGTCAACAAAAGAGTTGGAATCGAAATTCTTCGGATCGACGATGGTGGAGTTGATATTGGTGAACAGCTTGAATTCATCCGAACAACGAATATCATAGCCGTAACTCGAGGTCCCGTATGAAACGATCTTGTGGCCATTCGCATGCTTGATCTGATTGGGCTCAAAGGGCTCGATCATACGGTGCTCCGCCGCCATGCGGCGTATCCACTTGTCAGACTTTATGGTCATTTTGAGAACGAAAATGTAAGTGAAATGTTTAGGCGTGAACAACCAGGGTAACCCTCACAGGAGTTCCACAGTCTTTACCAATCGTGTGTCAACCGGTCCACCACCGGGTTATCAGGTATCCTGAATCACTATCTTTGCAAATAATGCTGAATGATCCAGCGACAATTCGTCGATCTTGACCGCGAGGCGGCGAGCAATGCCACGATAAATCTCAGCTATCCGTCCGTCGGGATCCGCTACCACCGTGGGGGTGCCCGCGTCGGTGTGTTCGCGGATTCTGATGTCGAGCGGCAGTGCGCCCAGAAACTCCACATCGTAATCTTTGCACATCTTTTCCCCGCCGCCTTCGCCGAAAATATGCTCTTCGTGCCCACACCGGGAACAGACATGCGTGCTCATATTTTCGATAATGCCAACAATAGGAATGCCCACCTTCTGGAACATTTTGAGTCCCTTGCGAGCATCCAGCAGCGCGATATCCTGCGGGGTAGTGACAATAACGGCGCCAGTAACCGGCACTTTCTGCGCAAGCGTCAACTGGATGTCACCTGTGCCCGGCGGCATATCCACAATGAGGTAATCCACATCGTCCCAGCGCGTATCATTCAATAACTGCTGCAGCGCCTGAGTAACCATCGGTCCGCGCCATACCATAGGTGTTTCCACGTCGATCAGGAAACCGATGGACATGGCCTGAATGCCGTGTGCTTTCATCGATTCGATGCTTTTGCCATCCGGGGATTCGGGACGGCCAGTAATCCCCAGCATCTGGGGCTGCGACGGGCCGTAGATATCGGCATCCAGAATACCCACGGAAGCGCCCTCCGCGGCCAGTGCCAATGCCAGGTTTACCGCCGTGGCCGATTTACCGACACCTCCCTTGCCAGAAGCCACCGCAATGATATTCTTCACTCCAGGAATGAGCTTCACTCCGCGTTGTACACTGTGAGAAACAATCTTGCTCGTGATGCTGACATTCACGTCACCGATACCGGGAATGCTTTTGAGCCTGTCAACCACCTGCTTACGGATCCCCTCGATCACGCTTTTCGCCGGATAACCAAGCACAATATCGAGCGAAACGCGGTCGCCATCAATCTTGATGTTACGCGCTTCATTGTTGGTCACATAATCCTTGCCCGTGCTGAGATCGGTAATTTCCTCAAGAGCTGATTGTACTTGCTGTTCTGAAATAGACACTTTTGTAACTCCTTTGCCCTGCGTTTGCGGCACAAATAAACTATAACAACTCTAAATATTAACAAATATCAGGGTCAAGAGTCTGGCGACTTGAGGGATAAAACCAGAAAACAAAAAACGCGACCAGCTTTCGCCGGTTACCAGACAGGTTACGCTTTGGCCGGAAAAGAGCCAGAATCGGGTCGTTCAGCCACGCCAACCGCGTCCTTCTTCAGTTCTACTGACCGCCAAGCCCGCAGTTTGTTACAATTATGGTTGATAATTTTCATAGACAATTGATGAACAAACGAAAAATTCTAGTCACTTCCGCCCTGCCCTATGCCAACGGCAGTATCCATCTTGGTCATCTGGTCGAATACATTCAAACGGACATTTGGGTGCGTTTCCAGAAAATGCTGGAGCATGAAGTGCATTACGTGTGTGCCGACGACACGCACGGCACTCCGATCATGCTTCGCGCCGATCAGGAAGGCATTACACCCAGACAACTGATAGATCGCGTATGGCACGAGCATAAAGTTGATTTCGATGGTTTTTATGTTGATTTTGACAATTATTACACCACGGATTCGCCTGAGAATCAGGAGCTTTGCGAAGATATCTATCGACAGCTCGAAGCAAAGAATTTGATTACCAAACGCTCGGTCGAACAATTCTATGATCCGGTCAAGAAAATGTTTTTGCCTGATCGGTATATCAAAGGCGAATGTCCAAATTGCCATGCCAGGGACCAATATGGCGACTCCTGTGAAGCGTGCGGCTCCACTTATTCGCCGACTGATTTGATCAACCCCTACTCCGCTGTTTCCGGGGCGAAACCGGAGCGTCAGGCTTCAGAACATCACTTCTTCAAACTTTCGGATCCACGCTGCAGCGCATTTCTGAAAGAATGGGTTTTTGAATCGTTTCCGAGCCAGTCGGACGTCTCCTTGGAAAGAAAATCGCGGCTTCAGCCTGAAGCTGCCAATAAAATGAATGAGTGGCTCTCAGGCGGATTAACGGACTGGGATATTTCCCGCGATGCCCCTTATTTCGGCTTTCCGATTCCCGGCACTGCCGGCAAGAAATTTTTCTATGTCTGGCTGGACGCACCCGTGGGCTACTTCGGCAGCTTCATGAATTACTTCAAAAAGGAGCGGCGGTCCCAAGCGGAAATCGATGAATTTCTGCGGCCCAACGGCAAGACCGAAATGGTACATTTCATTGGAAAGGACATTCTCTATTTTCACGCCTTGTTTTGGCCAGCAATGCTTAAGTTCTCCGGCTATCGCACGCCGACCCAGGTATACGCTCATGGATTCCTCACCGTCAATGGACAAAAGATGTCCAAGTCCCGCGGGACCTTCATTACCGCCGAGAGCTATTTGAAGCAAGGTTTGAATCCAGAATGGCTGCGCTATTACTATGCTGCCAAGCTTAACGACGCCATGGAAGATATCGACCTCAATTTCGATGATTTCATCGCGCGCGTTAACAGCGATCTGGTAGGAAAGTACATCAACATAGCCAGCAGATGCTCGGGTTTCATCAACGGGAGGTTTGATGGCAAGCTCACCGGCGACATTTCGGAAACAAACAGAAAATGGTTCAATCAATTTCTTTTTTGCCAGCTTGGAGAAGGTGATACCTTTCTCGGGCGCCACGTCTCAATTGCAAACTTTTATGATCGCAGGGAGTACGGCAAGGCAATAAAGGAAATAATGCTTGCAGCGGATGTTGCCAATCAATATGTGGACCGGATGAAGCCCTGGGAATTGGCGAAAGGCCGTGAAAACGACGCCGAACTGCATGAAGTATGTAGTGTAGCGTTGAATATGTTCCGGATTTTGACCGTGTATTTAAAACCGGTGTTGCCAAAACTTGCAGCGGACGCGGAGCGATTTCTGGGAGTTAATCCTCTCACCTGGAAAGATGCCAGTTCCCAGAATAGATTATTGACTAATGGTCACCAGATTTGCGATTACGAGCACCTTATGACCCGCATCGATTCCAAGCAGATCGAGAAGCTGATCAAAGCCAACCAAGAGAGTCTGCAGCCTGCGGCGCAGTCATTACAAATCAATCAGGATGTGCAAATTATGGAAAGAGATCCTTCTAATCCCACCTCCTCATCTTCTCCAGATGGAGAGAATTTAAAAGGTACAGCGGCCGCAACGATCACAATCGATGATTTCGCCAAGATCGATCTCCGAGTGGCAAAGATCGTTAATGCCGAGCGAGTAGAAGGCGCCGATAAATTGCTGAGACTCACCCTGGATATTGGAGCGGAACAGCGCACCGTATTCGCCGGCATTAAATCTGCCTACGACACCGAACCACTCAAGGGTCGCCTGACTATAATGGTGGCTAATCTTGCACCGCGCAAGATGAAATTCGGGATATCCGAAGGGATGGTGCTGGCCGCGGGTGATGGTAACGATGGACCTTATCTGCTTGCCCCCGATGAAGGCGCGCTGCCGGGAATGAAAGTCAAATAGCATATGACGAGCCCTGGAAACACCGCTTCCGGGCTTAATGCAGGGCTGACGGTTCACGCCTGAGTCGAGCAATTTGAATATCACCAGATCCGGCGAAACGCGATCAGACTTACCTCATTGCGCCGATTCCGGTTCATTCAATAAAACGAGAAGATAACCCTGGCAGCTTTCCATGCTCTGTATAAACCACGGATATACGCGCCCGCAACGCGCGCAAACGCATAGAAGATACATGGCAAAGCGTTAAATTTGATTCCTCCAATACCATCTTGTTGTCCGCGCGGTTACTATCAGTAACATGGAATGCTATGATGTAGTAACTTGTATTTCGCAATATATTAAGATAAACTACAGTTACTTGTTGATTGCAAGTTAAGATAGGCTCTATTAATTGCGGAGATTTGATAATGATACTTTACCAATTCGAGCGTACGTGGGGCAACCCAAATCTCAGCCATTTCTGTTGTAAGATAGAAACATATCTGAGAATGACGGGTATTGAGTACAATATTAAAACAACGCTTCCGTTGTTTGCGCCGAAGGGCAAGCTGCCTTATATTGAAGATGGTGATCTTAAATTAGCAGACTCGCGTTTTATCATACAGCACCTCAAAGCCAAGTATAAGGATCTGGACGAAGGGCTAACTCCGGCAGAGGCAGCGCTGTCGCTCGCGATGCAGCGCTTGATCGAGGAACATCTGTTTTGGGCGACGATGTATTCGAGGTGGCAGTATACGGATGCAAATTGGCAAGTAAATAAGAAGGCGATTTTTAGCGCAATGCCTCCTGTCATTCGCGATTTGGCGGCGGTTTATTATCGCCGCAAAATCAAGCAACAGATTCTGGGACATGGTACAGGACGGCACAGCGCCGAAGAGATCTTTGAGCTTGGTATGCAGGATATTGATGCGTTGTCCGCATGTCTGGGAGACAAAAGCTATTTCCTGGGGGATAAACCGGCCAGCCTGGATGCCAGCGCCTTCGGATTCCTGATTAATACCTTTGGTTGCCCGATCGAGTCGCCCCTCAAGGAGCATGGCTTATCTAAGGATAACCTGAGAAACTATGTCGAGCGGATCAAGCTGCAATATTATTCGGACTTGCAGGCGGCGTGACACATAGCATGAGGTTTTCTATCCTGCTTAATCCCATGAATATCTCATTTCACGGCCTTGCGTGGTCAACGGCAGGGACATGCCGCGCCCGTCCCCTGTTGGTGAATAGCGGGAGCTGAAACCCAAGATAAATCTCTACTCCAGCGCTCCGGGGCTTTTGCTGCCAACATAGCTTAGCCCTATTGGCGGCGTCTGCACCCGTTTTCCGGCAGCCAGGAATCCACCTTACTCAATGAAACTCGCCTTCATTCTCGATCAGCTCGATTCCATCAAGACTTACAAGGATTCGAGCTATGCCATGCTGCGGGAAGCCGCTTCCCGCAATCATCAGTTGTTTACCCTGCAACAGGGAGACCTGGCGTGGAAGGGTGGCCAGACAGTCGGGTTTGCGCGGGCGCTGGAATTGGCCAGCGGAGTAGATCGAGTAGACGGGCATCGCTGGTATCGGACAGATGAACCAGAGGAAATCCCGCTGCAGGAATTTGATGCAGTCTTGATGCGCAAGGACCCCCCGTTCGACATGGAGTATGTCTATAGCACTTACTTGCTGGAATTGGCGGAAAGCTCGGGGGCGCGTGTCTTCAACAGCCCGCGGGCGGTGCGCGATCACAACGAGAAGCTCGCCATCGCCAAGTTCCCGCAATTTACCCCGCCTACACTGGTGACCCAGCAGGAATCTCTGATTCGCAATTTTCTGGCCGAACACCGCGACATTGTGCTCAAGCCGCTCGACGGCATGGGAGGAGCCAGCGTATTCCGCATTCACGGTGCCGATCACAACATCAGCGTAATCCTG
>JBDTKY010000109.1:0-5482 GCA_039935055.1 Nitrosospira sp.
CCGGCTTCTGTAATGCCAAGGGTCATGCCCCTTATCGGTAGCAACTGTTCGGGCAGGGAGGGTGTAAAGTTGACGGGCATATTGATGCAGCCGTAATATAAATGGAGCGTAGCCTGATTCTCAATTAGAACAACATAACGGCGTTAATTTCGCCTTTGATCTGAAATTCACGGAAGCGCGTTATCCTAACTCATCTTTAACTTCTCTCCATACTTTCCTTGAGTATTTCTTGTAGCATATGAACCTAAATCCGGCAGTTGACCGCTCATTTCTTAGATTAACAGCATGATTTACAAAAACTTTTTGCATCACTTGACCTTCACCTTTTGGGTGGGTCCGCTACGGGTCGGATTGCGCGGATTTTGCGGCACATGACTGCGTTGTAACTCCTTGGAATGGAATGACCATTCCGCGTCGTTACGCCTTGCCCTGCACCCCAAAACCACACACTCCGCCCCGTCCAACTACCGGATTTAGGTTAATTGGCGATTGGCGTGGATAACTTTTGAGAGGATATCATTGGCCTTGCCACTTCAGACAGGGGATTTTGATTATGCTCAATGTAGCGTCAAATGGCATCGGGCCCGCATTGATCAATTGCAGCGCGCTGGTCAGGGCTCCTTAGAACCATTCGTCGATATGCGTTTGGATAGCCCGGCAAAGTGACTGCGGTAAATACTGCATCACCATCGCGCGGCTTCGTTCACCTCTGGCTTATTCCCGAATTATTTTTGGCAGCGCGGACAATAAAAACTTGAACGCTGCCCTTGCCTGATCTGTGTAACAGGTGCACCGCATTTTCGGCAGGGCTGTCCGGTTCGGCGATATACCCAATACTGCTGTTGGAAATAGCCGGGTTTGCCATCGCTGTTGACGAAATCGCGTAAGCTGCTGCCGCCCGCCTCAATCGCGAGATTGAGCGTTTTCTTTATCGCCCGGACCAATTTTTCGTATCCGCTCACGTCGATCCGCCCTGCGGCGGTCATAGGATTAATACCCGCAAGGAAGAGCGCTTCGCTGGCGTAAATATTGCCAATGCCGACGACAATACGGCTGTTCATTAGCACTTCCTTGATGCTGGCGCTACGGCCTCGGGTTTTTTCGTATATCAGATTCCCATTGAACGCCGGAGTAAGTGGCTCGGGCCCAAGTTGAGCCAATAACGGGTGGTGCATGACATCACCTGATTCCCACAGAATTGCGCCAAAACGACGCGGATCTCTCAAACGCAGAATCATACCGTTCTCCAAAACCAGATCGACGTGATCGTGTTTTTGCGGCGGGTTTGTAGCAGAGAGTAATCTCAGGCTGCCGGACATTCCGAGATGCAGAATCAGTGTGCCGTTGCCGCAGCCGAACAGGAGGTATTTTCCGCGCCGCATCACCTTGCTGATTTCCAGCCCGCAAAGCGTATTTCCCAAATCGTACGGGACCGGCCAGCGCAGATTCGGATTTCGTATCGTGGCGCCAACAATGCGATGTCCCTCAATATGAGAGACGATGCCGCGGCGGATAACTTCGACTTCAGGTAATTCAGGCAATTAAAATATCTCAGTAAAATTTGAGGTTCATCTTCTTCCGCGCCGCCACCATATGAACACCCCGCTTGTCAGAAAAGCCAGCGGCAGAACGATGAGAAAGCCGCTGGCAATTATGATTAGCATCGATTCACTTAAAATCAGAGTACTGTCGAGTGTGGCACGAGGTTGAATAGTGATAAGATCTTCGTCCCCAGTAAGCCAGTTAACGAGATTAATGCCGAAATCCAGATTGTTGCCGTTGCCCAGGTAAGTGTTGGCAAGAAAATTTCCACTGCCGATGACGGCGATGCGCTGTTCACGGTCTGCCAAGGTGCGGCTCAAGGCAGCGGCGATGGTTATGGGACCGGAGACATCATACATTTTGTCGAAAGCGATTGCGGCGTCCAGCTTTCCGGTTTCCACCCATCCGCTTTGGGCTGCCTCCACTAGCGAAACGCCATGCCATTCCTTGCTCTCATTGATGGTTATCTGACGGGCAAAAGGGAACATCGTGATATAGTCGAAATCGCGTGTGACTGGATGCTGTCCGTAATTTGCGCCCAGCGCAATGGTGATCGGCAGTTTTATTTGCTGGGCCTGAGGATCAACCACGACGCCGGGTGTGAGCGTCAGTTCCAGTTTTTCGGCCAGCGGTTGCAGTCCATGTAAAGGTTCCTGGTCTATTAGCCATAACAGGTTGCCCCCTCGAGCGATATACGCAAGCAGCTTGTCCACTTCTCCCTCTAGCAAATCGACCCGTGGCGAGGCAATAATGAGCATACTCGTATTAGCCGGCACATCGTGGTCAATAGAAAGATTGAGTGCCCTGATCTTGAAACCCTTTATCATCAGCTGCTTGCCAAATTCTCCCAGGTCATGACCAGCGATGCCGTCCAGCTTTCGCTCGCCGTGGCCGGTAAGTGTTGTCACCAGCTTGTTGCTGGAACGCGCCAGCCGCATCAGCACACTGATTAGCGTCTGTTCATTGAGTGTGGTGAGGTGTTCGCGTCTGCCCTGGAACGCCACCACTATTTCCCCGTTCACCTGGACTCCCGCGTCCTGAGCGAGTTCCGGCTGCTCAGCAGGATCGATGAATGTGACGGTGAAATCGGGTTTGACACGCTGGTAACGCGAGAGAAATTCACGGATGATTTTACGGATATCCCCCAATTGCGCATCTTGAGCCGTGGCATAGACGGTAGCCGTAAGCGGACCGTTAATTTTTCTCAATACCTCCACGCTTGCCTGGCTTAAGCTATTGCGTCCATTCTGGCTGATGTCCCACTGGACGCGAGTTTCCCAAGCGAGATAGCCTAGAAACCCTACCGATGATATCAACAGGACTACAAACGCGCCGTTTTGCACCAGCCTGTGCATATGCAGGTTGTTATTAACCATGATCATTTATTTTGGGTGTCTGCGTAGCTTCACCCACGTAGCCGTTCCCCATCCAGCCGGCGAACAGACAGTACCAGAAAGACAAGGACAAACAACGAAAAGTATGTGAGGTCAAAAGTATCGATCACGCCAAGGTTGAAATTTTCATAATGCTTGAATAGAGAAAAGTTGCGCGTAATGCTGCCCTTATCGTCCCCCGCAGCAATGTCTATCACCCAAAAAACCAGGAGTGCCCCTAAAGTACCAGCAGCCGCAGTTGCTGGATGAGCACTGAGGCAGGAAATATAAAGTCCAAGAGAGGCGAAACAAGCGGATATGAGGAATAGGCCGGCGACATTGCTCAGCAATAAGCCAAAATCCAGCGTACCACCAACCAGCAAAGAAATCGACAGCGCTACGACCAGGGCAATCACAGCAGAAAAGAAAATCATCAAGCCGAGAAATTTTCCCAGTACGATGTCGGTCATGGAAATAGGTGCGGAAATGAGGAAAGTCATGGTGTGATTGCGGCGTTCCTCGGCGACGAGACGCGCGGTTAAAAGAGGCGTGGCCATCAACAACACTATTGCAGCCATGGCAAATAACGGCGCAATAATTGCTTCCGTGACTCCCGGGGGATTGACGATTTTCACCAGTTGCGGCTGAATTTGCAGAAAGGTATCGAGATGGGCCACAAAAATCCAGGTCAGCACTAATTGCACCAGTGCAAGTAATATCCAGGCCAGCGGCGAGCTAAACAAAACTCTTAATTCCTTCTGGGCAATGATGAAGATCATAATCCTGAATCCGGCAGTAGTGAACTTGCCAAAAAGGCGAAGGTCAATCGATACAGAAAGTCATGGTAGGATGACAATTAAAAGCTTTCCGAATCTTCCCTGTCTACGGTAAACCGCACGAACACCTCCTCCAGGCTTAAGTCGTTCTGTTTGGGTCCGCCGACGGAGTCACTAAACACCGTGCGCCCTTCGCACAAAATCTGTACCCGATCACACATGCTCTCGACCTCTGCCAGAATGTGGGTCGAGAAAATGACGCTATGTTCGGTGCCAAGTTCACGGATGAGGGTGCGGATTTCGCGCATCTGATTAGGGTCGAGCCCGGCAGTTGGTTCATCGAGGATGATTATATCGGGATCATGAATGATGGCTTGCGCAATTCCGGCACGCTGCTGATAACCTTTCGACAGCGAGCCAATAAGACGTTTGCCGGTATCGTTCAGCCCACAGCGTTGAACGGCCTTATTCACGGTAAAATGGATTTTTTCGTTGTTGACCCGATGCAGCTTCGCGGCGAATTGTAAGTATTCGTCTACTGTTAACTCCCGGTAGAGTGGCGGTATTTCAGGCAGATAACCGATCCGCGCCTTTGCCTCGCGGGGTTTGTCCAGCAAATCTATACCACAGATCTCAATACTGCCGGCGCTCGGAGCAAGGTTGCCGGTGAGCATGCGCATGAGAGTGGTCTTGCCTGCACCGTTGGGACCGAGAAGTCCCAGCACTTCACCGCGCTTCAGTTCCAGGTTGATTTCATGTACAGCGGCGCGAGTCCCGAAATTGCGACATAGGCCGCAAGCCGAGAGGGTTAATGAGGCGGATTGTTCGGTCATCAGCGCACCTACCTTTATAAATTTTTGCGAGCAGCCGGTCGCGGATTGCCTGCCTGCCCGCTTCGTTTGATACCATGTTGCACAAGTGATTTTATCGATTGCATCAAACACATGCTGCGGGCAAAGATTTCTTTCGTGTCCTCAGTTGGGAATGAGTTTGCTTGTGCTCCGAATTTTATAGAATGAAGGGCATTGCTATAAATCGAACTTATGAACAAACGTACTTATTGTTTCAGTTCCCTTCCACTTTTCTTCACTCGGCGAGCGGATTCATTTGAAACTTTGAATTGATAAGGGTGACTATAAACATATTTGCAAACACCCGGGCTGGGGGCAATGCCGCGCTGTTGGCACTGTCCTCTTGTGATAAGCGTAAAATATACCTAATATATGGGCTGTACTGAAGCTCAACCCCGCCGCTTCTTATATCCTTATTAGCTTATTTTTTTCGAACCTGTCTGGATTTTCCCATGATTCTTAAAATTTCCAGCGCGCTGCTGCTGCTTTTTCTCGCTGCCTGTGCGCAGATTCCGGCCAAGACTGCTGCCAACGCAGGTAAGCCGGCAGGTCAGAGTGAAGCTGGACAGTCAAAATTGCCCAATCAGGATTTGACTGCACCCATGCTATTCGATTTTTTGCTGGGAGAAACGGCTCTGCAGCGTGGTGATCAGGAAATCGCTACCCGTACTTATCTCAGACTTGCGAAAACCACCCGCGATCCACGTGTCGCCCAGCGCGCCACCGAAATCGCGCTTCATTCCCGTCAACCGGTGCCAGCGCTCGAAGCTGCGAAGATCTGGGTAGAACTTGATCCGAATTCGGTAACCGCCCGTCAGACTATTGCGGCGCTGCTGGTGAATGCCGACAGGCTGGATGAAGCCCGGCCCCATCTGGAAAAATTGCTGGCCTCGGAGGGAGGTAGTATCGACGAGGCTTTCATGCAATTGAACAGTCTGCT
>JBDTKY010000110.1:0-5127 GCA_039935055.1 Nitrosospira sp.
TTGGTGCCGACACCAAGAGTCGAACTCGGGACCTTCTGATTACAAATCAGCTGCTCTACCAACTGAGCTATGCCGGCGCGGGTGTAATTATAGAGATTGCGAAGCGAGGGAGCAAACTTATGAGAGCGCTGCAAAAAGCAATCAAAAAATTATTTGATGACTTGAAAGCGGCGCTTTCCGCCCGTTACAGACACGCTTTGTGATGATGGTAGCGGCTTGTTCTTGTCCTCAATGCCAGCCTCGGCCTCTGTTGGATCTGCCTCCTCCGGCGGGAAAAGAACGCCCTGCGAGGTTTCCTTGGCGAATATTCCCTGGACCGCATCAACCGGCACTGAGATTTCGCGAGATACGCCATTAAAGCGAGCGGAAAACTGGATAAAATCGTTGCCGAGCGTAAGATGATGTACCGCATCATCCCTGATGTTGAGTATGATCTCGCCATTCTTCACAAATTCGTTGGGCACACGGGTCTGAGCATCCACTTTAACCGATAGATAGGGCGTATAATGGCTATCGGAGCACCATTCGTAAATAGCTCGAATCAAATAGGGCTTGGTGGAAAGCGCTTTCATTTGCGCATTGCTTTCTCGGAAGCTGTAAGGGCGTCGATGAAGGCGGGTCTGCTGAACAGGCGTTCGCCAAATTTCAACAGGGGTGCAGCCTGCTTGGGCAGCTGAATGCCGTAGTGATCCAGCCGCCACAGCAGCGGCGCGATCGCCACATCGAGCATGGAAAATTCGTCCCCCAGCATGTATTTCTGTTTAACGAATACCGGCGCAATTACGGTTAGATTGTCGCGAATCGTCGCACGGGCTTTATCCGCAGTTTTCTGATTGCCCTGTTCGACTGCGTCAATATGGCAGAAAAGCTCCTGCTCAAAGCGGTGCAGAAACAGCCGCGCGCGGGCGCGCATCACTGGATCCGCAGGCATCAGTTGCGGATGTGGGAAGCGGTCATCAATATATTCATTGATGATATTGGACTCATACAGAATAAGATCTCGTTCCACGAGTACTGGAACCCGGCTATAGGGGGTCATTACCGCCAGATCTTCTGGTTTATTGTGCAGATCTACATCAATAATCTGAAAATCCATCCCTTTCTCGTACAGCACGATACGGCAGCGGTGGCTGAACGGGCAGGTAGTAGCTGAATACAACGTCATCATAACGTGTTATTTTCCGGCATAATTGAGATAAACATCTTTGGCGGGTAAGAAATGATCAATGGATGTCCCTCCAGAATTCATGCTTCAAAGCGTAGGTCAGCGCCAGCATGCCGAACAGGAAGAGCATCACGATAACTCCCAATTGAACCCGCTTTTCGGCTGCCGGTTCACCCACGTAAACCAGATAGTTCACCAGATCGGCGACATACATGTCATATTCGGTTTTCGAGAGCGTACCGGGCGTGTCCAGCTTTAATTCCCTTACTTCATGCTTGCCACCATGGCCGTCATCAACAGTTTTTACCGTGACGGATTGTGTCCCCTGTAATTGATAGAGCACATGAGGCATGGCAACTTTATCAAATAGCAGATTATTCCAGCCGGTGGCTGTCGATTCATCACGGTAAAACTTGCGAAGATAGGTGTAGAGCCAGTCGGGACCGCGAGAACGAGCAATCACCGATAAATCTGGCGGGGCTACACCGAACCATTGCTTGGCATCTTTCTTTTTCATGGCGACCGTCATGAGTTCACCCACTTTCTGTCCGGTGAATATAAGATTATCCCTGATTTGATTTTCGCTAAGGCCCAAGTCTCGTAGCCGATTGTAGCGCATGTATTCAGCGCTGTGGCAAGTCAGGCAGTAGTTGGCAAAAGTTTGCGCTCCGCGTTGCAAAGAAAGCTTGTCGGAGGAACGGATCGGCGCCTCGTCTAATTTCATTTCCGGGCCACTGGCAAATGCTACAAATGGAGCCAGACACAAAATAAATAAAATAGCTGTTATTTTTCTCATTCTTTCACTCTTGTCGGCTCGGGCTTGGTTTTGTCTATTTTGCTGTACCACGGCATAAGAATAAAAAAAGCGAAGTAGATTACCGTGAATATTTGCGCCAGCAGCGTATAGAGAGGCGTGGGCGATTTCGTACCGAGCCAGCCGAGCACAAAGACGCTAATGACAAAAAGTGTAAGAGCGATCTTGAAATAGGGCCCTTTATAGCGGATCGATTTTACGGGACTGCGGTCCAGCCATGGCAACAGGGCAAAGATTGCGACCGAACCGCCCATTAACACGATGCCCCAGAGCTTTGCCTCTATCCAGAGAAAGTTTATGGTGACTGCCCGCAGCATCGAGTAATACGGCGTGAAATACCATACCGGTGCGATGTGATCGGGTGTTTGCAGCGTATTGGCGGGAACAAAATTATTGTACTCAAGGAAATAGCCGCCCATCTCCGGTGCAAAAAATATTATGCCGCAGAATACGATCAAGAATCCCACTACACCGAAGATGTCTTTCACGGTGTAGTAGGGGTGGAAAGGAATACCATCCACTGGAATATGCGTGACAGGATCCTTGTATTTCTTGATTTCAATGCCATCCGGGTTATTCGAGCCGACTTCATGTAGCGCGAGTATGTGCACTATTACCAGCGTCACCAGTAAAATTGGCAAGGTTACGACATGGTAAGCAAAAAAACGGTTAAGCGCGGCGTCGGAGAGCATGAAGTCACCCAGGAGCCAGTTCGAAAGCGTTTGTCCGATTACCGGAATTGCGCCGACCATGCTCACAATCACTTGAGCGCCCCAGTAGGACATCTGGCCCCACGGCAAAATGTAGCCAGTGAATGCCAGCATCATCAGAACGAAGAAGATTCCCATGCCGATCAGCCACAGAAGTTCGCGTGGTTTGCGGTAGGAGCCGTACATCATTCCCCGGAACATATGCAGGTAAACTACGACAAAGAACATGGATGCGCCGGTGGAGTGCATATAACGGATTAACCATCCGAAATCCACATCTCGCATGATGTATTCCACTGAAGCGAACGCCATGTTGGCGTCCGGCTTGTAGTTCATGGTGAGAAAAATGCCGGTCAAAAGTTGATTCACCAGCACGAGCATCGCCAGAGAGCCGAAGTAATACCAGAAATTGAAATTCCTCGGTGCGTAATACTCTGTAAGATGAGCCTTCCAGTTGGAAGTTAACGGAAAACGCGTATCTATCCAATCGATCATCGAATCCAGGCGCTTGCCCATTTATGCGGACTCCTTGCGATCAGACCCGATCAACAGAAGACTGTCGCTCAGGTACATG
Organism: Nitrosospira sp.; assembly: GCA_039935055.1. Taxonomy (GTDB): domain Bacteria; phylum Pseudomonadota; class Gammaproteobacteria; order Burkholderiales; family Nitrosomonadaceae; genus Nitrosospira. Next base: position 3,264 of record JBDTKY010000110.1, read on the forward strand.
TGGGGGGGAACAACCAGATTGGTCGGCGCGGGAACGCTTTTGTACACGCGGCCCGCCAAGTCGAATTTGGAGCCGTGGCAAGGACAGAAAAAACCGCCCAGCCAATCAGGGCCAAGATCCGCAGGAGCAATATCCTTGCGAAATATAGGTGAGCATCCCAAGTGGGTGCAGACGCCCTCGACAACCAGAATTGCCGGCTTGATCGAGCGGGTTTCATTTTGTGCATACTGGGGTTGCTGAGGCTTATCCGAGTTGGGATCGGCAAGTTGGCTGTCAAGCTTCTTCAGGGTGGCCAGCATCTCGGGAGTACGGTCCAATATCCATATTACCTTGCCGCGCCATTCCACCAGCAATAACATGCCGGGCTCAAGCTTGCTCAGGTCAACCTCAACCGGCGCGCCTGCTGCTTTGGCGCGTTCGCTGGGCATCATGCTCATCACGAAGGGTGTTGCGACAGCAGCAGTTGCGATCGTGCCCGCTACTGAAGTTGCGACGATGAGAAAACGTCTCCTGCCATTAATTTCTTGTTTTTTATCAATATCCGCCATATTTTTGCAGCTCCGTTTTTCGGTTTGGAAGCGCTATGTAAACTTAACCATTTTATCATAATATGTATTAAAAAATAAATATCGATAATAAAACATATTGATTGTATGGTAGAAATTGTTGTGATTCGAATCAAATGATCGTGGGCACAGATACACAATTCGCATTTTCGGTTTTTTTGGGGCTAAATTCTGCTTGCAATTCACTGGCTATTTATATAAATGCAAATCGTCCGTCGGTCCATTATCCCGAATCTGGCAGCCGGCCACACATTTTTCAGTTTAGTGCTATGATTCATAAAGATTTATCGTGTCACTTGATTCCCACCTTCTGGTGGGTCTGCCAAGGGGCGGATTGCACGTACTCCACCTTGGGCCAACTATCGGATCAGGATTATTTTAATCTATAAAAATATCTGGCAGTCTGTCGGACTTAAAGGAAATTGGCTGCAAAAGCGTCTGACTGGCCTATATTTCGCCGCTTTTTCGACCAATAGAACAACTATTAGCCTTCAAAATCGTCAAAATCTATCATCACTCAGTCACTTTTTCGCTTCGATTCTTCAAGTCCGGCAGGCTGCTAGTATTAGGACATTCCTGTGTATTTGGTATGTCAAGATAGTAAAATAACCGTATTAGCGATATTCGAATTCATAACGATGAAGCAACCCCTCGTCAACTGTCCTCAATGCGGCAAGATTATTGTCTGGGATACCGCCAATCGGTATCGTCCGTTTTGCTCGGAGCGCTGCAAAATGATCGATCTGGGGCAGTGGGCTACAGAATCCTATCGCATTCCGGAAAAGGACACAGAGGAAGACGATGCATTGAATCTAAATCCGGCAGTCGACCGCTCATCTTATGATAAATAAAAATACTTTATGCTATTTGACCTTCGCCTTTTGGGTGAGCCCGCTACGGAGCGGATTGCGCGGTTTTTGCGACGCATGGCAGCGTTGCAGCTTCTTGGAATGGAATGACCATTCCGCGTCGCTACGCCTTACCTTGCACCCCAAAAACCACGCGCTCCGCCCCGTCCAACTGCCGGATTTAGGTTGAAAAACGAGAAATAATGTTTACGCTATGGCTCGCATTATGGCGATGCCATGGCCGCCATGTTCCCAGGCGGTGGGTAAATCTTCCTGGCGCAAACCGCCTAGCGCATAGACTGGAAGCGAGTATCCTCGGACGAGCTCAGCAAATTTCTGCCAGCCTAATACTTTAGACTCAGGATGGCTCAATGTGGGCAGCACCGGCGCGAGCACTGCAAAATTCATCCCCAGCCGCTCGGCCTGGGAAAGCTCTTCTGCATTGTGACA
>JBDTKY010000111.1:0-2531 GCA_039935055.1 Nitrosospira sp.
TCGCCGTCGCGTTCTGCCGTCGTCCACAAAGGCGCACTGCCTAACTGGCGGTTCAACTTGGACGCTAATATATCGTACGCTCGGGATCCGTCAGCTCGACCCGGAAATGGGTTTTTCTACAGCGTCGTTAGGCAGTGTTGGTGGTCTGGAAGCTGGAACGCCTGTCACGCTCTTTAAAAGACGTACTGACTTTGATGGAAAAAACCCAGCAGAGCGGAGCAGGTTTCCAGAGCTTGACCGAAGCGGTTGACACCACCTCACCCGGAGGTCGCATGATGATACAGATTGTCGGTGCCTTTGCCGAATTCGAGCGAGCCATGCTACGCGAGCGCACACGCAACGGTCTGGATGCCGCACCCAAGGCAGGGCGTGTGAGAGGCCGGCGCCCAAAACTCAAGGTGCATCAGCAGGAGGAGATCCTGTACTTGGTCAATTCCAGGCAAAACCGCCGCGGATGCCGCCAGACTATTCAACGTCCATCCTGCTACCGTGTCGCGTCTCCTGCAAGGTGTTAAGATTCCTTAACCGGGTTTTACGTTCCATTGCGCCCTAAACCCCGAGTTTATAGCTTTCCAAATGTATCAGAAGAGATATATCTTTTCTGATAATTCTTTTTTTATGATTGGGTTAAATGCTAAATGATGCCTGCATGCTGGCTCGACCTTAAGATTCCACCACCCATCGTTGGAGTGCTTGTCGCCATTGCGATGTGGGCAGTAGCGAAAGCGGGGCTGCAGTTCTCGCTTGAATCACACGTGCGATATACTATTGTCTGCATCCTGATTGTCATGGGTATCGCCCTCGATCTTCTTGGCTTGGCCGCCTTTCGTGCATCGCGTACAACTGTCAATCCACTCAAACCCGATCACGCTTCAGCTCTGGTCACAGGTGGCGTATATCGTTTCACGCGGAACCCGATGTACGTTGGAGCGATGCTGCTTCTGCTCGCTTGGGGAATCTACCTCTCATCGCTGCTATCACTCGCTGGCCTACCGCTCTTTGTCATGTACATCACACGCTTTCAGATTCAGCCAGAGGAGCGCGCCCTGAGGAACATCTTTGGTGAGGAATTCTCGATCTACGAGAAACGCGTGAGACGGTGGCTCTGATACCTGCTCACACCGGCCAGACAGGGTGTTGTCGATCCCGTATGTCAAGAATCCCTTCCGGCTTATTTTCTTTCCATTAGGATTGAAGTAAATCGGCATCAAGCCCGCGTTGCCGACAAGGCAGTTGATGGGAATTTACGCCAGGCACCGCCAACATCTGCGTGACGATGTAGCAGTCCGTTATCCGCGCCATTCTTTCATATAACTCCTGAGCCCCCGCGCTGCCGCCAGTATTGCAGGCCGAAAACCAGATCATGCGCAACGTCAAGTTGCTGTAAAGGGGCTCTATCAGTTGGATGTTGTCCTTACTGAGGGTAGCGCCGATGGCAAGATGAGCCGGATAGGTGGGTTTGTCTTCGAAGCCATGGTAATTAAAAATCAGATGAGTTACGCCTTGAGATACCTCATTCTTGATCATCTGATCAGCATCTATCGGCCATAGCCAACCATTGCGCCCACGGCTGGCTGCTGATCTTTCGCCGGATTACGCTGCGCTAATCCAGCCTACAAAACTAGACGGCTTTACTTTGCCGGTTCGCATGTTCGACGTGGTGCGCATCCTGCAATGAATGGAGGGCAGGGCGTGCATGGGCAGGAGGGTCGAATTGTCCGGACACCGGGATAGCTAAAAACTCCAAATACCCCAAATACCCCAAATACCCCAAATACCCCTACTCAGCGTCAGGTGTACCTAAGTCCAATGGCTTTGGCCGTGCAACATCTTAGAATGAAAACACTCCCGAGCCGGTACGCATCCTGTGTAACATGCTGGCATTACCTGTCATATTCGGGCCAGGGGCGGCCTGCAACCGCGATTTTGGCGATGTTCTTTATCTGGTGCGTGGTGCGCGCTGAAAGCAACGGATAAAACAACAACAATAAGGAACGCATTTCTCCAATGGCAATGTATCCGAATTTTCCACTATTTCCTTATGATTCCTGGGTAGAAGTGTGAATAATGCTTAAACGTCCTGTGCAAAACTTTCCTGAATCGTTTGCTTCGCCCCCTCTGCCTCTGGATCGGTGCCTGGCCAAGTCACGCAAAACAAGTGAGGGCGCCGTATTGCCGGGGCGGCTGGTTCTTAGCCATTGCCAGATCGTCGGTGAAGTGGCGCGCGCGATGATGAGCCGCATGCCTGACTGGCTGCGCGCGGAATTGTTTCCGGATGGTGCTGAATTAATTGCTGCTGCCCACGATATCGGAAAAGTCAGCCCCACTTTTCAGAAGAAAATCTATACCGCGCTGTCTCAAAAAGATATGGCTGTGCTCTCATCGCTGAAGGTGTTTAATGCCGAAACCGAGAAATTGTGGGGAGGACATGGCGGCGTCAGCCAGGCAGCAGCGGAAGCCCGGAATGCCGGGAAATACATTCCTGAAATCCTGGGCCAGCACCATGGCTTCTCACCAAATTTGGCTGCTTA
>JBDTKY010000112.1:0-12061 GCA_039935055.1 Nitrosospira sp.
TGGCTGAACAGGGTCGAGCGCTTCTTCCGCGACATTACTACCGAGCGTCTGCGCCGCGGTGTCTTTACCAGCGTCCCGGCGCTCACCGCCGCCATTCATGACTACGTCGCTCACCATAACCAGAATCACCAAACCTTTCATCTGGACCGCCAAGGCCAACGATATACTGCAGAAAGTCGTTCGTGCCAACAGTCGCTTAAGTTCCAAACAGAATGAAGCACTACACTAGCGCCAATACCCTTGCACTCTTTTTTGCTTTCGTTCAGGCTTTCGTCATGCGTATGATCGATAGCTCCTCCCGTGTTTTGCGCAGGGAGGTGTACGAGCAGGGTATGCATACCATCACGGATTTATTTCTGCTTCCGCTGTGCGGCTTCGCCAGAATATTTACCCTGAGGATTTGAGGAGTTTTCCCGCATGAATTCTTCCAGGCTTTCTCGCGAGATTAAGCCGACCTTATAGGCTGCAGGCTGGCCGGCAGGATTAAACAAATACGTAGTGGGCAGCATTGATACGGGACCGATTTGAGCGGCGATTTTTTTGTCGCCAAACACGATGGGATAAGAAATAGAGAGCGAGTCAACGAATTTCAGTACTGTCTTCGGATCCCGGTAATCCATCGCTACACCAATCACCATTACATCTTTTCTGCTTTCGTAGAGCGACACCAGGTCGGGAATTTCCTTTAGGCAAGGTGGGCACCATGTGGCCCAGAAATTTATCAATACCCATTTGCCTCTATAATCGGAAAGTGTGAGTTTCTTACCTGTAGAATCCGTGAATAGGAAGCCCCTTGCTTGTGCACCAGGCGACGCCAGCGGTAGCAACAGGCAGAACAAAATAATGAGAGACCGCTGCATCATTTTTTTACTGAATAACCCCAATTAAAATTATATGGCGTCGATGCCAGTGTAGTGAATCAGAACTATTCATATATAACAGATTCAAATTAATAAACCAGATATAGGCATAGTTTTTCAGGTGCAACGGCCAGCAACGCGGCATGGCAACATTCCAGCCATTTTTGAATAGCGATATTTTTGATTCATTAGGTGTTTTCTCATTGTAGTTTCTGATCTGCGGGCACCGTCTCGGTAAAAAGCTGCGACAATGGCGTATTCATTTTCTCATTCATCCCGATTATGATGTCATCAAGCAACTGCTCCAGCTTTACATTGCCCGCTGCGGCGGCACAGGCTACCTCTGGACGAAAAGTAAAAAGCTGAAAAACATCGATAACCATGATTTTATCCGGATCAAGTATCTGAACCCATCCGCCTGCTTTCACCTGCCGAGTCAGATTGGCGCGGCTCATGAGATCAAGTATCCGTTCCATTTCCTCGAAGCTCAGCAGTAGTCGCTTATGCAGGGTACTGTAGGTTTCTACTTTGCCGCTCCTGAACGCCTCTCCCAGTACTTGCAGCAAGCGTAAAGCATCAATGAATTGCTTGCCTTGGGCTGCCGGATCCTGCCGCCATTCGCGGAAACGCCAACTCGACAGGGAAGCGGCAATTACTGCGCCTAGCAATACCATCAGCCATGAGAGATAGATCCACAACAAAAAGATAGGAATAGTGGCAAATGCGCCATATACAGCCTGGTAAGTCGGAAAATGAGTGATATAAAATGCGAATCCCTGTTTCATTACCTCGAATCCCACTGCCGCAGTTACCCCCCCGGCAATTGCGTGGCGCCATGCGACCAGCCGGTTAGGCACGATGAGATATGGAATCGAAAAGGCTATGCTTGTCAGTAGCAGCGGTGCTAATTGCAGAAGCGCGCCATTAATGCCGGGAATGTCCCGGGTTAAACCCATGGATATTCTCATCAGCCACGAAGTGAGTGACAGACTCGCACCGATCAATAGTGGACCGATAGTCAGCGTAGCCCAGTAAATCAGAAGGCGATGCAAAAGCGGACGCAACTGCGTTACGCGCCAGATGGCATTGAGCGATTTATCGATAGTCAACATAAGGGCAAGCGCTGTTACCCCTAAGAAAGCTGTACCGATGGCAGTGAGCTGTACCGCGTTGTCGGCGAACTGCTGCACGTATACGGCGATGACCTTGTTCGCCGCATCTGGCACCATGGTGGTGAGAACGAATAATTTTATTTGAGCTGAATATTCGGCAAATGCGGGGAAGGCCGCCACTACAGATAACGCGATAGCGATCAATGGTACTAGCGAAAGCAATGTGGTAAAGGTAAGGCTGGCAGCAACCTCCGTGCAGTTATGTTGAATGAAGCGAACGAGCACATAACGTATGAAATCCAGAGATCGCGCGGATTTCATGAGTTGCGACGCCGACTGACATGATTGAGAGAAAAACTCAACGCGCACCCTATGCCTTTGGAGCAAGAAAACTGATCTCGCCATCTGTTCCACGATGAGTATGGTCCACCTTTCTTACCAAGTATGCTCTGGCAGCTAAATCTTTAGCTACACCTGCGGGTGAGACCGCTCCAGCTTACTATGCAGTTTATTGAGCGCGCTGAGATATGCTTTGGCGGAAGCCACCACGATGTCGGTATCCGCGCCGTTTCCGTTGACGATGCGCCCGGATTTTTGCAATCGTACCGTAACTTCACCTTGGGAGTCGGTACCACTAGTGATGGCGTTAACGGAAAACAATTGCAATTCGACACCACTGACCACAATTTTCTCAATTGCGCGGAAAGTCGCGTCTACGGGTCCGCTACCATCCGACTCGGCACGCGATTCCTTGCCTTCTTCAGAAATTACTATACTAGCATGCGGCATTTCGCCGGTTTCACTATGCGCCGTCAGTGATAACAGCCTGTAGTGTTCCTGCAAGGTCATGGCGTCGTCTGAAACGAGCGCATGCAGGTCTTCATCGAAGATATCATGCTTTTTGTCGGCTAGTTCCTTGAAACGCATGAAGGTGGCATTAAGCAATTCTTCCGATTCCAGTTCGATACCGAGTTCCGCTAAACGGCTACGAAACGCGTTGCGCCCCGAATGTTTGCCGAGCAATAATTTATTCGCGCCCCAGCCAACATCCTCGGCACGCATGATTTCATACGTTTCGCGGTGCTTGAGTACACCATCCTGGTGTATGCCTGATTCATGAGCAAAGGCATTTGCACCGACAATAGCCTTATTCGGTTGTACCGGGAAGCCGGTAATGCCCGATACCAGTTTGCTCGCCGGTACGATATGAACGGTGTCTATCCGCGTGTCACAGGGAAAGTAATCCTGACGCGTGCGTACCGCCATCACGATTTCCTCCAGTGAGGCATTGCCTGCCCGTTCGCCCAGACCGTTTACGGTGCACTCCACCTGCCGCGCTCCATGCATCACCGCTGACAGTGAATTAGCCACTGCCAATCCCAGATCGTTGTGGCAATGCACTGAGAACACCACCTTATCGGAATTTGGTATACGTTCGCGCAGCGTATAGATAAGCTTGCCAAATTGATCCGGCATGGTATAGCCAACGGTGTCGGGAATGTTCAGAGTCGTTGCTCCGGCATTAATGACTGCCTCCAACACGCGACAGAGGAACATTATGTCGGAGCGGCCAGCATCCTCCGGGGAAAATTCCACATCGTCCGTGTATTGGCGTGCCCATTTCACAGCTTTCACTGCCTGTTCTATTACCTGGTCAGGAGACATGCGCAGCTTCTTCTCCATATGAATCGGTGAGGTGGCAATAAAAGTATGAATACGCGCCGAGCCGGCTCCTTGTAAAGCCTCGCCTGCGCGTCTGATGTCGGCTTCTGTTGCTCGGGCAAGGCCACACACAGTGCTGTCCCTGATTGTGTCAGCCACCGCCTTCACCGCTTCGAAGTCGCCATTGGAAGCAGCGGGAAAACCGGCTTCGATCACGTCTACCCGCATGCGCTCCAGTTGCCGCGCTATACGTACTTTTTCCTCCTTGGTCATGGATGCACCGGGACTCTGCTCGCCATCGCGCAAGGTGGTGTCAAAAATAATCAAATGATCTTTCACTGGCTTCTCCATTTTGGAAGAATAAGCTGTAATACAGGATCAGATTCCGCGAGCAAAAAATTTGAGGAGGAACGTGTAGTCGTTAGCGCGCGAAGCGCAGCAGCAGTTTTGCCAGAAATGGCGGATGGTATAAAAAGCGGAGCGAGAGAGTGGAGTGAGGTTGTTTCATGTGAGAAATATAAAGGGTTTCCTGAATTCGTGCAATAGCTTCCGGCGTTATGCAGCTTTCAGCCGCATATTGAAAATTGCTACATAAAGCTGCCACACCTCAGCAGTTTTAACAAATTCCTTTCACAAATTCTTGATATCGCTACGACATTTTTTCCACATTATTCATGCTAATTTGCTGGCAGGTCCCCTCCATCAATTTCGCCTATTTTGGCCTTGGTCGCCAGTCAATTTTTATGAGGTATCAATCGTGAAGAGATCTTCGTTTTTAGCTTGTAATGGGTGAGCGGCAGAAACGATTACTTAAGCTGCTGCGTGGGAGAAAGGCTGGGCTGAGCGTGGATGAGCTTTCGAAAGGGCTTGAGATTTTACGCGAAATGCGGTGCGGCAACACCTTGCCTCGCTGGAAGCGGCGGGGACTGGTGTCGGCGGGCGCTACGCGTCCGCCCAGGGGGAGGGCGTCCACAACAAGCTTTATATTCTTACGGAACAAGGTAAAGAGATGTCTCCGCGTCAGTATTCATGGCTTGCACAGTTGGTAGTGGCCTCGGTTCAGCGCGAAGAAGGCGCAAAGAACATGGGCAAGCGCCTGAGCGAGATTGGTGCGAGCGTTGCGCAGCAGATACGCAGCGAATACCCTGGCCTGACGATGCATCAAGAGAAAGTCGAGAAGCTTGTCGAGAATGGATCAGCTCGGTTACAGTGTCCACAATGCGAGGCTGCGGGGGTAGGAATCGGAAATCGAAGCCGAAAACCGCGTGTTTCACACCATGGCAAAGAAAGATCTGGAGATTTACCACCTGACAGGGGGTGATGGAAACCTTTACTGACAGCAAGGTTGAGCAACACGAAAGCATGGCTCGCGGTGGAAACGTGGCCGGTTCAAACTCACGTCAAAAGCGGATCAGCCACAGAATATCCTCTGATACCTCCTTATCTCAGTGATCTCTGGAAGTTCCACGGGTTTGTCAGCAAAGGGCGCGTCAGATCTCCGGGTTCGCGCAACTCATTCCCTGCAGTCGAACTATTTTTAGTTTTTCATATCTGCTACTGCACGCCGCCGCAACTGAGAGGGGGGCAGGTGTGTCTAAGAAATATTCGGGGAACAATTTACAATGAGCGATAGTGTGTAATCGGAATGCGGATCTTCGTGTTAAGCCGTTATATGCTGAGCCTGGCTGTAGCATTCGCCATAAGTAGTTGTGTTTCCGAAAAGACCTGGCATGTAGAAGAGGTTGTCGGCCATTTGCCGGATCTGGATTTTTCCTTGACGTCTGATAAAGGGCACCTCGTAACGGCAAAAACATATGAAAACTACATATTATTGCTGTACTTCGGATTCACAAATTGCGAAGCGGAATGCCCTGTTTCCATGGCTCGTTTGGCGCGCGTAATGCGGCTTCTGGGCGACAATGCCAACCGTACACGCATCCTGTTTGTCACGCTGGATCCCGGGCATGATACGCCGCCAGTCTTGCGCCGTTATGTAATGCAATTTGATCCGGAGCATGCGGTTGGATTGACGGGTACGACAGATGATATCCAGAATCTTACGAAAAGGTATAGGGCCGCTTACCGTCCTCATTCGAAAACCGGCGGAACGAGCGGCATCACCCATGGGGATGCCGTATATATTTTTGATTCGGAGGGCCAAGCGCGGTTGCTGGCAACCTCTGCCGACTCGGACGAGGATTTGGCGGAAGATATCCGGCGCCTGCTGGGTGCTACGCATTAAACCGGATTGTATCAGCGGGACACTCGCTTGAAATAAAGTTCACAATACGTACCCGGACAGCAGTTATGCAAAAAGAGCAATGCCTTGTAGGGCATATTTATGATGGACTTGCTGTATTGGTTTACCCCTTGGGAAGAGTCGGTTATGGTTGTAGCCGCAACCGGCGCCGCGGCCCTCTTTTTTTCAAGAGGTTGTGCCAGAAGCAAGCCTCAGCTTCGCCAAAAAATATATTTCTGGACAGGGCTTGCTTCCATATATCTCGTTTCTCATACACAGTTTGATTACTACTCTGAGCATCAATTTTTCATTCATCGGCTTCAGCACCTTGTATTGCATCACCTTGGGCCATTTCTCATCGTGTTGAGCAGCCCCCTGGCTGTGCTCGGCGCGGGCATGCCCGAGGCAGGGCAGCGAGTGTGCCGCTTTATAGCGGATTGGAAGCCGGTTCAATATCTTTTGTCTGTCTTATGTAATCCCGTCGCGGCCATCACGTTGTTCTGCGGGCTCATCGGTTTCTGGTTATTGCCTTCTATCCACTTTACCGCAATGATCGACTGGCGCTTGTATCGCTTGATGAACTGGAGCATGTTTATTAACGGTTTGTTCTTCTGGGGAATCGTTCTCCATCGCGGCCCCATATTTTCAGTGAGCCTGTCGCCGGGTTCGCGCATTGCAATGATGCTTGCAGTGATTCCGCCACAAATCGTGATTGGCGCGATGATATTTTTCGCCTCCAGCGAACTCTACCCGATATACACGATTTGCGGGCGTGCTATCGGAGGGCTGGACGCGTTAGCGGATCAGCAAATCGGTGGAATAATCCTGTGGATTCACGGAGCGATGATGAGCGCGATCGGTATTCTGATCGTGGTACGCGGGGAATTGATGCGGCAAAAACATTGACGGCACGAGAAGCTTGCCGGCAAAAACTCGTCCTCTACTTGCCCATCAATATGATTGATACCGACAGGTATCATGACTCGCGTTGATTCCATCGAAAAAGCGATGGAATCTTGTCACGGCGCCGGTTGCGGAAGCCGATCATTGCGCAGCGCTTTTCGCAGCAAGGATACATCGCGCTGTGTCACCGGGGGTGCCGCATTCCCCCAGCTATTACGTACGAAGGTAAGAACTTCTGCGACCTCGTGGTCAGTGAATTTCTTGTCAAAACTGGGCATTTCTTTCGGTTTGGGCCCATTTTTTGTCAGTGGTGCTTTTCCTCCTTCCAGCACCTGGCGAACGAGGGAGGACGCATTTTCGGAGAGAACCATTGCGCTGCCGCCAAGACGCGGAACTTGCGGTGGCTTGCCTGTGCCATTATTTTGATGACATTTGGCGCAAAACCCTGAATACAGCCCGGCGCCGGGGCGTTCAAACTGGCCGGCCACGGCCGCCGTCAAGACTATTTGACCTCGCATAGCGGGTAATTTGTAGGATGTCTTTCCCCTCTTGCCCGGGAGGGATTTAAGATAGTGTGCAATGGCATCCAGATCGCCTTTGTGTAAATGCTGTGTACTGTTTTCGATAACGGTGACCATACTGCCAAAGGCGACGTCATGTCCGCTATGTCCCGTTTCCAGGAATGTGGAAATTTCCGCCTCGGACCATCTGCCCAGACCAGATGCGTCAGTTCCAGTCAGGTTCGCGGCAAACCAGTTATCTACCACGGCGCCGTTCAAGTAGTAGGACGACGATTCCGAATATCCTTTTTCCTGGTAAGCCAGGCCGCGCGGCGTGTGGCAGGCACCACAGTGACCTGGACCTTGCACCAGGTAAGCGCCGCGATTCCACTGTGCGTCGCGGTCCGCGCGCGGCTTATAACTTTTCTGATTGGCAAATGCGGCGCTCCAGAACATAAGACCCCAGCGCTGGTTGAATGGAAAAATTAGCTTGGTCTGGGGTGGCGTGTGGTTGACGGCTTTTACCCCATTCATGAAATACGCATATAACGCCTGGGTATCGCTATCGGTAATCGCGGCGAACGAGGCATACGGCATCGCCGGATACAGACGCCTGCCGTCCCTTGCAATGCCTTCACGAACAGCGCGGCTGAAATCGGCGAAACTGTATTGACCAATGCCTGTAGCTGGATCGGGCGTGATATTAGTCGAGTAAATAACGCCGAGCGGGGAGTTGATCGGTAAGCCGCCTGCAAAAGGCGGCTGATGCGGTCCGGCCGTATGACAACTGGCACAGTCGGCAACCGTGGCGAGATACTCACCGAGGGCTATCGCCTCGGGGTCCGCGGCATGAGCATTTGTTGCAACCATCCCCACAATGGTCCATGCACGAATCGCCGCTAAAACCCGGTCTATCGAAGTCCTGAATGTCGTTCCTGATATCTTCATCCTTGTCAAACCCAGGCACTACAAGGCGGCACTAATAAAACTGCGCACGCGGTAAATAAAATTGCGACGATAAACAAAAAGCTCGACATTGTCCCCAGCATTGCCAAGTATCGTGTCTGTCCTTCGTCAACTTCGAAGGCCTGCCCCCCTGTTCCTGCCAACTCCGGCCGTTGGCGCGCGCGTCGCCATAAATCCCAGGCAACGTATCCCGAGAACAAGCCGGCCGCCAAGCAAACCAGACTGATCATTGCCAGAATTACTGACAAGTCGGCCCAGAGCGGCGCGGAAAGCGGAACCTGATGGGGATAGCACGCATAGGCGGCGAGAGGTTCGCTTAAAGACATCTGGCTAACCCACGCCGCGGGCGCACCGAAAAGCGCCAGCAGTGTTCTATATGTGCTCACCGAGCTACGGCGAGGAGCGCGGTGTTCTTTCGCTATATCCTGTTTATTGGTAGCCATTTTTTGGGCGTCAGAAGTAAGGAAACAGGTAAAGGGTGGTGAATACGAACAGCCAGACACCGTCGACAAAATGCCAATAAACTCCTCCGATGGTTATGGCCACATGGCGCTTTTCGTTAAAGTAGCCGAATGATATCCACATCAGCAGGAGCAGCAGAATGGACAGTCCGATGATGACGTGAAGCAAATGAAATCCCGTGATCGTGAAATACAGTGACCCGTACAGATCTGAAGTCATGCCATAGGTTTTTTTATCCCATTCATTGAGCTGAACACCGACGAAGCAGGCACCTAGCACTATTGCCAGCGCCATCGCGACTATGGCCCATTGAATTCGTTTTGTCCGGATGCAGCGTTCGCTTGCCCAGACGCAAACACTACTTACAAGCAAAATCGCCGTATTTATACTGGGCATGAGCAAGTCAGGCAAGCCTGACGGTGGCCAATGCTCCTCGGCTTGAGATGACAGATAGAAGTAAGTAAACAACAGATACCCGAATAAGGATCCCTCTGTTACGATCATCGCCAGAACGCCCCACCATCCGCCGGATAGTTTGCCCTTGCTTCCTACAGGGAGCGGCTGTGCAAACAGTTGATTGGCATCAGCCATGGGCTTCTCCTTGCGGCGCGTCCGGCAAGCGTTGAACAAGCGTTTTTCTAGGCCACATCCAGACAATGAGTGCGGCAATGGTCAATATAATCATCAGCCCGGTAAAATTCCACCAGTGAGCCAACATGCCAACGAACATCAGTGAAACGAACAGTCCGACGAAGAAGGGCGTATAGGAATCACCGGGCATCTTCAGGATGATTTCGGGTGTCGCATCGATCGGCGAGGTGCCAACCGTTTCCCGGCCTTCCATCAGCAAATATCCTTCTTCAAGGCTTGAGCGACCCGTGCCCTCGTCAAGCCGACCCTCCCACAGCGGGTGCCTGCTGGCGATAAATGGAATGACGGCAAAGTTATAGGCGGGGGGCGGCGACGGTACGGACCACTCTAATGTGGCTGCATCCCACGGATTTGGTCCCGCCAAAGCTCCGCGCTTAAGGCTGATCGCAATATTGACCAGGAAGATCAGGACACCAAACGCAAATATGAAAGACCCGATGGATGTGACCATATTGACCGTATCCCATCCCATGCGCGATGAATACGTATAAATACGCCGCGGCATGCCCAGCAGGCCAGAGATGTGCATCGGGAAAAACCCCACATTGAAACCGATGAACGTGATCCAAAAGCTCCACTTGCCCATTTTCTCATCCATCATGCGTCCGGTGAATTTCGGAAACCAATAGTAGATGCCACCAATGACCGCGAATACATTGATGCCAAGTATCACATAATGCAGATGCGCGACGATGAAGTAGGTTTCGTTAAGCTGCCAATCGAGCGATACGGCTGCCGTCATTACGCCAGATAAACCGCCGATCACAAACAGAATGATAAACCCGGCAAAAAACAGGAACGGTGTCTTGAACACAGGTCTTCCGAGCCAGATGGTTGCGATCCACGCAAATACGGCAACCGAGCTCGGGATTGTAATTACCATGCTGGCTGCGCCGAAAATAGATAAGGCAGTGGTTGGCAAGCCCGTGGCGAACATATGATGGATCCATACCTCCATTCCGACCAGCATGGTCGCCATGGTAGCAAGGGCCACGGCTGCGTAACCCACAAGGGGCCGGCGGCAAAACGTGGGTAATCCATCCGAAACAATGCCCATCGCGGGAAGTACGATCGCGTAAACCCAGGGATGACCAAAAATCCAGAACAGATGCTGCCACAGCAGCGGCTTGCCGCCATTGGCCACATCAAAAAAAAAGGTGCCAATCTGGCGGTCAAGCCACAGAAGAAAAAACGCGAGACTGACTGCGGGGATAACCAGAAGATTAGCTACGGATGCAGTGAGTGTACCCCAGACCAGAATTGGCACCCGGTTGATCGTCATTCCCGGTGCCCGCATGCGGAACAGGGTCACCACAAAATTGACGGATCCCACGGTTGTCGATATCCCCAGCAACACCATGCCAAGTGCGAAGACATCGATATTAGGACCGGTGTTATAAATAGGCCCCGAGAACGGAACATAGTTAAACCAGCCGGCATTCGGCGCCTGGCCGATAGGGAAGCTCGCATACATGAAAATGCCCGCAAATAGAAAGATCCAGTAAGAAAGCGCATTCAGGCGGGGAAATGCCATATCACGCGACCCCAGCATTAACGGCCAGAGGTAATTGGAGAATCCCGACAGTATCGGCAAGGCGTACAGGAAAATCATGGTCACGCCGTGCATCGTGAACAATTGGCTATATTGTTCTGGCGTCAGTAGCGTAAGGCTGGGCCCGGAGAGTTGCACGCGCATGATCAGCGCCTCGATGCCACCCATCAGGAGGAAAATGAATGCCGTAACGATATACCGCAGGCCGATCGCCTTATGATCGACTGTGGAAAGCCAGCCACGCCACCCTGGCGCCGATTCCCAGGTATGGGCGAGGTATTTTTCGGCATCCGAACCAATCGGTGCGCGGCCAAAGTCCGGCACGCGGCTAAGATGGTCATCCACCGGGTTATGTGTCACGTCAGAGATAGCCATATATTCTCTAGTCCAGGTTCGACAAAAATAACGCCAATGCAGACTTTTCAGATTCGGATAACGCAATGCTTGGCATGCGTGACCCCGGCTTGAGTTGTTGTGCGTTGACGATCCACTTCATCAAATTTTCAGGCGTGTTCGTTAATAGTCCAGCCGCGAGCCAGCGCCGTGAGTTCAAGTGAGTCAGATCGGGAGCATGCTGGCCTGTAGCATGGGTTCCACGGATCGCGTGGCAACCCGCGCAACGATCCATGAACAGTTTATGTCCGGAATCGTTCAGCGACATCGGGGCAACGGACGCGGCCTGACGCTGGGCATCCTGCCATTTTTCAAAATCGGCGGCGCTTTCCGCAACGACCTCGAAGCCCATGTGGGCATGGCCAGCGCCGCAGAACTGGGTACATTGCCCGGCATATACGCCGGGCACATCAGCCTGAATCCATTGCTGATTCGTGAGTCCAGGAATCATTTGCGTCTTTCCTGCAAGTTTCGGTACCCAGAACGCGTGAATAACGTCAGCGCTTTTCAACTTGACGAGTACAGGCTGGCCGACCGGAACGTGCAGTTCATTGGCCGTGATAAAGCGTTGTGAAGGATCAGCGTGGTCATACTCGATTTTCCACCACCAGTCATATCCCGTAACCGTCAGCGTAACGGTCGGGGTATGCGCAGGCTTGGCAACCTCGTTCAGCGCCATAATCGAGTAAATAACCAGGCCAAACAATATGCAGGTGGAAATTCCCGTTCCGATATATATCCACCGAAGTCCTTCGCCTTCG
>JBDTKY010000113.1:0-2457 GCA_039935055.1 Nitrosospira sp.
GGACGGGGCGCAATTTCATTGACCAGCAACTTGCTACGGGGACCATCGGCGAGTACGAAAAACTCCACGCACAACACGCCCCGATGATCGAGCTTCTCGGCGATGCCGATCGCAGTCTCACACGCGCATTGAACGATTTCCGGTGATATTCTGGCGGGAACGATACTGACATCCAGGACACCATTGCGATGCTGATTCTCGGATGCGGGGAAAGTGGCCACCTCGCCATCGAATCCACGCGCCACAATGACCGATACTTCGCTCTCTAAGGACAACAGTTGCTCCAGCACGCATGGCTCCCGGTTGAGGCCGTTGAATGCGCTGTCAAGCTCCGCGACGTTATTGACCCGTAGCTGCCCTTTGCCGTCATAACCGAAGCGGCTCACTTTAAGGAGCCCTGGAAACAATTCCGGATGCGTTTGCGGTAATGCCTCGTTCGAGTTGTGTGAATTCTGAATTACTGCATACGGCACAACCTCAAAACCATTGGCCGCGATAAATTTCTTTTCCAGAATACGATTCTGGGCAACCGCTACGCTGCTTGCAGCGGGACTGACCACGCCATGCTCGGCCAGGATTCTGAGGGATTCGGCCGGTACATTCTCGAATTCCGTGGTGACACCCGCGCAGGTCGATCCAATCTCATACAATGCATTGCTATCGAGGTAATCAGCACGCAAATGCCGTTCAGCGATGCTGCTTGAAGGGCTGTCTTTGGCCGGCTCGAGAACGGTAACGCGGTAGCCCATACTGTGCGCTGCCATGGTGAACATGCGCCCGAGCTGGCCGCCACCAAGGAGCCCCAGCATCGCTCCCGGCATGATACTCATAACTTGGGCAGTATCATGGCCGCGACCGTTGCTGCCTGAGTTTTGCGAAACTCTGCAAGAAGTCCGGCGAGTTTCATATCTTCCAACGCTAACAGCGCAACCGCAAATAGCCCAGCATTAGACGCTCCTGCCTCACCTATGGCGAAGGTGGCAACGGGAATGCCTCTCGGCATTTGCGCGATGGAAAGAAGCGAGTCCATTCCCAGAAGGTGTTTGGATGTAATCGGCACACCCAGCACCGGCAGGGTAGTTTTGGCAGCAACCATACCAGGGAGGTGCGCCGCACCGCCTGCGCCGGCAATAATACATTTGAGTCCGCGCTCGACTGCGGCTTCAGCATACTCGAACATGCGATCCGGCGTGCGATGGGCGGAAATCACTTCTGCTTCATACGGCACATTAAAATCCCTTAATATGCCGACCGCATGCTTCATTACATCCCAATCGCTGCTGCTGCCCATTATCACGCCAACTAAAGGGGGCTTCATTAGGGCACCTCTAAAAATCCAAATCTCATCTTAATATTGCTTTTCTCAAGAAATTTTATCACTTACCTATCAAATATACGGCGCACTAAAATTTCTTTGCCAGCGTCCGCATTGCAGATTGGCTGCTTACCCCGCTTCGGGCCATCTGTTGCCAACTGAGTTGCCAACTGAATTGATAAATGAGCTTGCTTGGAAATTCGCCGCTATCAGTCGCGGTGGTTGGCATCTTTGGACGTGGTTTCCTCGAGATTCTCCAGATCTTCCAGGTAGGGATAACGTACATGCCCATAGCGTATGACCAATACCGCCACGGCGACAAGCACTATCGAGGCAGAGACACCCAATAACCGGATATTGTCCATTTCCTTGATGTCCACAATTACATAGCGTGCCATCGCCACCATTGCGATATAAAGCGGGAACCGGACTGGCAGCTTGCCTGACTCGAAATACAAGCCCACCATGGTCAAAATCTCCAGATAGAGAAACATCAACAACAAGTCGGCCAGAGTAACCCTGCCGTTGTGGACCATCAGCATAGCTTCCTGATAGCCCGCATATATCGTGGCAAGGGCAATAACGACGAGCCCCACGCCTTCAAAGACGTACAGGATTCGACGGGAATAACCGGCGGCGCGGGGATGCAGCATTCTTCTTGTCAGAAATTGTCAGGGTAAGAAAATGGCAATACTACCTCTTCCATATGACAATTCCAATTCCGATTCCGATTAAAAACAACAAAGCTTGTGACTTGCCTGCTTAACGGCTTACTCGCCAAGCTTTCAACTTTAGCAGCAGTTCCGCATCCACCCATACGGTGCCATGCGCGTCTCCCTCAAGCACAGTGAATGGCTGGGTGGGTTCGCCCAGATCCGACAATACCAGCGCGGCTCCGCTGAAATCTTGCAACCGGGTGTAATCGTTGACTGTTACTACCGTGTCGAGCCCGGCAGCAAGCGATGCCCTTATCCCGTTCTCCGAATCCTCTATCGCAATGCATTGGTGTGCCGGTAATCCAAGCTGCTCGAGCACCCAATGGTAGATATCCGGTTCGGGCTTCTTCCCGGGGACGATGTCCCCCGCGCCGATGACATCAAACCAGCCCGGGGAATCTTCCCCCAACGTAGACTTTAGCAGAG
>JBDTKY010000114.1:0-11801 GCA_039935055.1 Nitrosospira sp.
ATCTGCGAGCGCAAGGCATGACGCTCGATGATGCCATTACGGATGGCGCACTCACCAGGCTGCGTCCGGTACTCATGACGGCACTGGTGGCAGCTCTCGGATTCGTCCCCATGGCCCTTGCTACCGGAACAGGCGCCGAAGTGCAGCGACCCCTCGCGACAGTAGTAATCGGGGGCATTCTGTCCTCCACCGCATTGACGCTGCTGGTGTTGCCGGTGTTGTACCGGCTGGTCCATGGAAGGGATAATTTTAACACTGGGACGCCAGGCTAGGCACTTATTACCAGAAAGATCAGTAAATTCAAGCAGCTCGCTCACCGCCCTGCCGATCTTGCTACGCAACGCATGACAAGAATTATATTAAATATGTCAATCCTGCCACTTGGCAAAGCCTGCAATATCTCTAAAGTCTGCTCTGTCCAACTTTAAAAGAAAGGAATTAGCATGGTAAAAGTTGCTCTGTTGGTACGATTACAAGCCAAGCCAGGAAAAGAGGCCGATGTAGCCAGTTTTCTCGAAAAGGGGCTTGTACTGGCAAATCAGGAGGCCGCTACACCCATCTGGTTCGCACTGCAACTGGGCCCTTCCACGTTTGGTATTTTCGATGCATTTGCCGACGAGGCGGGACGGTCTGCGCATCTCACCAGCCCGATCGCCGCCGCGCTTATGGCCAATGCTGCCGACCTGCTCGCCGAGGCACCGCAGATCGAGCGTGTAGATGTACTGGGTGCCAAACTTCCGTACTGAGAATTTTCTGGTTACGGGAAGCCCGGCTATATCCAGATATCTTGCATGAATCAATGGATATATGCTGCCGAGCTTCCCCTTACAGAAAATGCAGAGGGGGATGGCATAATTAATTTACCCGAAAGACCCGCCTCTCCTCGCTAAAAAAGGTACGCCCCTCGCCGCTAGTGGATTTAGGTTAAAATGTCTTTTTAGCCATCCCGTACCCACTCCTTTCATGAAAAAACCCCGCGTCCCTCATCGTACCAAATCTCCACGCGTGGTTCAGGAATTGTCTCGTCTGGCCGTGGGGCTTGCCGCTTCCGGTAGCCGTATTGAGGATGCGTTTTGGGAAAACCGGCTTGCGGCAAAGATACACGCCCAATTGCGAACAGGCGATGATCAAAATCTTGAAGCGGTGCTGGATCAACTTTATGATACTGATCCAGCGGGTTATGGTGAATTCATTTACGCCATCGAAGCGGCGATCGAATGCAGCATATTGACGCGCGAGGACCGCAACTGTGATGTGCTGATGTTCGCGGCGCCCGTGCTGACGTGGTCGCGCTTTTCGATCCCTTCGGGGCCGGTTGCTGAATCGGTGCTTGCCGATCTCCGGGTGCAGTTGCAGGCTCATGTCCTGGCTGCGGATGTACAGTTCGTGCTAGCGGATTGCCTGTTCAGTCCCGATCAGTTGCCACGCGGCTATCACCTTACACATGAACTGGCCAGCAAGCTGTGGGTGGCCGCAGCGGCGGGGGAACGGGAGGTGCATATGAATCCACGTCAACTGGCTGAAACCGGGCGTTTTCTATCCGATACCCGTTATCTCCTTGGTGCGATTGCCGCGCCTCAGGGAAAGCCCATGTTCCGCTGGCAGGAGGCCAACGCAAGCAGCGAGGATAAAGGTGTCGGCAATTCATCTGCGGCAAGGTTTTCGAAGCAGGAAATATTGCTTGCATGGCAGACCAATGGAACGGAAGCCCTGCGGCCGCTATTCCAGGGCTGCGCGTTCGAATTGCTGATACCTGACGGCTTTTTTTCGGCATGGCGCATGGCGGATCGCCTCGCCCGGCCCTATTCCATGCGCGCCACCGTTGATTTTCTACAATCCACTTTGAGTATTTCAGCAAACAGGCTACGTGCGGTGATCGCCCCTTTTTACGATCAGTGGCTGGAGGAATACCGTATAAGTTTTACCCTCAAGGATCGCGACGAAGTACTCTACGGCATCGTCTGGGCACTGGTAGGAGACGAAGACGAAAACAGCGATACTGTGACGCAAATCGAAACGACACTGCGGGAGTGTGGAATAGCGCATACTACATTGCTGGACAATCGTTTCCTGCTGGAATATTGCGAAGAGTGCGGCGCACCACTATTTCCAGACCCGGAAGGCGAGGTGGTCCATGCCGAGTTTCCCGAAGAAGGCGAAGTGGCGCCTGTACATTTACACTGAAGCACGTCTGAAGCGGCATTCATCAGCAACGTTAATCAGAATTGCCGGTTGCAGCAATTCCACTCCACCAAGCTCGATCAGGGGATGGTAAATCATAGCTGATTCCAATCCGCCGGAATTTTTTTGCTCGATCTATCCCCCGAAATTCAATAGCTTTTTCCAAGTGTAACCGTCATAATCACTTCTTAACCAACCGTAGACTGAACAGTCGGCACTATGAAGTTTCTTTTTGATCTTTTTCCGGTTATCCTTTTTTTCGTGGCCTTCAAGATTTATGGAATCTACGCTGCCACCGCTGTAGCCATTGCTGCCACTTTTGTGCAGATCGGCTGGGTGTGGTTTCGCCATCGCAAGGTTGAAACCATGCTGTGGATAAGTCTCGTTATTATCGTCATCTTCGGTAGTGCCACATTGATACTGCAAGATGAAACTTTCATCAAGTGGAAACCCTCTGTGCTCTATTGGTTATTTGCTGGCGCCCTGCTATTAGCCCATGCGGTTTTCAAGAAAAATTTGATCCGTGTCATGATGAAAGAGCAGATCTCGCTGCCCGAACCCATATGGGGCCGCCTGAATGCCAGTTGGGCCGCATTTTTCGCTTTGATGGGCGGAGCTAACCTCTATGTGGCTTTCAATTATTCCACTGAAACCTGGGTCAATTTCAAGCTGTTCGGGTTCATGGGATTGATGTTGGTATTTGTCGTATTGCAAGGACTGATGCTGGGAAAATATATGGAAGAAAAGGAAGATAAAGAGGCATGATGCTATACGCGATAAGTGGCGAAGATATCCCCGAGAGCTTGGAAAAACGTCTTGCAGCGCGTGCCGCGCATCTGGAACGCCTCAATACGTTGCAGGAAGAGGGACGTCTCATCCTGGCGGGACCCTACCCGGCGATTGATAGCCCGGACCCCGGTCCCGCGGGATTTTCCGGCAGCCTTATCGTGGCTGAATTTGAGTCGCTCGAAGCGGCACGCATCTGGGCGGAGACCGACCCATATGCTACTTCAGGCGTATATGCGAAATTGACCGTCAATCCATTCAAAAAAGTTCTGCCGCCGTAACCTTGATCCTGAATCCGGCAGTTGACCGCTCATTTCTCAGCTCATCTTTAAATTAAGCGCGATGACTCGCAACGACTTTTTATCCCAGATAATCCATTAGGATGCGAGATGACGGTGAGGCAGGTTGCGAAACAGTTTTGCTGGCTGGGAGAAGTCCATAACTTGATCTATGGACGCCGCACAAGCGGCAAAAACGGCGGCGAAAATGACCGCAAACTGACCACCAGCACTCGGGTAGGCTCGCAGAGCCGCCTGATGGATTATCTGGGTTTACCTCGCTTGACCTTCATTTTTTTTGGCGAGTTCGCCACAGGATGAATTGCACTCTACCCTGTCCAGCTGCCGGATTTAGGATAATTTTAGGATAATGAGTACTGTCGAATTAATCAGGCAGAAGCTGGCTATTCTTGACCCGGAGCAGATTGAAATCCTGGACGAAAGCGCCAGGCATGCGGGACATGAGGGTGCCAAAAGCGGTGGCGGACACTATTTTCTTACTATCATCTCACGCAATTTTTCTGGCAAATCCACCCTGGTCCGGCACCGTCTGGTCTATACAGCACTGAAAGAGATGATACATAAGGATATTCACGCGCTGAGCATAAAAGCGTATACTCCCGAAGAAATCTGATCTGATTCAATCCACTGACAAGGAAATCCTATGAGTTTTATGAAATTTTCTCAATTGACGGTACTGGGTATTTCTGGCTTGATTGCCGTAACGGCTGTTCAGGCTCAATCTGCCGGATCCATGGCCAAAGTTAATGGGGTGACAATTCCTCAATCGCGCCTTGAATTTATAGTAAAGGCACGTGCGGCCCAAGGGCAGGCGGACAGTCCGGAAGCCAGAAAAGCCTTGCGTGAGGATCTCATATCCGAAGAAGTGATAGCCCAGGAGGCGCTGAAAAAAGGGCTCGACAAGGATCCCGATTTTACAGCCCAGCTTGAAATTGCCCGTCTGACCGCACTGGTCAGGGCATATCAAATCGATTACGTAAAAAACCATCCGGTTAGCGACGAAGAACTGCGTAAAGAATATGACGCGCTGAAAACTCAGATGGGTGATAAAGAATACAAGGCACATCACATTCTGGTCAGTACCGAGGCAGAAGCCAAGGACGTTATCGCTCGCATCAAGAAAGGCGGCAAGTTTGACAAAATTGCCCAGGAAAAATCCCTGGATACCGGCAGCAAAGGTAAGGGTGGAGAACTTGACTGGAGCCCTGCTGCAAGCTATGTCCAGCCATTTGCCGAAGCTTTGACCAAACTTAGCAAGGGTCAACTCACCGAGCAGCCAGTGAAAACACCTTTTGGCTGGCATGTAATTCGATTGGATGATGTAAGACCCTTGAAAATTCCGCCATTTGAGGAAATAAAGCAAAATTTGGCGCAACGTGTATTGCAGCGGGAATTTGCCACTTTTGTTGCCGACCTGCGCGCCAAGGCAAAAGTAGAGTAATTCCCGAATTGGAAGCCCAAAAAAAGGCGATCAGGTTGATCGCCTTTTTTGCATCTTGTGGATGCGCCAAGCAAGCGGCAAAAATGGCTGCAAACTGACTGCCAGCGCTCGGGTAGGCTGAGAGCCGCTAATGGATCATCCGGGATTATGTAACTATCTGCATTCGCGGCGCCAAGGCACATAGCAACTCATAACCCACCGTACCTGCCGACTGCGCCACCTCATCCACCGGCAATCCCTTTCCCCAGAGTGTTGCCGGACTACCCACCCCGGCATCTTCGATTTCGCTCAAATCTACATGCAGCATATCCATGGACACACGTCCGATAACACGGGTACGCCTGCCATTCACCAGCACCGGTGTACCGGCAGGGGCGTGACGGGGGTAACCGTCGGCATAACCGCCCGCAACAATGCCGGCACGCATCGGCCGATCGGCGCGAAAAATGTGGCCATATCCAACTCCGTCTCCTGACTTCAATGTCTGCACCGCAATGATCTTGCTGGATACTGTCATTGCCGGATACAGATCCAGCTCGGCAGCGGTCCTGTCAGTAAATGGTGATGCGCCATAAAGCATGATGCCAGGCCGCACCCAATCGGCATGTGTTTCCGGATAGCGCAGAATAGCGGCAGAATTAGCCAATGAGCACGGCAAATTTCGTCCTCCGGCAACAGCGTTGAAACGTTGTAACTGCGCGGCAACGCTTTCATTTCTGCCGGACTCATCGGCGCGGGCAAAATGGGTCATAAGCGTGATCTGCCCAACAGCAGGATTGGCCTTTAAAGTCTCCAACGCGCCCGGGAATTGCTCCGGCGTAAAGCCGAGGCGGTTCATGCCAGTATTGAGCTTCAGAAACACATCCAGCCTACCGCGTTGCCTGTATGCTGATAACATAGCCAGTTGCTCGTGATGGTGAATTACGGTGCTTAAATGATATTGCTCGATCCACGCCAACTCCTCTATGGCAAAAAAACCTTCGAGCAGCAAAATGGTCTGGCGATAGCCCGCTTCACGCAAACGAACAGCGGCATCCATTTCAAGCATGGCAAAGCCATCTGCACGCCCCAGCGCCTCGGCGGCGCGCAGCAATCCATGACCGTAAGCATCGGCCTTGACCACTGCCATTACACGCGAGCGGGGAGCGTGGCGGCGGACGACGGATAGATTATGTTCCAGCGCGGAGAGATCAATCAGCGCCTGAATGGGACGCGACATTAATGTTCAGAGCGTAAGGGGGATTTCATTAGTGATGCTGAACCAGGCTGGTTTCAATTGGCGGGTATTTCGTGGTATAAATTTTTTCGTCAAAATAACCCTGATGACCATTGTATAATCGCACGCCTTATGATGATAAAGTTTTTGGAGAGGGAATAGCGTGAAACGCGGATTTTATACCATTATGGCCGCACAGTTTTTCTCTTCACTGGCAGACAATGCGCTGCTGGTCGTTGCCATTGCACTTCTGGTAGAACTGCACGCCCCCGCTTATCTCACCCCCATGCTCAAGTTTGTATTTGTTTTGTTCTATGTGGTTCTTGCTCCTTTCGTTGGCGCTTTTGCCGATTCCATGGCCAAAGGGCGGGTCATGTTCATTAGCAACACTATCAAAATCGTGGGCTGTAGTCTGCTTTTCCTGGCTGCGCACCAGTACTTTGCTCTAGCCGCCTACGCGGTGGTCGGGCTTGGAGCAGCCGCTTACTCCCCAGCAAAATACGGCATTCTTACCGAACTGCTTCCCCCGGAAAAACTGGTCATTGCCAATGGCTGGATCGAAGGTTTAACCGTAGTTTCCATCGTGCTGGGCACGGTATTGGGCGGATTGCTGATAACACCCGCCGTCTCGGCCATATTTCTAGGATTCGACTTCCCTCTCATAGACACGGGTGTGGATACCATACCGGAAGCAGGTATTCTCCTGATCGCTATTTTTTATAGCATCGCCGCTATCTTTAATCTATACATTCCCAACACCGGCGTCGATCACCGCATTCTCAAGAAGAACCCCATATTCCTGGTACATGAGTTCAAACACTGCATGAAATTGTTATGGACGGATAAACTCGGACAGATTTCTCTCGCCGTCACCACACTGTTCTGGGGTGCGGGCGCAACATTACAATTTATCGTATTGAAATGGGCGGATGCAGCACTCGGCTACCCTTTAAATAAAGCCGCGCAGTTGCAGGGCGTGGTCGCCATCGGCATTGCGGTAGGTGCGGTTGTTGCGGCACGACTGGTGTCGCTGCGGCAGTCCGTGAGAGTTATCCCCCTTGGCATTGCGATGGGTATTGTGGTGATGGCCATGATTCTGGCCCGCGAGCTGTGGATTGCGATCTTGCTTCTCATACTGATAGGCGGGCTGGCAGGATTTTTCGTAGTGCCGATGAATGCTCTCTTGCAACACCGTGGGCATATACTGATGGGAGCAGGTCATTCCATAGCGGTACAGAATTTCAACGAGAATCTGAGCATTCTCACCATGCTGGCGGTATATGCGATACTAGTGAGTCTCAACGTGCATGTTTACACCGTTATTGTTCTGTTCGGCCTATTTGTGGCAGTCATCATGGCGCTGATACGGCAATGGCACCTGCACAATCAAAGCATTGAAGATTCTCTCCATTTGATTGGGGCTCATAAGGGACATTAGCGGTATCTTGATACACGCTACAAAATAACCGGTGTATCGGGTAGTTCATTCTTCCCGCTCTCCCGCCCTGTCAGAAAATGTTTTTGCAAATGGCTACCGACAGCGCTGATTCCGGCGATGACCCCTGATTCAAAACGACCCTGACGAAAAGCAGCTTCCATTTCGCGGCAGATTTTTTCCCACTCATCACTGCCGACTCTGACATTGATTCCGCGGTCTGCAATGATTTCAACGTCACGGTCTGCGAGTAACAGGTATATCAGCACGCCGTTGTTATGCTCAGTGTCCCACACCCGCAGTTGGGAAAATACCTCTACCGCCCGGTCTCGCGCTGGCTGATCTCTAAGCAGAGGCAGCGTGTTCAATGCAGTCTCCACCGCAAAGCGGACTTCGCCCTCATGGCTCATTTCTGACTGTTTGATGGCGTGTTCGATAGCTGCCAGGGAAGAAACGGGAAATATGCGCCGCACCGCCAGATGTCCAGTGAAAAGATGCCGCAGTATGCGTGGGAAATTCACTTACCATCTCCCCGATGCGCCACCGCCGCCAAACCCGCCACCACCCCCACTGAAACCGCCGCCACCCCCAAAGCCACCCCCACCTCCGCCCATGCCAAATCCGCCACCAGGCCAGCCACCCCGCCCCCCTCTGGCAATTCCGCCGCCTGCATTCCCGAACAAGCTCACGAAAAACGAAAGAACCGCAATAATGATGGCAAAGATTACTGAAGAAAAAACCACCCAGCCCACGAACCCTACAGCAACGCTCATTACACTGGCGCCAATGAGACGTCCAAAAAGGGACTGCAATATCTTGCCGAGCACGATGAACCCTATGAAAATCGGAATAATATTGTCCAGAACCGCGCTCGCCCCTGCGGAACCGCCGGTATCGTGCCTTATCCGGGGTGGCGGCAGCGGCTCTCCGGCTATCACAGCCATCATTCGCTCGACACCCGCATTAATGCCCCCGGCAAAATCGCCCCGCTTGAATTCAGGGACAATGATTTCATCGACGATACGTTTGGCCACGGCGTCAGGCAGCGCGCCTTCCAGACCATAACCCACTTCTATGCGCACTGTCTTGTCCTGCTTCGCAATTATCAGCAGGACGCCATCATCAACACGCTTTCGACCAAGCTTCCAGGCATCAACGACGCGGATCGAATACTGTTCAATGGTTTCCGGCTGAGTCGTAGGAATGATCAGCACTGCAATCTGACCGCCTTTCTTCACCTCAAACGCCGCCAGTTTCTGTTCCAGTTGCGCGGAATCAGTCGCGGAAAGTGTTCCCGTAAGATCGGTAACTCTGGACTGGATTGGCGGAACCGCTACTTCCGCCACCGATAAAGAGGCGGAAAGAAGCAATGCGACGAGTGCGAGCGTTTTTCCCCAGGTTTGCATCATAAAAAATCAGTAGGACGCAATTTCTATTTTTTTGCTGGCGGGGGCGCACCGAAATCTACTTTGGGCGCGGTGGAAATTTCTTTCTCATTTTCGACGGTAAAGCTGGGCTTCACGTGGAAGCCCATCACCATGGCGGTAAGATTGCTGGGGAATGACCGCACCACCACGTTATATTCCTGGACCGCCTTGATGTAACGGTTACGCGCCACGGTGATGCGGTTTTCTGTACCTTCCAGCTGCGCCTGTAATTCACGGAAATTAGCATCCGATTTAAGCTGCGGGTAGTTCTCGGCCACCACAAGCAGGCGCGACAGGGCACTCGACAATTCTCCCTGTGCGCTCTGGAATTTTGCGAATGCTTCCGGATTGTTGATGAGTTCCGGCGTAGCCTGAATGCTGCCCACCCTGGAACGTGCATTGGTCACACCCAGCAGCACGTCTTTCTCCTGCGCTGCGAAACCCTTTACTGTATTCACGAGGTTGGGCACCAGATCAGCGCGCCGCTGATACTGATTCAGCACTTCTGCCCAGCCCGCCTTGATCTGCTCATCGGTAGACTGCAGGGTATTGTAGCCACAGCCGCTTAGGGTAATGGCAAGAAGCAACATTAGTGACGACAGCAAGTTACGCATGGCATTCTTCCTGAAAATTTTGTTTGGTTAATCTTTTGGATAAATGGGGATTAAATCACAGATTGCAATAAGAAAAACGCTGAAGCCGAATACGTTGATGGCAAAATCCACGGTGATCACAAGGCGCACCACAAAGGTTGTCGAGGATGTAACGTAGTGTGCGCTGGTTTTACCGCCCCCTGCTTGGGACGGTGTCGCGTCCCTGCTGGCAAGTCCGGGGAACTTATTCAGAGGTTCCCAAGCTTTGCATCGTGCTCTTCGCAAAACACAAATCCTCCCAGACCTTCGCTTTGTCAGCAAGCGTGCGTAGCAGATAGGCCGGATGATACGTGACGATAACCGGGATGCTGGAATGCTCGTGCAGTCTGCCGCGAAGACTGACGATACTCGCATCGGTATGCAGCAGGTTCTGCGCAGCAATTTTCCCCAGTGCAACAATAAGTTTGGGTTTGATCAACTCGATTTGCCGCGCAAGATACGGTTCGCACTGCTGCGCTTCATCGGAGGTAGGGTTTCTGTTGCCGGGTGGATGGCATTTCACGATATTTGCGATATAAACATTCCGGCCGCGCTTCAGATCAATTGCCGCCAGCATGTTATCCAGCAATTTACCGGATGATCCGACAAAGGGTTCCCCTCTGGCATCCTCCTCGGCACCCGGCCCTTCGCCAACATATAGCCAGTCGGCATTCATATCGCCTACGCCAAATACCGTGCGGGAACGAGACTGGCATAACGGACAGGCAACACAACCTTCTACACTCGTCTTAAGCTGATCCCAACCCATCCGCAGGATTTCCGAACGCCGGTCTTCAGCCGCAACAACCTCACGATTAAAGACCTGCTCCCCCGACCCAGCCTCCATAGCAGGAGCTTGATTGGGCGCATGGAGCGCTTTAGCGCGCCATAATGGCGTCAAACCCAGCTCTCTGAGTATTTCAATGCGCCTGGCACGCCTGGAGTTTCCGGCTGCAGTCACAACATCAACTCCATTACCAATGAGTCTTCGCGTCCTCCCATCGCAGGATAATAATCCTTGCGTTTGGCGATCTGCTTGAACCCGATGCGCTCATATAGCCGCGCAGCGGCATGATTGGATTCGCGCACATCCAGAAACATCGACCGCGCGTGCTGTTCTTTAGCGATATGAATAAAATGGCGCAACAATCTTTCGCCCCAGCCCTTCCGTTGAGATTCAGCGGCAACGCTAAGGGTTAGCAAATGGGCCTCTTCCGGTCCAATTATCATCACTCCGTAACCAGAAAGGTGACCATCCTGCTCTAATACCAGACAATGATAACCGGAGTCGATTGAATCGCAGAAATTACCACGCGTCCAGGGAAAGAGAAAAACCTCCCGCTCGATAGCTACTACCGCATCCAGATCTATTAGAAACATGCGCCTGATGCGAGGCATTTCCTGCAATTGGGCGCTCATCGTTCCTTTTCCTTCAGGGCTACGTTGTTACGGATATAAAGTGGTGCCGCATTGGCGGGATCGATACCGAGTCCCTTTGCAAATATGGGTATGGCCAGCTGAGCCATGTCGCGTGCATGAGGCCTGAGATCACTGATGATGTGACTAAGACATCCATCGTAGCGGGCGCGTAACGCTTCCCCATATATGGCAAAGCCGCTGCCGCAACCAATCCAGCCGCATCCACGCACTAATGGCGCATGCTGCGGCAAACAGACAGCCGGCCCGCTCACCGGCTGCCATCCCTCCGCCGCTTTTGTGTAGGCGGCATGATAAATCTCATTCATGCGGGCATCAATCGCTGTAATTACATTTCCGTCCCCGGCTGCTTGCTGCGCCAATGCCTCCAACGTGCAGATGCCTGTCACTGGCAGGTCCACCCCAAAAGCGAGTCCCTGCGCCACTCCACAAGCAATGCGCAGACCGGTGAAAGAGCCTGGTCCGGCGCCGAAAACAATGCCGTCCAATTGCGCCAGCGTCAACCCCGTTTCCGCCAGCATCCGCTGTAACATTGGCAAAATCAGTTCAGAATGCCGCTGTCCCGCAAGAACCTCCCGGCTCAGTATCTCGCCATCCAGCGACAGTGCAATCGAACAATACTCGGTAGAAGTATCGAGAGCGAGGATTTTCAAGGAGCTGATTGAATGGTTATTTAGGACTATAATGGATCGAACTGATACCTTGTGGAGGGAAACTTATATTGAGAATTCATTGTCCATTAATTGAGGTGTATTACGTTGTGTTACTTTACCACCATCTCACGGAGGAGTCATGAGCATCACGTGGATACTCGTCGCAAACGCAAGCGCAGCATATCTCTATGCAAATTATGGACCTAAAAAAGGGCTACAGAAACTCAAAGAATTCAAACATGATGCCAGCAGGGAAAAAGGGCATGATCTGGTTTCCGACCGCCCCGGACACAA
>JBDTKY010000115.1:0-2970 GCA_039935055.1 Nitrosospira sp.
GGGGCTGAACGACTATGGGTCAAGAATGACCGGATAGCGATACGCTGTCAAAAGTTTTCTATCGATTAATATGAGTTAACATGAGGCGGACACATTTCCGGGAGTCAGCGTGGCTCATGCTCTGAAAATCTGGTCCCTACTTACGGGCACGATTCGCTATGAGAAGACCCTCTCGACACGCAATCGCGGTCATGGCAAATTCATCGATGCGCCGATTCTCGCCTATCTGATTGAAACACCCAACGGACGCATTCTGTATGATGCGGGATGCGACTACCGCAAGGTGGCCGGCCCAGCCTTGCGTGCCAGGTATTTTGATCCCATGCGTCCGCAGGTGGAGCTGCCGCAAATGCAGGAAGGGCAGCGCATTCCGCATTATCTGGCCCAGCTTGGGCTGGAGCCATCCGATATAGACGTTGTGTTTATCGGGCATTTGCACTTCGACCACGCGGGCGGTCTTTGCGATCTGCCGGGCTGCGAAGTGCATATCCAGGCCGGCGAGTTGACCGCTGCGCGTAGCGGAGCGGATGGCAGCGTGTTTGCCGACGAATTGACCAACGCGGATGAATGGCGGATAAAAACCGGCGAATATCTTGTGGCGCCGGGTGTGCATGCCATCACCAGCCCTGGCCATACCGCTGGCCATATGTCGCTATTTATCGAGCTGCCAAAACGCGGGCCCGTCATCATTTGCGGAGATGCGGCCGATCTGAGTGAAAACTTGCACCAGGAAATTGCGCCGGCATGCTGCTGGCAGGATAACGACGCGCTGGCGCTGGCGAGTATCCGCAAGCTCAAGGAATTGGCGCGCAAGGAGGGCGCTGAACTCTGGCCCAGCCACGACATGGATTTCTTCCAGGGCTTACCGGGTTTTCCGGCATGGAGAGACTAGCGTCGCAGCAGGTACAATGCAGGGCGAGTGAGTGATTCAAGACCGAGAGAAGGCTCAGGCCCAGCGTGGGCTGACTACTTGGTTCTCATCGCGTTGCCCGTCCAAGCCACATCACAATTCCTTAGCGTACGATTTTTGACTCTTGGTGTGGTGACCCCATTATGCCCAGCTACGACTAAAAAGCCGGATGGGCCTCAAAAAAAGCCTGTTAGCAACGAATAGAATTGTCCAGGTTTGTCTCTCATACTCATCCTCTCATACTCATCCCTTGGGACCGGTGATAAAAGCATGGATGTTTCCAGTGGTGAAAGACAGACCATCCTGCTTCTTCTCCAAAGCAGAAACCTGCGCTTCGGTCAGCACTTCCCCCTCTCATACAGAGCTCTACAGCCGTCAACGCTTCTGGAATGATTCAGGTCGCAGTATTCATAAAATGACCACTTTCAGGCCGCAGTATTCAGTAGATGACCGCTTTCAGGTCGCAATATTCACAAAATGACCACTTCCAAGTCAAAATATTCACAAAATGACCACTTCCGGGTCGTAATATTCACAAAACGACCATTTTCAGGTCGTAATATTCACTAAATGACCACCAATATGCAATATTTTCCTGACAAGGGGTGTGATAACTTGATTTCATCCTTGAAAGAGAAAACTTGGAAGCTCATGGCTATGCAACTCACCATCCATACGATTGACGTCAGGCAGGGCGAAAGTGCGCTCGTTGTTGCGGCAGACGTGGCAGCCGGGCGGCAGCGGACGATATTGATCGATGGCGGGCTACTCGGGTATGCCGAGACAGTCCACAACTTTATCGATCCCGTTCTCAGAGGTTACGGTTACCCCCTCGATCACGTTCTCGTCAGCCACTACGACAAGGACCACTCAGGGGGAGTCACAGGACTCCTGAATGCGGACAACATGCGAGTCGTAAGCCAGGCCATCTCGAACGCGGTGGCAAATGCGGCGCAATGGGCCGCAGCAGGCACTCGCCCCCAGCAAATCGCCTGCGGAGCTGTGGCCGCATCGGCAACGATCTTCGGAGCTTGCGGCCTGAACGTGAACCAGATCCTGACAATGTGCCGGGTTGTTTTTCCCCGAGCTGCCGGGAAGACAGACGACGAGGCTGCCGAGATTGGATTTGACTATGCGCTGGAGCATACCAACAAGCTTCAGAGCTTTCAGAGCTTTCCCGCTCTTCAAGTCGGCGAAACCGTGAAACGCAAAAATATCGCAAAAATATCCTCGGTCGCCGCGGCGATTGCCATCGCGTCGGGAAACAATCCCGCTACTGCAGCCTTCGGCGCCATCTTTCTCTTAATTGCCAAAACACTTCCTAACCAGCTACGGTTCGATACCGGGGGCCGATGCTGTAACGTCCATCTTATCGATATCGGGCAACCCATCTGGCCATCACAATCTGCCGAGATATACGCCGACGCGGCAATCGGGCAATACATAACGAAGGCGAATCGGATGAGAGCGCCTGGCGTAAACCGGACCCGGACGATGCCGGGCCGGGGACGAGATTCTCTGGAACAGCGGGGCCGGTCCGACTCCCGCCCCCCCCATTCTCCTGAGATCTGCTGCCCGGCGATCAACTCCTGGGTTTGGCAAGGGATCGGCAATAACCCCGTTCAGACCGTTTGGAGGCGCAAGGCTGGAGGCTGCACGTCTAAACTTGAAAGAATAGCCTCCTCCTTACGTGCAATGTTGTAGGCAAGTGAATTTTTTACCGAAGATATAAGAGGAAACACATAGTATGAACCAAATCGTACTTATTGCGTTACGCAGGCCTTACACCTTCGTGGTTCTTTCAATTCTGATCGTTATATTTGGAATCAGAGCGATACGGCACTCGCCAACAGACGTCTTTCCCACTATCAAGATTCCCGTGATCTCCGTAGTCTGGGCTTATGCCGGCATGTTGCCGCTGGATGTCTCGGGCCGTATCACTTTTTACTTCGAACGCTTCTTGACCTCGACGGTGGAAGGTATCTCGGACATCGTCAGCCAGGCGTACTATGGCATCAGCATCACGAATATTTTTCTTCAGCCCCACACCAACCTCCCTG
>JBDTKY010000116.1:0-22179 GCA_039935055.1 Nitrosospira sp.
CAAAATAAACTGTCGGGTTTTGCGGCACCCCTTTATGTAGTGGGGGTATCGTTAGGTGGCAATGCCTTTCTGAAATGGCTGGGTGAGCAAAGTAAACAAGCTTGTCAGTTAATAGATGGTGCCGTGGCGGTTTCCGTGCCGCTGGATTTGGCCGCCGCGGGGAGCGCTCTGGCATCGGGTTTCAACCTGCTCTATACCCGCCACTTTCTCGATACGCTGAAGCGCAAGGCGCTGGAAAAACTCTATCGCTTTCCCCATCTGTTTGACGCTGCCGCAGTGGCTGCATGCACTACGTTATATCAATTCGACAACCTCGTGACTGCGCCGCTGCATGGCTTTCGAGATACCGAAGACTACTGGGACCGATCCAGCAGCAAACCTTGGCTCAGGCAGATAGAGGTGCCCACACTCGTCATCAATGCCCTCAACGATCCTTTCATGCCGCCGTCCGTCCTGCCTGGACCGGATGATGTGTCATCCGCAGTCACCCTGGAGTTTACCGAAGAGGGAGGGCATGCCGGATTTCTGAATTCGCCGTTTCCCGGCAGATTGATATGGCTGCCGGAAAGAATTATCAGTTTTTTTGGGGAGCGGGTAATTGAGCTGCGCCATAATCCGCAAATCAGCTTATCCGAACTCAGAATTTCTTAGACATCTCTTGAGACACTTCTTTCAGGTGACTCGATCAGCAATAAACGGATCGCTTTGCAATTATTCTCAGCCGGCGACGTAAGGCTTGCTTCACGTCGTATGGCGTGATGTTCTCGTGCAGCAAAGTTTTCCCGCATGGTATAGAACCCCGCGATTGCTACGCAGACATTCGAGTCTGGTAAGTGTTTTTTAGGCCAGCTCATTGTTGCAAATATGGGCGAATGACGAAGCCGCCGGTGTGCCAGTGTGCGCTGGACGCATCTGAGGGCAGGGTAAAAGTTTGGAAGCTTTCAATTGGTGTAAAATTAAAGTCCGGTTTTTAGTATCCAGCTGACCGTTAAGTCATGAGATCGGGGCTTGACCGCAGAATTGTCTACAATATGATCACGTCTTCCGCCTTTGTCCACCTGCGCTTGCACAGTGAATATTCCATCGTGGATGGCATCGTGCGTGTCGACGACGCAGTGGCAAAAGCGGTGTCCGACAGCATGCCGGCACTGGCGCTCACCGATCTTTCCAATCTCTTCGGTATGGTGAAGTTTTACCAGGAAGCGCGTGGCAAAGGCATAAAGCCGATTATCGGCTGCGATGTCTGGATAAGTAACGAAGATGACCGGGACAAACCCGCGCGTATCTTACTGTTGTGCCAGTCTCACTCTGGTTATCTGTTGTTATGCCGGCTGCTATCCCGTGCCTATCGTGAAAATCAGCGTCAGGGGCGAGCTGAAATCAAAAAACCCTGGTTTTCCGAAAACAAAAGCGGGACAGCGGGCCTGATTGCCTTGTCCGGCGCAAGTCTCGGCGATATTGGCCTGATGTTGATGCAAAATAATCTGATTCAGGCAGAAATGCTGGCACGCGAATGGGCGAACTTATTCCCGAACCGCTTTTATATCGAAGTGCAGCGAGTAGGGCATGCTAATGCCGAGATGCTCGTGCAGCGCTCACTGGCACTGGCATCCATGTTGCATCTGCCGGTGGTGGCAACACAATCGGTGCAGTTCTTGAATCCTGACGATTACAAGGCGCATGAGGCACGGGTGTGCATCGCCGAAGGTTACGTACTGGGTGACCGCCGCCGGCCGAAGCACTGCACTGAAGAGCAGTATTTTAAAACGCAGGCGGAAATGGCAGAATTATTCGCTGACATCCCATTGGCGCTCGCCAACACCGTGGAGCTCGCCAAACGCTGTAATCTCATGCTGGAGCTGGGAGTCAATCGCCTCCCATTATTTCCTACCCCCAACAATCAGAGTCTGGAACTCTATCTGCGTGCCCAGGCAGAGGCGGGTCTGGAAGAACGTATGAAAACGCTCTTTCCCGACACCGCCGAGCGTAATGCGCAGATGCCAAAATATCGCGCTCGGCTGGATTTCGAGGCTACCACCATCGTACAGATGGGGTTTGCCGGTTATTTTCTCATTGTTGCCGATTTCATCAACTGGGCCAAACACAATAATGTACCGGTAGGACCAGGCCGAGGCTCTGGCGCAGGCTCACTGGTCGCTTATTCTCTGGGTATTACAGACCTCGATCCGCTTCGTTATGATTTACTGTTTGAGCGCTTCCTTAATCCGGAGCGGGTTTCCATGCCTGACTTCGATATCGATTTTTGCCAGGACGGACGTGAACACGTAATCGACTATGTAAAACAGAAATATGGTGCCGAGAGTGTTTCGCAGATTGCCACGTTCGGCACGATGGCTGCAAAAGCAGTGGTGCGAGACGTCGGGCGGGTGCTGGACTTGCCCTACAACTTCGTCGATCAACTGGCGAAGCTGGTGCCGTTTGAGCTCGGCATGACGCTGAAAAAAGCGCGTGCAGAAGAACCGCAACTAAATCAGCGCGCCCAAGCAGAGGAAGAGGTACGTAATCTGCTGGAACTGGCCGAACGCCTCGAAGGGCTTACGCGCAACGTTGGCATGCATGCCGGCGGCGTGCTGATCGCGTCGGGAAAGATTACCGATTTTTGCCCGGTTTATTGCACGGACCCGGGTGATTCAGTAATAAGTCAACTCGACAAGGATGATGTTGAGAAAATTGGCCTGGTGAAATTCGACTTTCTGGGCTTGCGGACGTTGACCATTCTCGACTGGACCGTCCGATACATCAGGCAGCGAAACTCCGAAGCTGCAGAACGGAAAGCAGAGGTTACCGAACCCGAAACCCCAAAGCCAGAAACCTTTTCTCTGGAAAATCTCCCGCTGGATGATCCCGCCACCTATGCGCTGTTGCGGCAGGGCAACGCCGTAGGAGTGTTCCAGTTCGAATCACGCGGCATGAAGGATCTATTGCAGAAGGCGAAGCCCGACTGTTTTGAGGACATCATCGCGCTGGTGGCATTGTACCGTCCGGGCCCGATGGCCCTGATTCCTGAATTTACCGACCGCAAACACGGTAAGCGCGTGGAATATCTCGATCCACGCTTGCAACCCATACTTGAACCCACTTATGGCGTGATGATTTACCAGGAGCAGGTGATGCAAATCGCGCAAGTGATAGGGGGGTATAGTCTCGGCAGCGCCGATCTGCTGCGGCGGGCAATGGGTAAGAAAAAGGTTGAAGAGATGGCGTTGCAACGCGATATTTTTGTTGCGGGCGCCACCAGGAACGGGCTGACAGAACGTAATGCGGTCGAACTCTTCGATCTGATGGAAAAATTTGCAGGCTACGGTTTCAACAAATCGCACGCGGCGGCGTATGCCTTGATCGCGTTCCAGACTGCCTATCTCAAGGCGCATCATCCTGCTGAATTCATGGCCGCAACCCTCTCCGCCGACATGGACGATACGGACAAGGTGCATGCGTTTTTTGAAGATAGCATTGCCAGTGGTCTTACCATCCTGCCGCCCGACATTAATCTGTCCAGTCATCGTTTTGTTCCTGTAGACGGGAAAACCATACGATATGGCTTGGGGGCGGTGAAAGGGACTGGAGAATCGGCGATTGCAGCGATCATCAAGGCACGTGATCAGAGTGGGCCTTACACTGATCTGTTCGATTTCTGCCGGCGGGCGGACAAACGCATTGTCAACCGCCGCGTGGTCGAATCACTCATCCGTGCCGGTGCGTTTGATTCCGTTAACGGTCATCGGGCAGGCCTGCTGGCATCGGTCGGCATCGCACTGGAATCTGCGGAACAGGCCGGTCGTGCAATCAATCAGGTAAGTCTATTTGGCGTGGGTAATGACTCGATGGAGCAATCGAGTTTGATTAACGTGCCGTCGTGGGCAGACAAGGAAAGGCTGAAAAACGAAAAAATGGCGCTGGGATTCTATTTGAGCGGCCACCCCTTCAATGACTATGCGGAAGACCTGAAAGGTTTCGTACGTACACGATTGAATCGGTTGAATCCCCAGCGGGAACCGCAGCTTCTGGCAGGAATCGTCTACGCCATGCGCACACAAATGACCCGGCGCGGCAAGATGGGAATCATAGTATTGGATGATGGCAGCGCCCGGGTGGAGGTCGTTGTATACAGCGAGTTATTCGAGTCTGTCCGTGGGCGGCTGAAGGAGGACCAGCTGCTTTTGGTAGAAGCGAGGGTAAGCAATAGGAGAGGTGACGACGAGAATGGGGATGAAATGCGTATTTCCGCTGATCAACTCTACAGTCTGGACAGTGCTCGCTCACGCTACGCCAAGCGCATGGAACTCTACTGCAATGGACAATCGAACGCCGTCAAACTGAAAGAATTACTTGCGCCCTATTGCAGCACCCATGCCGGCCATGTCGATAGTAATCAACGCGGCAATGGGTATTGCCCAGTGTCAGTCTTTTACCGCAACCAGATCGGGGTTTGCGAACTGGAGCTTGGGGAGGCGTGGCATGTAAGCCTCCAGGATAATCTGTTGCAGTCCCTGTTTGCGCATTTAAAGACAGAAAATGTCAAAGTTATTTACTGATGTGTTGGGACCTCTCTGAACAAGCCATCGTTTTTGCCAGCGGGAGCGGGACGGCAGCTTGACCATAAAGATGAGTAGCTCTACTATGTTCATGCTCTTTTCAACTATTTTTTCTCATGGGTAAGATCGCCCGGAGTAACTCGTAAACAAAAAAAGGCAAAAGATGGAACCCAATACGACAACCATTGCCTCGGGCCTGCAAAAGGTAAAAACCCGTATCAAGGATATTGCGGACAAAGCTGGCCGGCAACCCGAAGCCATTACACTTTTAGCCGCAAGCAAAACCAATCCTGCCGAGTGCTTACGCGAAGCCTTTACCGCCGGGCAGACTATTTTCGGAGAGAACTATCTTCAGGAGGCGTTGGGAAAAATCCCGATGCTTACCGATTTACCCATTGAATGGCATTTCATCGGCCCCATACAGAGCAATAAAACAAGACGCATAGCGGAGAACTTTGCCTGGGTACATAGTGTGGACAGAAAAAAAATCGCCGGCCGTTTGTCAAAGGACAGACCCGAATCGTTGCCACCCCTTCAGATATGCCTGCAAGTAAACGTGAGCGGAGAGGATAGTAAGAGCGGCGTGGCGCCGCAGGAGGTCGCTGACCTGGCAGCGTATGTTGTCACATTACCCCGCCTGAAACTACGAGGGGTGATGGCCATTCCCGAGCTTACTAAAGCCACCGCCCTGCAGCGTAACCAGTTCCGCATGCTGAGGGAAGCCTACGATCAGCTCAAACAGGCTGGCTATGATCTTGACACGATCTCGATGGGCATGTCCGAGGATCTGGATATCGCCATCGAAGAAGGCGCGACCATGGTCCGCATCGGTACTGCAATTTTTGGGCCGAGACGCTACGCTATCCCCGAGGAGCTCGCTGCCCGGCAAGGAAACCTCTGAATAACTCCTCGATTTGCCGGCAGCGCGCTTCGCGGAGTACTTGCTCAGAGGTTCCCAAGAGCAAGGTACTTTTCGTGCAACTGCGCTTTAGTCTCAACAATGTCCGGATCAAGGATGATGCAGTCCACCGGACATACTTCCACACATTGTGAAACTTCATGATGCCCCACGCACTCGGTGCAAAGACCGGGGTCTATTACATAGATTTCTTCGCCCTGCGAAATGGCATCGTTAGGACACTCTGGTTCGCATACATCGCAGTTGATGCATTCATCAGTGATCATTAAGGTCATGTTAACCTCAAAAATTATTCTTCGATTTTCTTCCGGAGCTGCGCAGCTACCAGAGGATGCACAAACTTGTCTACGCTCCCGCCCAGCAGCGCAATTTCTCGCACAATAGTGGCGGAAATAAACATATACTGTTCCGATGGTGTCATGAATACGGTTTCAATTTCGGGATTTATGCTGCGGTTCATTCCAGCCATCTGAAATTCGTATTCGAAATCAGATACTGCGCGCAAACCGCGCAAGATCACCCTCGCGTTCTGCTGTTGCGAGAATTCCATCAAAAGACCCGAAAAAGCCATTACCTCGACATTGCGGCAATCTGCAAGCACCTGCCGCACCATGTCCACTCGTTCCTTCTGGGTAAAAGAGGGTTTTTTGCCGCTGCTCACAGCTACCGCGACCACTACCTGGTCGAACAGCTGCGAGGCACGCCGTACCAAATCCTCATGCCCACGTGTAATGGGATCGAAGGTACCAGGATATATCGCTTTATCCATTCTTCCCGAATTTTAATAGTTGGTAACACACCTTGCCTGCGTATCCTTTGCGCCAGACCAGCCAATCTGTACCGGTCTCGGAAAAATTATCATTTTCCATATAAACCAGTCCATCTTCAGCAAGGTGTAAAGGGAGTAAAGACAGCAGTTGGGGTAGCAAGCCCAGTCGATAGGGTGGATCAAGAAAAATCACGTCGAACAACTGCCGATCAGAATCCATGAATTTTAACGCATCCCGTGCCGCTAATTGGATCTGCTTTGCTCCCAGTTTTTGCGAGTTGCTTTTCAGCGCCTTCAATACCTCCGGGTTGGATTCGATCATCACTACCCGCTCCGCCCCTCGGGATGCGGCCTCAAAGCCCATTGCCCCACTGCCTGCAAACAGATCCAAACAGGTCTTGCCGCTCATATCCTGTCCCAACCAGTTGAATACGGTTTCACGTATCCGATCCGGGGTCGGGCGCAGGTCTGCAACGCTTGGAAAGGTAATAAGGCGGCTACGCCATTCACCGCCGATAATACGAATTTTATTTCTCATCACATGCATGCAATGACGATTGGGGGAAGGAGCCGATTGGGCCAATGAACCACAACCTGTGAAAAATTCTATTTTTCCTCTTGGGCTCCTACCACGACGGCTACCATTCCACTGGGTTTGATACGGCGCTGAAAAGCATCCCTGATCTGAGCAACGGTTACGCTGTCCACAGCTTTCAGATAGTCGTCCAGATAGGTAAGAGGCAAGTGGTAAAAACCGATCACAGCGAGATATCCGAGAATTTTCTTGTTACTGTCGATGCGCAATGGGAAACTGCCGATAATATTTTTTTTAGCTTCTACAAGCTCTTTTTCTGTTGGACCCCCTGCGACAAAATCGGCCAGAACTTTCCGGGTCAGCGCGAGTGCCTCTTCCGACTGCTCCTTTCTAGTTTGCAAGCTGATTTCGAACGGTCCCTCCTCTTTAAGGGGAGAAAAATGGCTGTGAACGCTATAAGCCAATCCGCGTTTCTGACGGATCTCTTCCATCAAGCGGGACGTAAACCCTCCGCCCCCAAGGATGTAATTGCCGACGAGCAGCGGAAAATAATCGGGGTCGTCGCGACGTAGCCCCGGATAGGCAAGCAGGATATGACTTTGTGTGGCAGGGTGGGCAATTCTTTTAGTCTGCGCAACGGGTGCTGTAACAGCCGGCAGAACATCCTCAGGCTTGGTCCGCGATAGTTCCTTCGTTAATGATTCAGCGATGGCTGCAGCTTCTGCACGGCTCACATCGCCTATGATAGAGACCACCGCATCGGCGGTAGAATAGTGAGATTGATAGAAATCGATCAGATCGTCGCGTCGCAATGCGCTCACACTCTCAACCTCGCCAGAACCGCGTAATCCATAGGGATGACTGCCATAGAGCATTTTCATTAATGCGCGGTCGGCAATATTGTCGGGCTTGGTATCGGCCTCTTTCAATCCGGCAATTATCCGCGCCTGCTCCCGCTCCAATACGCTTGCAGCAAATTCAGGGTGCTGTATGACACGACCAAACACATTGAGCGCCTGCTTGCGTTCGCGTACGCTACTTAGCGTACGCAAAGTGAGGCCCGCACGATCCTGATCAAAATGAGCGCCAAGCTGAGCACCCACATCAGCAATCTCTTTCGCGATTTGATCTTCGGACAATCCTACGGCGCCAAGGCTAAGCAAATATAAAGTCAAACCTGCACGGCCAGATTTATCCGGTGTATCTGTACCGCTACCCGCGCTGAAATCCACACTGATATCGAGTATCGGCAAATTATGGCTTTCAATAAAATATACCTGTGCGCCGGAAAGTGATTGCCATTGTTGGATCGGCAGAGTGGCTAAAGCCCATGGGGAATAAACACTCAACACTAAAATAAACATGAAGCGCATCGCTAGCATTGGGACCTCTCTGGACAGGCGCTTCGCGAATTCAAAAAACCTGAGTGGATCAATTTCTCGATGGTATGACAGCATAGGGAATAAACGATATTGAACTTATATTTCAAAATGTATTCGCTTCGATCTGCCAGCGGCAAGTCGCGGCCACAGCTTTAGTGCCGCAGGCCGGGAGGCGTAGCAAAGGGAGTTTTCTGCTCCAGCGGTTGCGGGTCGAGTATCGCAACAGTCAGACTATCATCTTTCAGATATTTTTTTGCCACTTCGCGTACCTGTTCGGCGGTAACGGCTTGAAGCTTTTTCAACATTGTGTCCACATCACGAAAAGACAATCCTATACTTTCCAGCTGGCCGATCTGCATCGCCTGGTAGGACATTGAATCGAGCTGAAATACGTGACTGGCCACGACCTGAGCCTTGACACGCGCAAGCTCCTCTTCAGTCACGCCATCGTGCATGAGTTTTTCTACTATGCTACGCAAGGCAGCCTCCAGATCAGCTACTGTTTTTCCTTCGCTGGGCGTGCCATCGAGATAAAACATCCCTGGACCGCGCGCAGTAGAATCGTAGCCAGCCCCCGCCGAACTGGCGATGCGTAGTTCCCGCACCAATTCCTTGTTGAGCCGTGCGGACTCGTTGCCATCCATTACTCCTGCCAGCATTTCAAGCGCATAAGGTTCCCAGTCTGTGGCGGGATTACGCAGCACTGGCGCCTGGTAGCCCATCGCAAGATACGGCATTCGCGCCGGCGCTTTCACGGTAATCCGTTTGATCCCGACTTGCACCGGTTCCGTCTGTGGCTTGCGTTTATCCAGCGTCAGCACCGGGCGAGACTTGATTGGACCATAATACTTTTTAGCCAGCGCGAACACTTCCTTCGGGTTTACGTCGCCCACCACCACGAGCACAGCGTTGTTCGGAGCATACCAGCGGTCATACCATTCCTTCGCGTCGCTGACATCCATGTTCTCCAGATCGTTCATCCAGCCTATAACCGGACGTCGATAGGGATGCGCTTGATAGGCGGTTGCCATCATTTTCTCATGGACCAGCGCACGGGGCTGATCATCGGTACGTAATCGCCGTTCTTCCATTACCACCTTGATTTCTTTGGCGAACTCACCTTTTGTCAATACCAGATTGCGCATCCGGTCAGATTCCAGTTCCATCGCCATCGGCAGCCTGAATTTCTGTAGCTGCTGAAAATAGGCAGTGTAGTCGCGGCTCGTGAACGCGTTTTCGCGTCCGCCTGCTGCCGCGATGCGCCTGGAAAATTCACCACCAGGAACTTTTTTCGTGCCTTTGAACATCATATGCTCCAGCACATGGGCTACCCCGGTAGCACCGTTCAACTCATCAATGCTGCCTGCCTTGTACCAGATTTGTGAGATGACCACCGGCGAGCGATGGTCCTCCTTGACGACCAGCTTAAGGCCGTTTCCGAGTAAGTACTCATTGGAAGTAGCGAAGGCTCCGGACGAAATCAGCGAAATCAGCGCTACCGCAATTGCCTTCAAGCCATAAGAAAAATCGGTAACGCGATAATAAGCTCTCATTTTTTTAATAACCTAAGTCCGACTAAACGGAATAAAATTCCAGAATAAAATTCTGCTTGCAATTCCAGCAACGAATTTCGACTAATGTTGACAGCCTAACAGAATGCCAAGTTTCTTCAAATCCAAAAATAGCTTTGCACCTGCCGGGACCACGCCCGCGGATTGGGCAACCAGAGTCAGACAGGGCCTTTCCCGGACGCGGGATAATCTGGGCAAGCGGCTATCCGGCTTGCTCGGTGGTGGCAAGATAGACGAAGCACTTTACGAGGAACTGGAAACCATACTGCTCACAGCCGATGCCGGCGTAAATGCTACTGCCTGGTTGCTGGACAAATTACGAAGACAAGTCAAAAGCAATGGCCTCACCGACACGGCGCAACTCAAAGGCGCATTACAGGAAGCACTTGCCGCTTTGCTTGCGCCGCTGGCGCAGCCTTTGAATACCGATGCATACAAGCCCTTCATCATCATGCTAACCGGCGTGAACGGAGCAGGTAAGACCACCTCAATCGGCAAACTCGCCAATCATTTTCAGCTACAGGGGAAAACCGTCTTGCTCGCTGCTGGCGACACTTTCCGCGCCGCCGCACGCGAGCAACTCATGGCTTGGGGTGAACGCAATGGTGTGGCCGTCATCGCACAGGAGAGCAATACTCAACAAAAAGCGGACCCCGCAGCGGTGATATTCGATGCAATTAACGCCGCGAAAGCGCGTGGAATAGATATCGTATTGGCGGACACCGCGGGACGGCTCGCTACACAACTGCATCTGATGGAGGAAATTAAAAAGGTGAAACGTGTTATTGCCAAAGCCGAACAGGGTGCGCCTCATGAAGTGCTGCTGGTGCTCGACGCCAACACAGGGCAAAATGCAGTTAATCAGGTGCAGGCCTTCGACGACGCACTCGGCCTCACCGGCCTCATAATCACCAAACTCGATGGTACCGCCAAAGGAGGTGTAATCGCCGCTATAGCCAGGCAACGCCAGCAAAAACCGCCGTTACCCATTCGCTTCATTGGCATAGGCGAAGGCATCGATGATTTGAGACCGTTCGACGCGAATGAATTTGT
This sequence comes from Nitrosospira sp., assembly GCA_039935055.1. Taxonomy (GTDB): domain Bacteria; phylum Pseudomonadota; class Gammaproteobacteria; order Burkholderiales; family Nitrosomonadaceae; genus Nitrosospira. The sequence continues at coordinate 10,786 of JBDTKY010000116.1, forward strand.
TGAGGCGCTGTTTGATTGAGACAGCCGCGCGGTAACCCAATTCCACACAGGTTTTCAGTTCCGCCTTTTGCGTTCTCTCGAAGGGTTAAAATGAATCCTTCCCGATAGAAGATTTTTTAATGATCAGCTTTAATCAAGTCTGCAAACGTTACCCCAACGGCTTCGATGCGCTCAAGAATATCGGCTTTACCCTGGAGGCAGGGGAGATGGCCTTGATTACCGGACATTCGGGAGCGGGAAAGAGCACGCTGCTGAGGCTCATCGCTGCGATCGAGCGTCCCACTTCTGGCAGCATTATCGTCAACGGCCAGAATGTCAGCACGATCAAGAGCGGCGCAATCCCTTTTTTACGGCGCAATCTCGGCATGGTTTTTCAGGATCAAAAGATCCTGTTTGACCGTACCGTGTTTGACAACGTATTACTGCCTCTGCAAATCAGCGGTTTTGGCTCTAGGGCGGCAACCGGACGCGTGCGCGCCGCGCTCGACAAGGTAGGAATGCTGGACAAGGAGAAAGCACGCCCCGTAACGCTCTCCGGTGGTGAGCAGCAGCGCCTGTGCATCGCTCGCGCAATAGTAAATCGTCCCTCCATACTGATCGCCGATGAACCAACCAGCAATCTTGATGCTGATTACGCAAGAGACATCATGGGCATGTTCAAGTCATTTCATCAAGTGGGCGTGACCGTTCTAATTGCGACCCATGATGTGGAATTGCTGGGCAACACACGTCTGCGTATTTTTGAACTCAATCACGGTCAATTGGCAGCATGAGCGTGTGGTTTTCTCATCACTCGCACGCCTTTGTCCTGGCGCTCAAACGACTGGCAGGAGCGCCAATCGGGAACCTGCTCAGCATCATCGTGATCGGGATCGCCTTCAGCCTGCCTGCTGGAATTTACATACTGCTTGAAAATCTCCAGGCTTTCTCGGGACAGGTTTCAGGAGCACCGCAATTGAGCCTATTTCTGAAGCTGGATGCAAACACGGAGGAGGTAGAGCAAATTGAATCGCGCTTGAAACAGCACCCGCAGGTAGCGAGCTTCGATTTTATTTCCAGGGGCAGCGCCCTCGAGCAGTTGAAGCAGGGCAGTGGACTGGCGGACGTGATGGATAGTCTTGAACAAAATCCGCTACCCGATGCTTTCCTGATTAATGCCAGGAGCCTCTCGCCCGGAGCACTGGAAACATTACGTACGGAGCTGCAGGGATGGCCCAAGGTCGAATATGTGCAGCTTGACTCGGCTTGGGCCAAACGGCTGGACGCGTTGCTCAAACTGGGCCGACTGGCGGTGTTAATGCTTGCCGCGCTGCTGGGTTTCGCGCTGGTGGCCGTGACATTCAATACCATACGCCTGCAAATTCTTACCAAGAGGGATGAAATAGAGGTGTCTAAGTTGATCGGTGCGACCAACGGCTTCATCCGCCGTCCTTTCCTATATTTTGGTGCAATACAGGGAATTGCGGGAGGGGTTGCGGCGTGGCTCATTATCTCTCTTGGAATCCACCTGATAGGTGATGAACTGAAGGATTTGATGCAGTTATATGAAGTCAATTTGCGTCTCTACCATCTTCCCCCTGAGGATAGCCTGGGCCTGCTGTTATTCTCCGCGTGTCTGGGCTGGACGGGAGCGTGGCTATCGGTCGCAAACCATCTCTGGCAAATAGAACCACGATAATTCAGAAGCTTACCTATCAGTGTGCTACCTCTACGGGGAACTTTTCGAACTATTGACTCTCTTATTGGTAGGGTTAATTTTGTAGTAAATTAAGGAGAACGCATGAATTTCGCTTTAACCGTACCCTCACCTGGCGGTAGCATTGAAAGCTATATTCAGTCTGCCAATCGCTTTCCCATTCTTTCTCAGGAAGAAGAAATCCGCTTGGCGCGATCTCTGCGAGATGAAGATAATATAGATGCAGCCCGTCAACTGGTGTTGTCGCATTTGCGCGTAGTAGTCGCTATTGCTCGTGGTTACAAGGGCTATGGTTTGCCTCAGGCTGATCTGATTCAAGAGGGAAATGTTGGTCTGATGAAAGCAGTCAAACGTTATGATCCTGAACGTGGCGTAAGGCTGGTTTCGTTCGCAGTGCACTGGATCAAGGCGGAAATTCATGAATTCATATTACGTAACTGGCGGTTGGTAAAAATCGCCACCACCAAGGCGCAACGCAAATTGTTCTTTAACCTGCGCAGTATGAAGCCGGCTTTGGATACCATGAATCCTGAAGAAATCAATGCGATGGCCAAACAACTGGGCGTCAAAGCCGAGGAAGTAGTGGAAATGGAGACCCGCTTCAGCGGGCGCGACATCTCACTTGAGCCTCTGTCTGAAGACGATGATGAGACATTCAGTCCCATTGCTTATCTTACCGACGGCTCAGAACCTCCACAGTTGCTGGAGGCTGAGCAAACCAGCCGCTTGCGCGGCGAAGGACTGGAGCAGGCGCTAGCCAGCCTGGATGCGCGTAGCCGCCGCATCATCGAGGCACGCTGGTTGCGCGAAAAAGACACCGCGACGCTGCATGACCTTGCTGACGAATGGGGCGTATCCGCCGAGCGTATCCGTCAGATTGAGGTCAAAGCAATGCAGAAAATGCGGGGGGCGATGGTGGCGACCGCCTAAAATAGGCGCGAGCTACGAAAATTGATATCTGCTCAAAAACTGACCACAATTTTCTTCGTAAACTGGCCGCTCCCTAAAATTGCCACGTGCGAGTAGTTGGGTTAAGAACCCGGCGTAGTACATCAGAAATATCGCTATTACGCCGGACTGCTTTCCGCCCACTGTTCCGGCGTCAGGGTTTTCATGGATAGCGCATGAATTTCCTGCTTCATCCTGTCACCGAGTGCACGGTAGACTAATTGGTGCTGCTGCACTCTATTCTTCCCGCGGAATTCAGCGCTGACAATGATGGCGTCGAAATGGCGGCCATCTTCGCCTTCTACATGCACCAGCTCGCATGGCATGGAGGTCTCAATGTGATTTTTTATACTTTCTGGTGTGATCATTTTTTTCCTTTATGTTAACGGCCTTCAATAGATAAACGATTCGTTCGATATCGAATTTACCTGCTCAGGATTGGCGCCGCTAGCTGGACAACGCCTGCTTCGGACACACTGGGGATCTATGCCAGCCGGATCAATTCGGAAATACCATACAATTGAGCAAGGCCTTTCAGATTCTGTGGCATGTTGGCAAAACATATACGGCAGTTACGGCGGGCAGCCTCGCGCTGCCATTCCAGCATCATGCAGACGGCCGACGAGTCTACTTCAGCCACTTGTGTTAAATCTATTACCAGATTCTCGCGATCAAACAGAACAATACCCCGTGCCACTACCGCAACGACGTTATTGATGGTTACTGACCCCTCAACGCTCAACTTGCCGTCATCGGACAGCACCACTTCAGCGGTCACTGGGTTACTTGGCCGCATCAGCCTTTTTATCGCCAGCTATCAGCGCACGATTTTTGTCCGTCAGTGTTTTAAGCAGTTTCTCCACCCCACCCTCGTGAACCTGACTATTGAAAGTGCTGCGGTAATTGGTTACCAAGCTTACACCCGCTACTGTTACATCGTAAACTTTCCAGCCGTCATTGGTTTTTTCCATGCTGTAATCGATAGGTACAGGCTGTTGACCATGACCTTGTATCACCTGAGTTTTTACCGTGGCATCACTATTGTCCGCCTTGGCTTTCAGCGGTTCAACCTTGATAGTATGGTCACGATAGGTGGTCAGCGCATTGGAATAAGTACGCACTAACAGAGTACGGAATTCTTTCACCAGTTGCTGTTGTTGCTCAGGCGCGGCCTTGGACCAGTTCTTGCCCATCGCAAGCCGGGTCATACGCATAAAATCGAAATGAGGCAGTATTTTGGCTTCCACCAGATCGAGAATCTTGGCTGTATTGCCTGCCCGGATATCCTTGTCTTGCCTGACGATGGCAAGTACCTCCTGGGCCGTATTATCTACCAAGGTATCGGGACTGATTTCCATTGCCCACGTGGGGAACGCAAGCAGCCACGCCGCCAGTAATGCCAAGATACCAAAATATTTTTTCATGAGCTCCTCGCAGAAATTATATAAATACAGAAAAAAATGGAATGGATACCGCTAAAAGCCTGATTAATTCTTATTACTTCCGCTCTCATTCCCCTCCGACGCCTTGTTGAATAAGAACTGCCCAATCAAATTCTCCAGAATTATCGCCGAATTTGTTTTCATGATTTTATCGCCATTCTTCAGTGAGGTTTCGTCTCCTCCAGCCGCCATGCCAATGTATTGCTCACCTAAAAGCCCTGCTGTGAGAATGCTGGCAAAAGTGTCCTTAGGAAATCGATAACGGGTGTCTATGCTCATGGTCACCTCGGCATCGAAAGTCTCCGTGTTCAGCTGGATATCCGTTACCCGCCCTACCACCACGCCAGCACTTTTTACAGGTGCTCTGACTTTCAAACCCCCGATATTTTCGAAATCTCCAACTAGTGTATAGCTATCCGCGGCGCTGTATGTGCCCATGTTTCCGACTTTCAGCGCCAAGAACAACAATGCGCCTATTCCCGCCATGACAAAAAGCCCTACCCACAAATCCATCGTTGTTCGCTGCATCAGCTCATTCCCCTGAACATGACCGAGGTTAAAACAAAATCCAGTCCCAGAATTACCAGTGCAGAGGTCACCACGGTGCGGGTTGTCGCGCCGGACACCCCCTCAGCCGTGGGCGATGCATCATAACCCTCGAACACCGCAATTGCCGTCACCGCTACCCCAAAAACACAGGTCTTGATAACACCGTTGACGATGTCGTATCGAAAATCCACCGCATTTTGCATCTGCGACCAGAACGAACCCTCGTCTACGCCAATAACCACTACTGCTATCAAATACCCGCCAAACACGCCAACCACGGAAAATAGCGCCGCCAGAAACGGCATGGAAATCACACCGGCCCAAAAACGGGGAGCAACCACCCGCGAAATCGGATCTACCGCCATCATTTCCATTGCTGCCAATTGATCAGTGGCTTTCATCAACCCGATTTCAGCGGTAATGGCGGAACCGGCGCGGCTGGCAAACAATAATGCCGCCACAACGGGTCCCAACTCCCGTACCAGCGACAGCGCAACCATCGTACCTACGGCAGATTCGGCACCGAATCTCTGTAACGTTTCATAGCCCTGCAAACCCAGCACCATCCCGACAAACAGTCCAGACACGACGATAATGATCAGCGACAGTACAGCCGTGAAATAAAGCTCACGGATAATCAGACCGAAGCGCCGAAAGCTGGTGCCTGACTTCAGCAGCGTCAGCAGGAAAAAACGGCTGGCATAGCCCAGCCGCCAAACACTATCTATTATGCGATGACCAACGCCCCGGATGCCGACAGCGATGCGCCTAGGCAAAACTTCCCTCCAGATTCAGATCGCTTGCGTAAGCCTCAGCAGGGTAGTGAAATGGGATAGGACCATCTTCTTCGCCATGCACAAACTGATGCACGAAAGGCGCAACCGATCCGCGCACTTCCGCTGGCGTACCATGCGCTGCGATCACGCCCTCTGAGATAAAATAAACGTAATCAACGATCTTCAAAGACTCTTGCACATCGTGCGTTACGACGATGGAAGTCATACCTAACGCGTCGGTCAGACGGCGGATCAAGTTTCCGATTACGGTTAGCGAAATTGGATCTAGCCCGGTAAAAGGTTCATCATACATGATGAGTAGCGGATCAAGCGCAATCGAGCGAGCCAATGCCACGCGCCGCGCCATTCCCCCTGAAAGTTGCGCAGGCATCAAATCATGCGCTCCGCGCAGACCGACAGCTTGCAGTTTCATCAGCACCAGATCGCGTATCATGGATTCTGACAAATCGGTATGCTCCCTCATCTGGAAAGCGACATTGTCGAATACCGACAGATCGGTAAACAGCGCGCCGAACTGAAATAACATGCTCATTTTGCGGCGCATCTGGAAAAGCTCATCCCTTTTAAGTTCATGCACTATCTTGCCGGCCATTTTGACATAACCTGCAGAAGGGCTGATCGCACCGCCGATAAGGCGCAACAGCGTGGTCTTGCCACTACCGCTGCCACCCATGATAGCGATGACGTTGCCACGAAGCATGGTCATGTCAATCCCCTTCAGGATGGAACGCTGCCCATAGGAGAAATTCAGGCCCTTGATTTCGAGCAAAGTTTCAGATGTCATTCTGCTTAGAGAGCGGATGCTTGATTTGATGGGACTTCGATTTTAATCCAAATGCGCTTTTAGCACAGCCCATAATTTGAGGATGTGACCATCAAAGCGTGCAGACGATGACGCGAATCGCTTCGCCTATAAGGATGACTCGATCTATTATTACATTTCAAATTCAACCACTATGGGAAATAAATCAAGCTCCGATCAATTCCAGTTGTATTAAGCGGCTGGATAAAATAGAGACAGCCGGTATCCAGCAGCGTTCAAGTTGCCGCTGTCGAGATAAAGTCTTACGTTGAATTCATAATCGGGTGCAATAACACCGGACGGATTCACATTTTTTTCAAGATACTTTTCAGGAGCGAAGATACGGCTTGCGAGAGGCCGGTCCTGCGGGTCGGTGAGCGTAAGTTCGAAAGACGGAAATACCTGGGGATAAGGAGCGTAGTTACGTACTGTGGCAATAAGGGTAATGACGCCGGCTTGCTGTGTATCCGTTTGCATCTCGGATGACTCGATATTCAGCAAACTCGAATTTTGAGGCAGCGGAATAGTGCAGCGCAATAATTCGCAGTATTGCTCCAGGTACGGCCTGGCACCAGGCGCAATGATAGAAAGCTCTGCGCGATAAAAGTAGATCGCCTGCGCGCCCAGGACGACAAGCAAAAACAGGCTGGCAAAACACCATGCAGAGGAGGTTTTACGCGGCTGTACTGCGTCGAAAGCATGGTTTTCCGGCATGTAGTTCTCAGGCGCACCGGTCGTATCCAATATTTGCGGAACCGGTTCTTCCGCAACCGGAGAATCGGGATCCGGCACTTCCTGAGTTTCCCTTTCCGTTGCCGTTTCCGCTACTACTTCGGGCTGTATTATTTTGTGACTGGGCGCTGAAAATGGGACTTCTTGATCAGATAGAGGCGAGGAGGGCAGATTCTTTACAGACATCGCCTCAGCGTTATCTGTCGTGTCCGCAGCCGTCGTTTTGGATAAATCAGCTGCTTCCGGCTCCTGCATCGTGGCGAGCGAGGCAAAACCGTTGAATATCTGCGCGCAACGTCCGCAACGCACATCACCCCCATGCGCCTGCAAATGCAGCGGAGTGACGCGGAAAGTAGCAGCACAATTAGGGCAGCAGGTTATAAGCGCCATAATCGCGATTTTGCAGAAAATTTGGAATTCACTTTTTCGCCCCCGTCAGCAATACCCATCCTTCCTGCACCCTTGCAATATTCATTTTGAACCATTGCCGATAGACTTGCAGCACCTCTTCCGCCTGCTCTTCCAATATGCCGGAAAGTACGATATGTCCGCCTTCGCGGGTAGCGCGCATCAGTATCGGGGCCAGCATGATCAAGGGATTCGCAAGGATATTGGAGACCACTACATCCGCCCACGCCTCGCGTGCCGAATCTGTCTGGGTTGAAAAATAAGCCGTATGAAACTCCACTTTCGTTTCTTCACATTGATTATGTATGGCGTTTGCACGGCTTGTCGCGACCGCCTGCGGATCTATATCGACTCCCACAATATGACTCGCCCCCAGCTTCGACGCAGCAATGGCAAGTATGCCGGAGCCACAACCAAAATCCAGAACATCTTCGCCCCCTTGCAGGTTTTCGTCAAGCCAGGTGAGGCACAACTGAGTGGAGGGGTGACTACCTGTGCCGAAAGCCAGCCCGGGGTCGAGTACCAGATTAATGGCAGCAGCGTCGGGCACTTCATGCCAACGGGGGACGATCCATAATCTTGACGATATTTGAATCGGGCTGAACTGTGATTGAGTAATCCGTACCCAATCCTGCTCTTCCACATGTGCCAGGCGGTAGATGAGCGGATGAGAAAGCTGGGTTGCTCGTTCTGCCGCCTGTACGATGGTGATTATGTCTGCATCTGCATCAAACAGAACGGTAAGTTCCGAAGTTGACCAAACTTCTTCCGAAATTTCGCCGGGCTCGTCAAATAAGATCTGCTCACGTTCTGTGCCTGCAGCCGCATCGTGAATGTCCGCTGACAATGCGCCCAGTTCAAGCATTACATCGCTCAAGATCTCGGCGTGCGCGCCATCGGTTTCTATGGTGAGAGAAATCCAGAACATATTTGCTGCAGCTAAACCGATCTGAATAATGATTCGGGCTGACTCAGCCGCTTGAGAGCTCCTGCCGATTATTGCAATGTTGGTGGAAACGGCCGCGCCATATGATTCTCTGCCCCTTAGTTAGCCTGGCTTGTTATAATTCGCGAGCTTTTGCTCGAGGTAATGGATGGCAGTGCTGCCGGTCAGAAAAGCAGCATCAGACAATAGATCTAGATGTAATGGAATATTGGTGTGGATACCTTCAACCACCATTTCGGACAGCGCAATACGCATCCGGGCAATGGCCTGATCGCGTGTATCACCGTAGGCAATAACTTTGCCGATCATGGAATCATAATAGGGCGGCACGATGTAATTATGGTAGATATGGGAGTCGACACGAATGCCGGGGCCGCCTGGAGCGTGATACTGGGTGATACGGCCTGCGGATGGCGTGAGCTTGTAGGGATCCTCGGCGTTGATGCGGCATTCGATAGCATGGCCCTTAAATGTAACGTCCCGCTGGCGAATGTTCAGTTTTTCGCCAGCGGCAACACGGATCTGCGCTTGCACCAGATCGATTCCCGTGATTGCTTCGGTAACGGGGTGTTCTACTTGAAGACGCGTATTCATTTCAATGAAATAGAACTCGTTTTTCTCGAACAGAAACTCAAATGTCCCGGCACCGCGATAACCGATACGGCGACATGCATCGGCGCAACGGTTGCCCATCTTGTCGCGCAACCTGGGAGGAATGCCCAGAGCAGGCGCTTCCTCGAGAATCTTCTGGTGGCGACGCTGCATTGAACAGTCTCGTTCCCCCAGGTGAATTGCATTGCGATGTTCGTCAACCAGAATCTGGAACTCGATATGGCGCGGATTTTCCAGAAATTTTTCCGCATAAACCGTCGGGTTACCAAATGTTGCTTGAGCTTCGTTCCGGGTTATTATGACCGCATTCGACAGCGCAGCTTCGGTGTGCACTACGCGCATTCCACGTCCGCCGCCGCCTGCTGATGCCTTGATGATGACGGGGTAACCAATGGCACGGATAATTGCCCTGACCTCTTCAGGGGATTCCGGTAATGCACCGTTGGACCCGGGAACACACGGGACGCCCGCTTTTTTCATCGCGTTCTTGGCGCTTACCTTGTCACCCATCATGCGAATTGTTTCAGGACGCGGGCCAATAAAGACAAAACCGCTTTTTTCTACGCGCTCGGCGAAATCGGCGTTTTCGGAGAGGAAACCGTAGCCTGGGTGAATAGCTTCCGCATCAGTCACTTCCGCCGCGCTAATGATGGCTGGTATATTGAGATAGCTCAGAGCCGATGGCGGTGGCCCGATGCACACAGACTCATCGGCGAGTTTCACATATTTGGCATTGGCATCCGCTTCGGAGTGCACCGCCACAGTTTTGATACCCATTTCACGGCAGGCACGCTGAATGCGCAGAGCGATCTCACCGCGATTTGCTATTAGGATTTTTTCGAACATGTTTATTCGATCACGAATAATGGCTCGCCGTATTCTACTGGCTGACCATTTTCCACCAAAACTGCCTTGATAATCCCGCTCTTGTCCGATTCAATTTCGTTGAGCAGCTTCATCGCTTCGATGATGCATAGGGTATCGCCAACCTTCACAGCCTGTCCTACCTCTACGAATGGATTGGCGCCAGGCGTGGAAGTGCGGTAGAACGTACCCACCATTGGCGATTTCACCACATGGCCTTCGGGCAATAGCTCGGCTGCCGCTGCCAGCGGAGTGACGACCTCGGGTGTGGCGGAGGCCGTCGCAACCGGCTGCAAGGCCGGTGTTCCGGTTACATAAGTCTGCGTGGAGGATGAGGATTTGCTGATACGAACCTTCTCCTCACCTTCGGTAATCTCCAGTTCGGCGATACCCGATTCCTCGACCAGCTCAATCAGTTTTTTAAGTTTTCTCAGATCCATAATAGACCTCCCATGGCGACGCCTGTTTTTTGAGCGTCCCTAACTATCTCAAACAAGGTACGCAATTATTGTGCCTTCCCGTCCGCTCGTATTTCCTTCCCATTAAATATAACTTTTACTACACGCGGCAGTTGATACTCGCAGGGATTATTTTCATCTCCTGGAAATTCACGTAGTTAAAATATTGGAGAAACATCGAGATTATCTTGGCTCCCGAAATTCCGAGCTATCGGGCCGTCAGGGCGTATTTCAAGGCTAGCTCATAACCTTCGGCCCCCAAACCGCTAATGACACCAAGGGCCAGATCAGAAAAATAGGATTCCCTACGAAAAGATTCACGGGCAAAAATATTGGAAAGATGAACCTCAATAAACGGTAATCCCGTAGCGGCGAGCGCGTCACGCAAGGCAATGCTTGTATGGGTATAAGCTGCGGGGTTAATAATAATAAAATCGATCCCATTGTCGATTGCCCCGTGAATATGGTTTATTAATTCGCCCTCGGCGTTACTTTGAAATGAACTCAATTTTATGCCGGCCTCATGGGCTAAAATTAGTAAACTTCTGTTAATTTCGTCCAATGTCGTCAAACCATAAATTTTAGGCTCACGTGTTCCTAATAGATTCAGATTGGGACCATGAAGGACCAAAACATTTTTTGCGGAGGGGATTTCGATTTTCATTCATTGAGTTTGCCGTAACCCGATACAAAAGTCCAGATGTTAGAAGACAATCAAGGGAAATAGAAGAAAATCTCTATACTTGAGCCGCCATCTTAGATAAGACTGAGGCGTGAGATTTCCGTATATCAGATAGGGGATTAACGCTTCACTATGCTTTGCTGCTGGCTTGCTTTTTAGCTTCTCAGAATGGAAAAGGCGATAAATAAGCTCGTGGGCAGCAAGAAAGCGGACGTTTTGCCAAAGCTTAATGTTTTGTGACAATGCTATCGCCAATCTGTGATACATGGCTTTCCCGGAAGCGTAAGACTAATTTATCTCTCACGATGTTTCCCCAATCGTCGTTGCCAAAACGTGACAACCAAATCGTCTAATTTGCCCGCCGTTTCCCAAACCTCTATAATCTTTAATATTCGATGTTCTTTCGAAGCTGTTGTAGCTCAGTTGGTAGAGCAACTGATTCGTAATCAGTAGGTCGG
>JBDTKY010000117.1:0-8925 GCA_039935055.1 Nitrosospira sp.
CCTACATCTTTCTGCAGATTGATGAGTTCGATCTGCATCTCCTCGCGCAGCTTCGCGTCCAGCGCGCCCAGCGGCTCGTCCAGCAACAGCAGCCGCGGGCGGTTGACCAGCCCTCTGGCAAATGCTACGCGTTGTTTTTGTCCGCCCGACAACTCATGCGGAAAACGGTTCCAGAAATTTGACAAACGTACGCTGTCCAAGGCCTCTGCGACTCGTGATTTTATTTCTGGAGGTGGCTTGCCAGCCATCTTGAGTGGAAAAGCGATATTGTCCGCTACTGTCATATGCGGAAATAACGCATAGGTTTGGAATACGGTATGGATGGGCCGTTTTTCTGGCGGAATTCCGGCCATATCCTTGCCGTCAAGCAGGATTTGGCCCGAATCCGGCAAGTCGAATCCCGCTATCATCCGTAAAAGCGTGGTTTTGCCGCAACCGGAAGGTCCGAGCAGCGTGAAGAATTCACCCGTCTCAATGCTGATACTCACATTGTCGACTGCGGTGTAGGTGCCAAAGCGCCGTATTACGTTACGGATCTCCAGTAACGCCATTGTCGTATCGATTAAAAAGCTGGGATTTTACCAAAATTTATGCGTGGAGTAGCTGGCTGGCTTCTTTAAAATTATTACCACGAAAGGCATCAGTAGGTTGGAGACGACTGGATGGAATCAGTTTCATCCGGAATACGTGGATGATTGGGAGACGGTATCGCAGGGTATGAAAGGTTATTCTGCAGGATTAGGCTATTTATTGATCTGAAAGCTGAGGCAATATAAGCCGAACGGAGCAGTAAATATAAACAGCGTTATGAGTGGCCGTCTATTACCAAACCTGCCACAGCAGCAGTGCCGCAAGCATCAGAACAAGAACAGTCAGCAAGCGGCTTTGGCGCCTTTCTTCCACGACCAATGCGGTTAGCTTGTCTTCCAGAATCTGGGCGCGATTGTCACTTAAAGCATGATGCACGAGACGTGGAAATTGAGGCAGTATCACTGCCCAGCTTGATGCCTCCTTGCTCAGGCGGCGGGTGAGTCCGCGCCAGCCGAGCTGTTCGGACATCCAGTTTTCCAGGAATGGTTTTGCGGTTGTCCACAGATCGAGGTCGGGGTCGAGGTCGCGCCCCAATCCTTCGATATTCAACAGGGTCTTTTGCAGCATTACCAGTTGCGGCTGGATTTCGACGTGGAACTGGCGCGATGTCTGAAACAGCCGCAACAGTACACGGCTAAAGGAAATTTCTTTCAGCGGCTTGTCAAAAATAGGTTCGCAAACGGCACGGATCGCAGTTTCGAAATCATCAACCCGCGTATTTTTTGGCGCCCATCCCGCCTCAACGTGCGCCTCTGCGACGCGCTTGTAATCACGGCGAAAAAACGCAAGGAAATTTTGCGCCAGATAATTCTTGTCCTCGTCAGTGAGCGTCCCCATTATGCCGAAATCCACCGCAATGTAACGACCGTCGCTGCCAACAAAAATATTGCCGGGATGCATATCGGCATGGAAATAGCCGTCGCGGAATACCTGGGTAAAAAAGATTTCCACCCCGACGCGGGCAAGCCTCGGAATATCGACTCCTTGCTCGCGTAGCGCAGCTACATGGCTAATTGGCGTGCCTTTTACGCGCTGCATCACCATGACTCCCGAATAGCAGTAGTCCCAGTAAACCTCCGGCACCAGGAGTAAAGGGGAATCAAGAAAATTACGTCGCAACTGACTGCAGTTGGATGCCTCACGCATGAGATCAAGTTCGTCACCAAGATGACGCGCGAACTCGGTCACGACCTCGCGTGGCTTCAACCGCTTGCCATCCGGCCACAGCGCTTCAACCAGCCAGGCGCCGGTTTCCATCAATGCGATATCATGGGCGATTATCGGGGCGATCCCGGGACGCAATACCTTCACGGCAACTTCCGTGCCGTCCTGCAGAACTGCCAGATGCACCTGGGCGATTGATGCGCTGGCTACCGGTTCGGCGTCGAATAGCAAAAATACTTCGTTGACAGGTTTCCCGTAGATCTGTTCCAGTGTCGCAAGAGCGACACTGGAAGGAAACGGCGGAACCTGATCCTGCAGTTTGGCCAGTTCGTCGGCAATATCCTGGGGCAGAAGGTCGCGCCGAGTGGAAAGCATTTGGCCGAACTTGACAAAAATGGGCCCCAGCGCTTCCAGCGCCAGACGAAGGCGCTCGGCGCGCGCCCGTTCTAGCCGCCGCCAGAATGTGGCTGCCTTGACGACGGGCCGCAATAGACGCAGCCGCTCATGGCCTAGAAAAAACTCATCAAGGCCGAAACGGAATGCTACAGCAAGTATTTTGAGAAGACGAAAGAAACGCATTTATTCTAAAACCGGCAATTCGTCCGTGGTTAGAGAGCCTCTGACGAAGGGCTTATTCAGAGATCCCTTAATAATCTTCTCAGGTTTATAGATGTATTCTGCTACCTGGCAGTCCGTTGGACTTAAAGGAAAACGGCTGCAAAAGCGTCTGGCTGGTCCATATCTCGCCGCTTTTTCTTCGATTTATCAAGTCCGGCAGGCGGCAAGTGCTTTCACCCGCTCTTCCAATTGTGCTGTATTGTCCCGTAATGCGTTTACTTCATGGATGAGTTCATGCATATCAATGAGCTTAGCCAACAGCGGCTGCTCTTCCGTCAAGTATTCCACCAGCGTCTGAGATAGATTGCGAATGGTCTCGGTGTGCCAATGCACCAGACGGTCGCCAGTCTGCACTATGCGATGCGCGGCGATATCACCCACTACTTCGCTTAAATCCTGCTCCACGTCCCAATGCAGATTTTTTCCGATATGGAGAATTTCTTCCGCGAAGACGCTATCGCCGGAAATCCGTATCTCACGGTAGACTTCCTCGTCATGAGCAAGCAGGCGTGGCAGCAAACGGGGAATCAGGGTAAGGACGGCATCGTCGGGAGCGCCACTTTCCGCTGTGGATACCTCGCCGCTGGCCTGCACGGTCAGGGCGAGGTTAAGAAAAGGCGGAAGGCGAAAACGCGCAGTTTTGCCTGCGCAAGGTTGTAGCCGTTTGCGCGCCCAGCTTTCCCCACGCAGCAAATGGTTGAGCGGGGCGATCGCGACGGATGACAGCATAGCAACGAAAAATCTAGGAAACCTGTTGAATTCCTGCTAGCAACCAGACGGATTCGGGGTCCTTAAGGTTTTTCTGCACGTGCCAGATTTCATTAAAGGCTTCCGGCGACTTTTCGGGAGCTTCCCGTAATTGCCCGTTAAAGCGGACACTGGCAATGGCCAAATCTTTTTCGGTAACCACTTCAAGTAGTTCGGCATTGATGGCGGTCACTTCGGTTTTCTGAGGTTCATTGCCACGTTCGTTGATCTGCATGCTAATCTCGGCGAACATCTCAGGCGTGGTGTACTCACGGATATCGCTTACATCCCGTGCATCATGGGCCGCTTGCAGGCGGATGAACGACGTTTTGGCATTGCGCAGGAAGGGTTCAACCTGGAAATCAGCAGGGATATTTGCAGTGCCGCCACCATGGGTAGATGATGCCTCGGCAGGCGTTGCTGCTACACGTGTTTCTGGCGCCGCTGCAGCCGGCGGAATGTTGCTGCTGCCGGGGGTTGCCCCCATGCCCGAATATTGCATCGGACGCGCGGATTTTTCTTGCCGGGGCTTGCGCAACATACGCACGACAAAGAAAACCGCAGCCATCAGCGCGGCCAGCATCAGCACATCCATCATGTTGATGCCTTCAAATGCGCCACCCATGAAAAGTGCCGCCAGCAATCCTCCTGCAGCCAAACCAGCCAGCGGGCCCATCCATTTGCTGCCACCGGCGGCCGCAGCTGCTGGTGCGGCAGATGGCGCCTGTCCGGGCTTGGGAGCAGCTTGCGGGCTTATGGCCTCACGTTGCTTGCCAATACTTTTACCTCCACCAAAGCGTTTTGCTTCAGCATCAAAGGCGGCCAATCCGAAGCTAAGAATGGCCAAGGTCAACAGGGTCAATATTTTCTTCATGAAGGTCTCCAAAGATAGGGTTGAAGCGGAGAGTATAGCACTATCGATTCATCTGGATGGGGGACAGTTTCATGAAAGAAATCAATTTCTGGCGCGGGAACAGTTTGCAGGATGTCGTCCGGCATTCGATAGGCTACCACTTAATGGAAGAGGTGCGGCCCTTGTGCCGCGCTGGGCTGAAAGCGATGGCAAATTGTTGCTGGCGATACATCGTCATGATTGACGCGTGAGCTGGATAGAAGACGCATAAAGCATGGAATATCCCTGTTCAGGATTTTCTCCGTACCTAATAAATCTTCCGTTCCAGTTTCGCCTCATGCAGCACAGCCGTTGCCAGCTCCTCGATGGATTTGCTGGTCGCATCGAGGTAGGGGATTCCCTCCTGGCGCATCAGCGCTTCTGCTTCCCGCACTTCATATTGGCAATTGTTGAGCGACGCATACTCGCTGCCGGGCTTACGTTCGTTACGTATCTGGTGCAGCCGTACAGGATCGGTGGTGAAGCCAAACAGCTTGGGGTGTAAACTTTCAAGTTCTGCCGGCAACCGCCTGTAGCTGAAATCCTCGGGAATGAGCGGGTAATTGGCGGCACAAATGCCGTATTGCAGCGCGAGGTAAAGACAGGTAGGGGTCTTGCCGCTGCGGGAAACGCCTACCAGAATAATATCAGCCTGTTGCCAATTCTTTTGCGATACGCCATCGTCGTGCTCCAGGGTGTACCTTACCGCCTCGATACGCTGGCGGTAATCGATCACATCTCCAACCCGGTGGGAGAGTCCCACGGTGTGCGACGACCGCATGCCCAGTTCGGTTTCCAGCGGGGCAATAAAAATATTAAAGCAATCCAGATGGAGGGCGTTGGCGGAATCGAGAATAGATCGAATCCCGGAATTTACAAATGTGCTCAATACCAGTGGCCGCACACCATCCACGATGACGCGAGCATTGATTTGCGCCACGGCGGCTGCCGCTTTTTCCACGGTATCGAGATAGGGCAGGGTGATTTCAGTAAAAGGCAGATTTTCGAATTGCCTTAGCAGGCTGTGCCCCAGCATTTCAATAGTGATGCCAGTGCGGTCAGAAACGAAGAAAGCAGTGCGCCTCGGCTGTTTTGCTATGATTGACATTTATGCTAATGCGCCAATAATGTTAACTGCGATCAAAATATCGCGTTTTGGCATGTAACACAATCGCGCCTGGACATAACTTGTGTCTGGACACACTTTGACGCAGCCTTGCGAGCAGGAGCAAAAATGGATGATTCGCAATACGTAATCTGGTTCGATAAGGTGCGCTTGGCCGATGTAAGCAGCGTCGGCGGCAAAAATGCCTCGCTGGGAGAGATGATCAGTCAACTATCCCATGCGGGAGTTCGGGTACCCGGCGGTTTTGCCACGACTGCCAATGCTTATCGCGATTTTCTGGCTCATCATGGTCTGGCGCAGCGCATCGA
Organism: Nitrosospira sp.; assembly: GCA_039935055.1. GTDB lineage: Bacteria > Pseudomonadota > Gammaproteobacteria > Burkholderiales > Nitrosomonadaceae > Nitrosospira. The sequence goes on from JBDTKY010000117.1 coordinate 5,447, forward strand.
AATGATGCTTACGGGTCTGGATACGGGAGATGTCAAGGCATTGGCCGCGACTGGCGCACAGATCCGCGCCTGGATAGTGGAGACGCCATTGCCGCGGCGGCTGGAAGAGGAAATATCCATTGCTTACGAGAAAATGCTGCGAGAAGCGGAGATCAGTGATATCACCGTCGCGGTGCGCTCCTCGGCAACCGCCGAGGATTTGGCCGATGCTTCATTTGCCGGGCAGCAGGAAACTTTTCTTAACATACATGGACTGGACAATTTGCTGAAAGCGGTCAAGAACGTGTTTGCTTCGCTCTACAATGACCGTGCCATTTCCTACCGTGTCCACAAGGGATTCAGCCATTCCGAGGTGGCACTGTCCGTAGGCGTGCAACGGATGGTGCGCAGCGACATCGGCGCTTCAGGCGTTATGTTTACACTGGATACCGAATCCGGCTTTGATCAGGTGGTATTCATCACCGCTTCCTATGGTCTCGGCGAAACTGTAGTGCAGGGCGCGGTCAATCCCGACGAATTCTACGTCTACAAGCCCGCTTTGGAGCAGGAAAAATCCGCGATTCTTCGACGCAACCTCGGTTCCAAACTCATCAAGATGCAATTTTCTAAAAGCCGAGATGCCGACCGTGCGGTGGAAACACTGGACGTGGATGAAGCCGAGCGCAAGCGGTTTTCCATCACGGATCAGGATGTGGAGGAGCTGGCGCGTCATGCGCTTGTCATTGAGCGGCATTATCAAAGGCCGATGGATATCGAATGGGGCAAGGATGGCACGGACGGCAAGCTCTATATCCTGCAAGCGCGGCCTGAGACGGTGCAGGCCCATGCCAGGGTGGATACGTTGCGGCGCTATCGCTTGAAGGGAAAATCAGAAGTATTGGTATCAGGGCGTGCCATCGGTCAGAAAATAGGCAGCGGGCCAGTGCGTCTGATCCTGGATGCCAGAGAAATGTCGCGGGTGCAAGGCGGTGATGTATTGGTGACCGACATGACCGATCCCGATTGGGAGCCGGTAATGAAACGTGCTGCCGCCATTGTTACCAATCGGGGCGGGCGTACCTGCCATGCTGCAATCATTGCGCGTGAACTAGGCATTCCGGCAGTGGTAGGCTGCGGTAATGCTACCAGCGCATTGTCCGAGAACCAAATGGTCACCGTATCTTGTACTGAAGGCGATACCGGAAATATTTATCGGGGTGCCCTGGAAGTCGAAGTGATTGATCTTGCGCTGGGAAACATGCCGAAGCCACCGGTCAAGATCACCATGAACGTCGGCAATCCGGAACTGGCATTCGATTTCCAGCGCATACCCAACGATGGCATAGGTCTGGCGCGGGTGGAGTTCATCATTGCCCGCATGATCGGGATACATCCTAAAGCAGTCCTGGATTATCCTGATATCCCCGCGGATCTGAAACGGGAAGTGGAAGATCGATGCGCGGGTTACCCCGATCCGGTCAGCTTTTACGTAGAAAAGTTGACTGAGGGTATTGCTACACTGGGTGCCGCATTTTTCCCCAAACCCGTAATCGTGCGCATGTCGGATTTTAAATCCAACGAGTATTCCAGTCTTATCGGCGGGCAGCGATACGAGCCCAAAGAGGAAAACCCGATGCTGGGCTTTCGCGGCGCTTCGCGCTATGTAGCAGAAAATTTCCGTGACTGTTTTAAACTGGAATGCAGGGCGTTAAAAAAAACGCGCGACGATATGGGGCTCAGCAATGTGGAAATCATGATCCCATTTGTGCGAACGGTGACCGAGGCCAGGCGCGTGATAGAATTATTGGCGCAAAACGGCTTGAAACGGGGCGAGAACGGACTGCGGCTAATCATGATGTGTGAAATCCCATCCAATGCGCTGCTGGCGGATCAATTCCTGGAACACTTCGACGGTTTTTCCATAGGATCCAATGATCTTACCCAACTCACTCTCGGGCTGGATCGCGATTCCAGCCTCATTGCAGAATCCTTCGATGAGCGCGACCCAGCGGTAAAAGCCCTGTTGCGCCTGGCTATTCAGGCGTGTCTTAAAACCGGTAAATATGTGGGGATTTGCGGGCAGGGACCCTCTGATCATCCAGATCTCGCAAAATGGCTTATGCTGGAAGGAATTGAAAGTCTGTCACTGAATCCTGATACAGTGGTGGAAACATGGCTGTATCTGGTAGAGGAAGCGAAAAAATCGGGTGTAACCTCAAAGTTGAACGGTGTGGCACCGGATAATCATGCCTGAATAAGGACTGTCATGGCTAGAAATAGCAACCCGCGCCATATCGGCTTCATTCCAGATGGAAATCGCCGCTGGGCCATGAACCGCGGCCTGCCAAAAGAGGCTGGGTATGCTCATGGCATTGGTCCGGGGATCTCGCTGTATGAGATATGTAAAGAACGGGGGATTGTCGAAGCTTCCATTTACTGTTTTACTCAAGATAACACCAAACGGCCTTCTTCCCAGAAGCTTGCGTTTACCGATGCATCCGTGGCATTCGCTTTTGAAATCGCGCGCCGTGGGGCAGCCCTACTGGTTGTTGGTGATGAAACCTCGGCGCAATTCCCCAAGGTACTGGAAGTATTCAGACAGCGTCAGGGCACCGGGATGAAGGTGAATCTACTCGTTAACTATGGCTGGGAATGGGACCTGGGCGGGCTTAAAAATGGCAGTCTGCGTTCAAACGACGTCTCACGGCTGGACCTTATCGTGCGATGGGGAGGCGGACGCCGCCTGAGTGGTTTTCTTCCGGTACAATCAGTTTATGCGGATTTTTATGTCAGGGATGAATATTGGCCGGATTTCGATCCCCAGCATTTTGAGCACGCGCTATCCTGGTTCAAGAGACAGGATCGTTCATTTGGCGGGTGACACGTTAAGCGCTAACGATGCGCCATGATGAAACACAAGGCGCGGAGTTGTTGTAGGTATGCGAGGATGCGAATCTGCTGCTCGCTATTTGCCAGCCGCCCCAATCAGCGGCCCCGGTCACGAAGTACCCGCATGCCCGTACTGCACCTAATTTGTGGGCAGCATCCGCATAATTCTCCCTGACAAATGCAATCAAGGCTTGCCATAAGCCACATGCTGTTTGAGCGCTCGCGGTAATAATAGAACCGCCGATAATTTTTTCCAATGAAGCCGAAAAGATCATGGTTTACAGGAGCTGTGGCTTCCTTTTTTATCACGTCTCCTCATCGCTCTATTTGTTGTATTTCACAAATTAACCACATCTATGTGACACCTTTTTCACATACATTGTGGCAGTCTGCGTATCATGAGATGTACGCTAGCGCAAGAGCTATTTATACATTTCAGCAAGTGGGGGATATAATTGGGGGGCATAATTCTAAATGCGGATGTCTTACCGGGCTTCCTTAATTAAGTTTTACGGTGCTTATTTCACGCTGGACATAAAGGAGGGATGCTATGAAACAATCGCTTTTTCATATTCTGATGGTTTGCTTATTTCTCCCGATACTGTGGGTAA
>JBDTKY010000118.1:0-18221 GCA_039935055.1 Nitrosospira sp.
GCCATATGGCCGCGCGCTCGCCTATGTTTGAACGCGACCGTCTTCTTCGCGTCGAGCTCGCGAGCCCCAGCGACGAGCCACCTCATGGACGACAACCGGGTGAAAGCGAATTTTGCAGGGCCGACTACATAAATCTGCGGATCAGTCTATTACCTGAGAAGATAATAGACTGATCCGCAGCGACAACCGTCAGGCGTTCTTAACGCGATCCTGAAAGCGGAAACGGCCAGTTGGAAGCGGGGCCGCTGGCCGGGCCAGATGTATTTGTTGATTTTTCTGCCGCTTTCTTGACGGTGGCTTTTTTCTCAGCTGCGGACTTCTTGGTCAAAGCTTTTTTCCCCACAGGCTCTTTAGCTCCTGCTTTCTTGGCTGGAGTTTCCTTCTTGGCCGGAGCTTTTGTCTTCGCTGTCGGTGTATTAGCTGAAGTGGTGGCTCTTTTTTCGGCTGATTTCTTTGCCACCGCCTTCTTGGCTGGCACCTCTTTTTTTGCCGCCGCCTTTTTAGCTGAAGCTTCCTTCTCGGTCGGAGGTTTTGTCTTCGCTACTGGCTTTTTAGTTGAAGCTGCGACTTCTTTATCAGTTTTTTTCTCAGCTTTCTTATCGACTTTCTTATCGACCTTCTTATCAGCTTTCTTATCGGCCGATTCTTCGGTTGCTACTTTTTTGACTTGGACTTCTTCATTGGCTGCCGTTTTTTTCCTAGATGCGGACTTCTCGACGGCAGGTTTCTTTGCTGCGGTTTTCTTGGTAGTTGCCATTTCAACCTCCAGATAAAAGTTACATGAGATTACTACTCGCTACGTTTACTACACCTACCGCTACATGCACAATTACGGGTCAGCGGATAAATATTGAGCCGCATTCACCCAATCAGGCGGCAGTTCGTTTTATGCAGCATAGCTTTTTCTGCCTTGTTGCAAGATAGTCCTTAAATGTACCGGAATCAGGTCAATCGTCATTCCGTAATACTAACGCCAGTCAGGTCACGTATATATACCGTTGTCAAGATCTGGTCACGGACTGGAAGTATCCCCGGCGAGGCAAAAAAGAGTCGGTGCATTTATTTTATTTGTTTCTCTGCTTTAGTCCCAGCTTAGCGCACCACCGGTCTGATACTCGGTAACGCGAGTTTCAAAAAAGTTCTTCTCTTTTTTCAGATCAATCATTTCAGACATCCACGGAAAAGGATTGCTGGCCCCTGGATAGGGCATATCCAGACCAATCTGCTGACAACGCCGGTTAGCAATATAGCGCAGATATTCCTTGAACATCGGCGCATTCAGCCCCAAAACACCACGCGGCAAGGTATCCTCGGCATAACGGTACTCCAGTTCCACGCCTTTCTGCATCAGTGCATTGATTTCATCACGGAACGCTTTGGTCCATAGATGTGGATTTTCCATTTTGATCTGATTAATGACATCTATACCGAAATTGCAGTGCATCGATTCGTCTCGCAGGATATATTGGTACTGTTCTGCCGCACCTGTCATTTTGTTCTGCCTCCCCAGTGCCAGGATTTGCGTAAAACCAACATAAAAAAATAATCCCTCCATGATGCAAGCAAATACGATCAGGCTTCTCAGCAGCTTCTGATCAGACTCAGGCGTGCCGGTCTTGAATTTCGGATCGGTGAGCGTGTCAATGAACGGAATCAGAAACTCATCCTTTTCGCGGATTGACGCCACTTCATGATAGGCATTAAAAATCTCCCCTTCGTCCAGTCCCAGCGACTCGACAATGTACTGATAAGCATGCGTATGAATTGCTTCTTCAAACGCCTGGCGCAACAGGTATTGGCGGCATTCCGGATTGGTGATATGCCGGTAAGTGCCAAGGACGATATTGTTGGCAGCCAGCGAATCAGCGGTAACAAAAAAACCCAGGTTACGTTTAATCAGGCGGCGCTCATCTTCGGTCAGTCCATTGGGATCTTTCCAGAGAGCAATGTCACGGCTCATATTGATCTCCTGCGGCATCCAGTGATTAGCACAGGCGGAAAGGTATTTCTCCCATGCCCACTTGTACTTGAACGGCACCAACTGGTTAACATCCGCCTTGCAGTTGATAATGCGCTTATCTTCCACCGATACGCGGCGATTGGCATTACCGGCAGCATAACGTTCATCCTCACCGCTTTCTGTTTCAATATTTCTGATACTAGTCATGCGGCTAACAGCCAGGTTTGGCTTGGATGCAACCGGCATTTGCGCATCGCTCAACGCTCCATTCATCCGCGGTTTTTCTGATTGAACTATCTCGTCCTCAAATGTCAGCATACTCTTCTCCTTTTATTCTAATACTTCGCGAATTATTGGCACGACTCACACTCGGCGTTATCAATGGAACAATATTTCAAGTCAGTTGCCGATATCGCCGCACTCATTGCCGTTATGTCCCCCTCCGCGGGTACTGCGTTCAAGGCGCCCGCTTCGACCGTGGATTTTTCCGCTGAAGTTGCTCCAAGCGAGCGCAAGTAATAGGTGGTTTTCAGACCGCGTAACCAAGCCAATTTATAGGTTTCATCCAGCTTTTTGCCGGAAACGCCCGCTATATAGATGTTGAGTGACTGCGCCTGATCAATCCATTTCTGCCGCCGTGATGCCGCTTCGATCAACCACTGAGGATCGATCTCGAAGGCAGTGGCGTAAAGTCTGCGAATATCAGCTGGCACCCGGTCTATCTTGCTTAAGGCACCATCAAAATACTTGAGATCTGAAATCATGACTTCGTCCCAGAGCCCGAGTTTTTTCAAGTCGTTTACCAAGTGCTCGCCAGCCATGGTGAACTCTCCCGACAAGTTGGACTTGACGTAAAGATTCTGAAAGGTCGGTTCGATGCTGGCGGATACGCCGATGATATTTGAAATGGTTGCGGTCGGTGCAATCGCAAGGCAGTTGGAGTTACGCATGCCATGCTTTTTCATGCGCTCACGCAATGCATCCCATTCCAGCGTGGCCGACATATCCACGTCGACATACCCTCCCCGTTCCTCGCGCAACAGATCGAGGGTGTCCTGAGGCAGGATGCCGCGATCCCACAGACTTCCACGATAAGAAGCATAATGGCCGCGCTCTTCGGCCAATTCGGTGGAAGCCCAATAGGCATGGTAGGCAACCGCCTCCATTGCATGATCGGCAAACTCCACGGCCTCTTGTGAAGCATAGGGAACGCGCAGCATATGCAGGCAATCCTGAAAACCCATGATACCCAGCCCCACCGGACGATGCTTGAGGTTTGAATTGCGTGCTTTGGCTACGGCGTAGAAATTGATGTCGATTACGTTATCCAGCATGCGCATGGCCGTACTGACAGTGCGCTTGAGCTTACCGGCGTCAAGCTCCCCGTCATTGATGTGAGCCGCCAGATTGACCGAACCCAGATTGCACACCGCAATTTCATGATCATTGGTATTCAGGGTTATCTCGGTACAGAGATTAGAGCTATGCACTACACCGACGTGGTTTTGCGGCGAGCGGATATTGCACGGATCCTTAAAAGTGATCCATGGGTGTCCGGTTTCAAACAGCATGCTGAGCATTTTTCGCCATAACTGTTGCGCGGGAATTTTCTTGTGCAGACCCAACTCGCCGCGCACAGCTTTTTCCTCGTAGGCAAGGTAGGCCTGCTCAAACCGTTTGCCAAACTTCTCATGCAGGTCAGGCACGTCGGAGGGTGAAAAAAGTGTCCATTCGCCCCCCTCCATTACGCGCTTCATAAACAGGTCGGGAACCCAGGTGGCGGTATTCATATCATGGGTACGGCGGCGATCATCGCCAGTGTTCTTGCGCAGCTCCAGAAATTCCTCGATATCCAGATGCCATGATTCCAGATAAGAGCATACCGCGCCTTTGCGCTTGCCGCCTTGATTCACAGCCACCGCGGTGTCGGATACCACTTTGAGAAACGGTACCACACCTTGTGATTTGCCATTGGTACCCTTGATGCGCGAACCCATCGCCCGCACTGGCGTCCAATCATTGCCGAGTCCCCCGGCATACTTGGCAAGCAGGGCGTTTTCCTTGATTGCTTCGTAAATGCCATCGAGATTATCCGCCACAGTGGTGAGATAACATGAGGACAACTGCGAGCGGCGGGTACCTGAATTAAATAGGGTTGGGGTAGAACTCATGAAATCGAAATTTGACAGCACGTGGTAGAACTCTATAGTGCGCGCTTCGCGGTCAACTTCGTTCAGCGCAAGCCCCATTGCCACACGCATGAAGAATGCCTGTGGCAACTCAATGCGCCGGTCCTGTACATGCAGAAAATAACGGTCATACAATGTCTGCAAACCGAGATAACCAAATTTGAGGTCGCGGCGAGCATCTAGCACTTTAGCCAAACGTGGCAGGTCAAACTGTGCCAGACGCTCATCCAGCAATTCAGCCTCGATACCACGCTTAATGAAATCGGGAAAATAGTCCGCGTAGCGATCCACCATTTCCTGCTGTATAACTTCTTCGCCCAGCACCTCGAAACGAATGGTATGCAACAACAGCCGCGCTGTTACATAGCTGTAGGCGGGTTCCTTTTCAATTAGCGCGCGCGCCGATAGGATAGCCGATTTTCTTACCTCTTCCACCGGTACCCCGTCGTACAGGTCTTTCAATGTGGCCTTAAGTATCAGCGTGGCGTTCACCCCCTCGCCCAAACCCTCGCAGGAAGATTCGATCAGCGCCAGTAGTTGAGCCGTGTCGAGCGGGGTTTTGCGTCCATTTTCCACCACATTCAGAATACTGACCGGCATCTCCACCACGGCCATTTCCTTCTGTTTTGCCCGCTTGCGCGCACGGTCCTCGCGATAAAGCACGTAAGAGCGCGCCACATCGTGCTCACCGGAACGCATCAATGCCAGTTCTACTTGGTCCTGGATATCCTCGATATGAAAAGTTCCGCCCGTAGGCTGACGCCGAATCAACGCATTCACCACATCATCGGTCAGTCGCGCCACTACTTCGCGGACCCTGGCGGAAGCCACACCTTGACCACCGTTGACGGCAATGAATGCCTTCGTCATCGCAATGGAAATCTTGTTCGGCTCGAATGCAACGACGGAACCATTGCGGCGAATAATCTTGTATTGGGAATAGCGAGAATCCGGAGTGGAAAGGGTTGAAGAAAAATCGTACCCGGGTACTGCCGTGTGGGTTGAATTATCTGTTACAAGCTGCATATTGGACTCTCCTCATCTGTACGGGAAACCTGCACGCTCCCATTGACTGAAGTTGGATGCTGTAGCACTACAAAACCACTACATCTAGTATTCTTCGCCAGCACAGTTTACTACTACTAGTGCGTTCACCATAGTGCAATATTTTTCGATGTGTGTCAAAATTTTTCTCAAAATTTCCGCGGATGACGCTTGCCGTAAAAAGATAAGCCGCCGAATTCAAAAAATGGTGAACCTCTTTCCGTGAGTTTGCTGCCAAGCGCCGGTACACCGCATGAACGTGACCCGGCAAACGAGCAGGGGGGTAGGTGTTAAACAGAAGGGGATAATGAGACTAATAATCGATGGGCACGCGAAGTCAATCAATGAAGCACACGCTGGATTCTGGATATGGCCAATCTACGATCGGCAGCTTTCGCTCTATCAGACTGTCTCACCCTAAGTCACTCAGGCTGAGACAGTTGCCGCGATTGCTTTACCATTTCGAGGGCATCGCGAATCTGCTCTGGCTTTTGGGTACGCAATCCTTCCGCCAACGCGCGTGAGGCATCCCTGCGGCGCTCGGCATAATGACGCAGGATCTCCACTGTCGCGGCGGAAGGCAGGGCAGGATTAAGAGGAAGATGGGAAAGTTGCTCAAAGCTTTCTTCATAACGATCGCCAACAGCTGTGTCGATGCGTCCTGCAAGCTCGTTGAATGAGATATCGCCGTGCTTGCCCTCGTCAAGTATTGTTTGCCACGCTTGGCTGATCGCAACATCGTCACGCAAAAATTCCCCGATCTCCTTGCGCGCCAACATCTCTTCGCTCCATCGGTAGGCGCGTACGGGAATCTGGCTGCTCAGAATAACAATAGTCAAGGCAAAAACGCTTCCCGCGAGCAGGCGGCTGCGACGGGATACTCCTCTTGCGGCATCAATGGGCCGTGCAACTACTATTCCGCCAAGTATTCCGGTTAAAAAACCGCCTATGTGCGCGGCGTTATCGATGCCGGTAATTAACAAACCGAGGACGAGGGTAGCTGCTGCAAAACCAGCGGCTCCCCAGAAAAACCAGCGGAATTCCTCCGGGTGAAGATTGCGGCGCTCGCGCCAGAGAAATATTAGCAAAGCGCCATACATGCCAAAAATGGCGCCTGACGCACCGCCGGATACAGCTAATCCTCTGTGCGTGACGAGCGATAACAGATTGCCTGTCAACCCGCTAGCGAAATAGATACCGGCAAAACGAGTGTGCCCATACATACGCTCGACGAGCTGCCCGCCATCCCATAGCGCCCAAAGATTCAATGCCAGATGGACAGCACCGAAATGGAGGAACATGGCGCTACCAAGCCGCCACCACTCGCCATCCTGTGTAGCCGGGCCAAAATTTGCTCCCCAAGCCAGCTGTATGCTGTTGGATGAGTGCCACAAACCTGCACCCCCAGCCAGCATGGCTATGAAGACGAGCAGATTGATAATCACCAGTAATTGCGTTACGGGTACTCGCGGCACACGCTGGTAAAGCAGATCATGGAGAGACAGCATGGAGCGGTGGACTCATTTTCCGTGAACCGTTATTATGCATGAGGATTTAGCTTGCTCATGTAATACGCTTGAAGAATAAGAATATCTCTAAAAATCCAGTCTGCCAGTTCCCGCTTCGCGGGGGCCTCCCAACTTGACGGGGTCTTAGAAATATGGCTGCTTGTATATGAACAGATGTTGCCGTGCCGCGTCCCTACCTGGACGCCCATGACAAAGTTTTTAGCGCAATTCCTCGCCGTTCTGCTGATCGCTCTTCTATTCAGGCCTTTGCCCGTCGACGCTCAGGTACGAATCCAGTTACCACGTACGGGGCTGACACCCGACGATCTCGCTGTCATCATTAACGACGAGGATCAGTTATCACGTCAAATTGGAGATTACTACCAGAAGGCGCGCCATATCCCGGCAGCCAACATGATTCATCTGCATTTCCCGCCCGGCCGTACCGCGCTTTCGAAGGATGAGTTTCAGCAACTGAAGGCCGAGATTGATCGGATCACCCCCACTCATGTTCAAGCCTATGCTGTGGCCTGGACCGATCCGTACCGGGTAGCTTGCATGTCTCTGACTTCAGCGCTCGCTTTCGGTTTCGACGAAGGCTATTGCTCGTCCGGATGCGGCCCGACCACACCCAGTTCATATTTCAACTCACCTAGTCTTCATCCTTCCAGTGATCACCACTTACGGCCGACAATGATGCTGGCAGGGACCAATTTTGAACAGGTCAAAGCGCTTATCGATCGGGGCGTCGCTGCTGACCATAGCTTCCCAGAGGGGCATGCTTACCTGATAATTACGCCCGACAAGGCGCGTAGCGTGCGAGCAACTTATTTCGAGAAAACCGCAAAGGAATTAGACGGTGTTTTTCCCATCGAAATTCTCGAAACAGACGCTATTAGCAATCGTCATGATGTCCTTTTCTACTTCACAGGACTGGCGCACGTGCCACAACTACATACGCTGGATTTCCTGCCGGGTGCGTTGGCTGATCATTTGACATCGGCGGGCGGCCAGCTTACCGATTCAAGTCAGATGAGCAGCCTGCGCTGGTTGGAGGCGGGCGCCACGGCGAGCTACGGCACGGTAGTGGAACCTTGCAACCATATGCAGAAATTTCCTTTTCCTGGTATTGCTATGTTCCACTATGCGCTTGGCGCAAGCGCTATCGAAGCCTACTGGAAGAGCGTGGCGTGGCCGGGAGAAGGCGTGTTCGTGGGCGAACCGCTGGCGCAGCCATTTGCGCCCCAGCTGCGGGAAATTCGCCCCGGGCAGTTCGAACTACGGATTTTTTCGCCGCGCGAACGGCAACTGCGACTTGAACGATCTCATTCGGCGGCCGGACCATTTAAGCCTCTCGCAAAGCAAGCGCCGATACACCGTGGCGCCAATGTAGTGCGCTTTAATTTCGCTGAAAAAGAAGGCTATCTGAGATTGAGATGGTGACGTAGCGACAAGGATGCCTTCCATATCGGTCAATGACGACGAGCAAGATTTGACAGCGTGGCACTTATTCGACTAAAGAACCAATCGGAGTCATGCCGGGTCGACACATGATTTCTCCCAATACCGCTCATTATCTTCAGCGCGAGTAATCGCCAATTCTTTTCTTCTCATCAGCCCGCATCAGGAACCTCTGCATAAGTCACTCGAATTTGTCGATAACGCGCTCCGTGGAGGCTTATTCCAAGGTTCCTTTATTGCTGTGCAACTACGCTGACAAGCGTAACCCATACCGATGCCGTTATAATAACGGCTGCATACGCTCTGTAATCAAGATGAAACCATGACTTCACCAGCCCAGCCCAATCTGAAATTTCACTTTACCGAGCTCCTGCGCCATACCTTAAATGAAATCGCGCCGCTGGGTCTAGACACAGATATCGAGTTCGCTCGCCCGAAGCAAGCAAGCCACGGCGATTACTCCTGCAATCTGGCGATGCAACTGGCCAAGCCGCTGCATCGAAATCCACGTGATATCGCCGTATTACTCATCAATGCGCTGTCTGCTTCACCTTATCTGGAGAAAATCGAGATTGCGGGTGCGGGGTTTATCAATCTGTTTCTCAAGATTTCTGTAAAGCAACAGTTTCCGCGCTATGCGCTGGAGAGCGGCAAAAAGTTTGGTCATGGCAACGCCGGTGCGGGCAAAAAAATCCAAGTGGAATTCGTTTCGGCCAATCCCACCGGGCCGCTGCATGTAGGTCACGGGCGCGGCGCGGCATTTGGCGCAAGCCTTGCCAATGTGCTGGAAGCCACCGGTTTTTCCGTCGCACGTGAATATTACATTAACGATGCAGGACGGCAGATGGATATTCTGGCGCTTTCCACCTGGCTGCGTTATCTGGAATTGAATGGAGCCAGCTCGCACTTTCCCGGCAACGCCTATCAGGGAGAATACGTACGCGATATGGCCCGGCTGATTTACAAGGCGCATGGCGGACGCTATCTGCATCGGCCTGATTTATTATTTGAAGGTCTTCCCCCGGAAGCAGATGCCGATGCGGAGGCACGGCTCGACGGATTAATCGCCAACGCCAAAAAATTACTGGGCCAGGATTATGCGTATATTCACAATTTTGTTCTTACGGAGCAATTGGGTGACTGCCGCAACGATTTGATGGAATTCGGCGTCGTTTTCGATACGTGGTTTTCCGAGCAGTCGTTGTTCGACAGCGGCAGGGTAGCCTATGCTATTCAGTTGCTCGCGCAACAGAATTATCTGTATGAGCAGGATGGCGCAAAGTGGTTCCGTTCCACACATTTCAGCGATGAAAAAGACCGGGTCGTACAGCGGGAAAACGGACAGTTCACTTATTTCGCTTCCGACATCGCCTATCATCTCAACAAATTTGAGCGCGGTTTTGAATGGGTTATCGATGTGTGGGGAGCCGACCATCATGGGTATATTCCGCGGGTAAAAAGTGCAATGCAGGCATTGGCACTTGACCCTGCAAAACTCGAAATAGCTCTGGTGCAATTCGCGGTGCTATACCGTAACGGCCAGAAGGCTTCCATGTCCACCCGCTCAGGAGACTTTGTTACGTTACGGGAATTACGCCAGGAAGTGGGTAACGATGCGGCACGATTTTTTTACGTGCTGCGCAAAAGCGACCAGCATCTGGATTTTGATCTGGATCTGGCTAAATCGCAAAGCAATGATAACCCCGTGTATTACGTACAATATGCTCATGCAAGAATTTGCAGCGTGATGGAGCAGTGGGGCGAAGATAATGCGCTGCTTGTTACCGCGGATATGTCCTCACTTACAAGCCCTGCGGAATTATCTCTACTGCAAAAGCTGATTGATTATCCTGAAATGGTGGAAGTGGCAGCAAAGGAACTTTCTCCTCATCTGATCGCCTTTTATCTCAGGGAACTGGCAGGCGAGTTCCACAGTTACTATAATGCTACCCGTTTCCTCGTGCCGGAAGCTCCGCTACGGCTCGCCCGCCTGGGACTCATTGCTGCGATACGCCAAGTGCTGATTAACGGCTTGGAATTACTGGGCGTAAGCGCCCCGGAAAAGATGTAAGCAGCCTATTTTATAAGGTCTTTGATGAGCCGAGATTATAAAACCCGCCCTAATTCCCCAGCTTCCGGCATAATGGGGAACCCTCTTTTGCTGGGGCTGTTTATCGGCTATGCGCTCGGCCTTCTCAGCGCCATTGGCTTGTGGATGGCTATTAACAATGCGCCGAGCCCATTCATCTCCCCGGACAAACTCGCGGATAGCGCGACGGGAAAAAATGTCGCAAGCCAAACTAGCCAAACGCAAGCATCCGGCAGTGAAGACAAATCGGTCAAAGCTGCTAATGGCAAACCCCGTTTCGAATTTTATAAAATATTGCCTGGTGCCGAGGAACCCGTAACAGAACAGCAATTCAAACAGGCAGCACAAAAACCATTATCCAAAGACAAATATTTTCTTCAGGCCGGATCTTTCCAGAACGCTGATGATGCAGACAATCTGAAAGCAAAACTCGCGATGCTCGGAGTGGAGGCAGCTGTTCAAGCTGCCGACTTGTCAGAAAAGGGTATTTGGCACAGGGTACGTGTAGGGCCTTTTACTAAAATCGACGATATCAATCAGGTTCGCGCTTCCTTGCAACGAAATGGCGTGCAGAGCAGTCTCATCAAAGTACATGAAGGAGTGCATTAAGGGGAGCATTTGATCCTCTGGTCGGCGCGAACAAAGCATTCAGTTATCTCAAGGAGAAAAAATGAATCCCATACGTTTACTTGCGGCGGCGCTTTTGCTTGTTGGCGCAAGTCTCACGGGTATTTCCGGTGCTAGTGCTGAACTCGTTGAGGGGCGTGATTACACAGTCCTGCCACACCCTCAACCAACAGAAAGCGGAAAAAATATAGAAATTCTCGAATTCTTCTGGTACGGTTGCCCACACTGCTACGATTTGCATCCCCACATCAAAGCCTGGCTGAAGAAGGCTCCTAAAGATGTAAGCTTTCGTTATGTTCCTGCCGTCTTTCGCCCCAACTGGATTCCTGGCTTAAAAACTTTTTATGCACTGGAAGCCCTTGGAGAAAAGGACAAACTGCACGACAAAGTCTACGAGGCCATTCATCTCGACAAAATTGATCTGACCAAGGACGACGTATTGTTCGACTGGATAGCAAAACAGGGGATAGACAGGCAGAAATTTATGAATGCCTACAACTCTTTCTCGGTTCAGAATCAGGTGTCCCGGTCAACGCATATGTCAAAGGAATATAACCTCTCAGGTGTTCCTACTATAGTGGTGGATGGCAGATACCTGACCAGCGGAAGAATGGGTGGCACACCGCAGGATACGATCAGAACACTTGATGAGTTAATTGAGAAAGTACGCAAGGAGAGGCTGAAGAAATAGCGCTGCATTTCTTCAGCCCCGTCGTCTGACAACCCGCAACCACTGCTCGCTGATGCCGTTAAAAGTCGTCATCAGCGGCGCATCGAGCGGCTTAGGCAGAGCGTTAGCACAATACTATGCGAGCATGGGCGCGACGCTTGGCTTGATTGCAAGGCGCAAAGACTTATTGGAAACCCTTTCGGCAGAATTATCCAGTACATCCTTCTATGTCGCTGATGTCCGCGATGCTTCCGCAGTGCAGACGGCCGCACAGGATTTTATGTTCCGCCATGGCTGTCCCGATATCGTTATCGCCAACGCTGGCATCAGCCGGGGTACCCTCACCGAATACGCCGAAGATAGCAAAGTTTTTGAGGACATCCTTGCCACCAATGTCATTGGCATGGTCAACCTTTTCCAGCCTTTTGCCATACCAATGCGAGCGTCCAGACAAGGTAGCCTGGTCGGTATCGCCAGTGTTGCCGGCTATCGCGGTCTCCCCGGCGGAGGCGCCTACTCCGCCTCCAAAGCTGCTGTCATCAGTTATCTGGAAAGCTTGCGAGTGGAAATGCACGGCAGCGGTGTATCCGTCATTACCGTTTGTCCCGGCTATATTGCCACACCGATGACAGCGAATAATCCCTTTCCCATGCCCTTCATCCTGACAGCGGAAGTTGTTGCCGAAAAAATTGTTCGCGTCATTGAACACAAGAAATTATTCGCCGTGATTCCCTGGCAAATGGCAATCGTCGCGACGGTCCTGAAATTGCTGCCTGATTTTATCTATGATCGGCTGTTCGCCAAGGCGCCGCGCAAGCCGCGATAGTCATTCCAGCAGCGATCATGCTAACCGGATTTTGATTTCGCTGATACGAGCTTCTCTCACCCTGGCGCTGATTGCAGTTGGCAAGCGAGCGGGATCAGAAATAGTTCTTGTCAACTCTGCGGCAATTGCACCTGCGTCCACACTTCTGGCGGCACTGAATGCCTCGCGTAACCGTTCAGCCTGCGGGTAAGGCTTTTCGGCATAACCGGGTCGGCCGTGAAAATCGCACGCGCAAGCTTGCAGAAATTCTTCGAAACGCTCTGGTTTACGATAAGCATCTACGGCTTGCAGCATGCCAGCGATGGTTGCAGGACGTAATTCTATCGCCCGATGCACGTCACCGTGGTAGCGTGCAACCAGCAATGCTAGATCACGTGCCTCGTTAGGCACCCTGATGCGCTCGCATAAATCCCTGAGCAATTGCACACTGCGAACTTCGTGACCAATATGACGCGGCCATTCTTTTGGCGGGGTAGTACCTTTACCGAGGTCGTGAGTAAGCGCGGCGAACCGCACCGGCAGGGAATAATTTTTTGACGCGGCGTGATCGATAACCATCATCACGTGCACACCCGTATCAATTTCGGGATGATATTGTGCCGGCTGAGGCACACCGAACAAAGTATTCACTTCAGGCATGATGCGGGTAAGGGCGCTGCATTCGCGGAGCGCATAAAACATGCGTGAAGGTTTTTTCTCCATCAACCCGCGGGCAAACTCCTGCCACATTCGCTCCGGCACCAGAGCATCTACCTCACCGTTGTGTACCATCTCGCTCATCAGTGCAAGGGTCTCTGGCGCAATGCGAAAACCGAAACGCGCGGCAAAACGAGCCGTTCGCAGCACTCGCACCGGATCTTCGGTAAAAGCCGGACTTATATGGCGCAGCAATCCTGCTTCGAGATCAGCGACGCCATCAAATGGATCGATGATATTGCCGTCCTGGTCCTTGGCGATGGAATTGATAGTGAGGTCGCGCCGCGCCAGATCCTCCTGCAGCGTGACTTCTGGGGAAGCATAAACTTCGAAGCCCTTGTATCCGCGCGAAACCTTACGTTCGGTACGGGCCAGCGCGTATTGCTCCTTGCTTTCCGGATGAAGAAAAACGGGGAAATCTTTCCCTACCGAACGATAGCCCAGCCGTATCATCTCATCCGGCGAAGATCCCACGACGACGTAATCGTGATCGGTAACCGGCAGACCCAGAATTTCGTCGCGTACGGAACCACCAACCAGATAGGTTCTCATGATTGATATTCCTTGGCAGACAAACTTTTATCGCCCCGCCCGGTTCCGGTAGCGGTCGTACCGTTCGCGTGGCATATGATTCGCCAAATACAGCGGTGCCACTTCTTCCAGTTCAGTGGGCCGGATGCCCCAGACCTCTGTGAAATTACTCAGAGCGCCGGAACCGCACACGCTGTCCACTTTCATCGAATAATAATTGTCTCGGGTCATGAGCTTGCCTGGCAGAAATTCCATCATCAGCGCCTGCAAATAAGAGAGGCTATCATTGAGACCGATAATGGCCGGGTCATGTCCGGTTACATGCGCAGCGTATTCTACCAATTGCCGCAACCTGTAGCATTTTGGGCCGCACAAATCGTAATTCTGGCCAAAAGTCTCGGGAGCCGTCAGACTGGCCGCGAATGCATGCGCCACATTCTCGACAAACACCGGCTGGAATTTTGCATCGGGCGATGCCAGAGGCAATACCGGCAGCCAGCGCGCGAGTTTGGCGAACAGATTAAGAAAAGAATCTCCCGGGCCGAATATGACCGATGGCCTGAAAATGGTGGTCATCAAGCCCGATTCCATCACGATCCTTTCACCTTCCCCCTTGGAGCGCAAATAAGCGCTCGGGCGGTCGATGCCCGCTTTCAGCGCACTCATGTGCAATAGTCGCGCAATCCCGTTGCGGTTGCACGCGGCCACGATTTTGCGCGGCAATTCCACGTGTGCGCTCCTGAAATCGCCATGCAGAATGCCTACCAGATTAATGACTGCGTCCATACCTATCAACAGGCGGTCAAGCGCTGCGTCGTCGTGCACATTGGCTTCCACCACATCCACCGTCGGCAGGACCAGCAACTCTTTGGAACGCTCGCGATGACGGGTAGGAATGCGGAGGCTGATTTCCTGTGTCGTCAGTAAATTTGCGATATGCTTCCCCACAAACCCGCTGCCACCAATAATGCATACATTATTGATTTTCATGGACCCTTAATTTCTTGTTCGGAAACATTCGTGCCATTTGATTTTGGCGCGACTATTCCCAGGCGTTGCGTCAGGGTTTTTACCTGGTGACCGAAATTACTGGCATAGTACATGGAGTTGCTCATAACCTTTTTGACGTAGTCGCGCGTTTCATTAAAAGGAATGGTCTCGGCGTAAATTGCACCTTCCAGCGGCTTCTCGTCGCGCCATTGCCATGCCCGTCTTGGGCCGGCATTGTAAGCCGCGGAAGCCAGCAGCGGCTGGTTGTCGAGCAAAGTAAGCACATGCTTGAGATAATACGTACCCAAAGTCAGATTGGTATTCACCTCGGTGACGAGCGTTTTGTGGTATTTCTGCATCCCAATTTTTTTTGCAACCCATTTTGCGGTAGCCGGCATTAGTTGCATCAAACCCATTGCGCCGGCGCTGGATCGTGCATCGGCGACAAACCGGCTTTCCTGACGAATGAGGCCGTATACCCACGCTTCGTCGAGCTCCTGCTGTTTCAAGAGGTCACTCAGCGCATCGCGGTGGGGAGCGAGGAAACGCAGATTGAAATCATGATGAAGCACGGTTTTATCGGCGGTATTAATGGCACGGTCGTAGAGTCCGTTACGCCGCGCTACCTCAGCGGCGGCCAGCAGGCGCCGATCGTCGAAATCGCGTATCACCCAGGCCCACTCGCGGGTGGCCTCGGTCCGTAGATTCAGACGATACAAGGCAAGCGCTCGTTGAATTCCCGGTAACCGGTTGACGGCCGTAATCTCGTCCGTTTCGGCTTTATAGGGTTTGGCGGCGACACCAATCACCAAACCCAACTCCTCATCCGCCAGTTGGCCGTAAAAATTATGCTCGGCGCTCAATGGCGCAAAGATAGCATTGGCTTCCACAGTTTTGCCTCTGACTTTCAGAGCCCGTGCCTTCCAGTAACGCCATGCCCCCGCCTGTTGTTCCTGGGCAGACATGGCTTCAATAGTCTCTAACACTAATTCCCAGTCCCCGGCGCGTAGCGCGGCACGGGTTTTCCAGCCAAGCTGCGCATCCGACAGCGGAGCCGGTGCACTGGTGCTGGCCGCTTCCCTAAACCAGTGCAGCGCATGCGGATTAAGCCTGCGTGCGGCCTGATCCGCCACATGGACCATGAAATACGAATGCTCCGTGTCGTTAAATCGTCCGCGTATCCTGGGCCAATAGGCGTAAGCTTGATCAGGACCGCTACGGAGAAGACGCAGCATTGCAAAAAGGGCAATTTCCTGATCGGCGCGAGTCTTGATCTCGTGCCGGTGTTTTTCCAGGTAGCGCAGAGGATTTTCCGCAGCGGCACCTAGCTTTCGCTCATTGAGCGCCTGACTACCCGGTAGATACTGGTTGATGCGTTTTGCCACGCTCACGTTGCCCGCCTCGAGCGCCAGGCGTAGCCGCGTCCATACGTCTTCTATTTTCAGCGATCCCGCGGCAACAAGAACGTCAAATAGCGGGGTACAGCTTTCCGGCAGATCGCGTCCGTTAAACCATAGCGAACGCGCTTCTTTAAATGCATTATCATCATTTACAGCAAAGCGCTGTTGCAGGGAATAGCATGTGAGCTCGGTATCTCCGTTAATCAGACCCGGATAGGCCTCGGCGAATAATTCCCATTGCTGTGTCTTGCCCAAAGCTTTCAGCCATTCACCCTGCAACCGGTCGCCAAGAGGACTGTCCTGATAGCGGTAAAGAAACTTTTTTATCGTATCCGCACTCACAATTGTATTCTCCAACTGCGGGCGTAGCTGATAATAGGCTGCATAGGGCTCCAGCACATGCCCTTGCAGACGCTGGACATAAAGGGCGACGGTGGCGGAGTCGCCAGCCTGGAATGCTTGCCTCATCGCAATGAAATCGTCGTCTGGGCTGGCCACCAGGATTCCGGCGTAAATCGCAAAAAATAATCCTGATAACCCCGCAAGAAACTTTCTCATAACCTGCTATATATAATAAATATCTGAAATGAAAAATCGAACGGAAAATGGTTCTGCTGACTTCTGACCTATCATTCAACTTTGACACTTCATTTGAGAGAATAGCACATCATGCCGTATATCAGCCTAAACCCCGCGACTAATCAAACCCTGAAAACCTATACCAGTTGGGATAGTCATCATCTCGCAACAGCTTTAGAGCAGGCGCACAATGCTCAGCGCACCTGGGCGCAAACGACATTTTGCGCGCGCGCGGAACTTATGAACCGCGCGGCCATGCTGCTGTACGAGCGAGTTAATGAATATGCCAGGCTTATGGCTGTCGAAATGGGGAAGCCATTGCGCGAGGGTCGCGCCGAGGTGGAAAAATGTGCGCTTGCCTGTGATTATTATGCAGTGCATGCCGAGCATTTTATGCAAACCGAGATGGTCCAGACCGATGCGAACAGAAGCTATGTCTCCTATGATCCGATTGGCATCGTGCTGGGTGTGATGCCCTGGAATTTTCCATTCTTTCAAGGGATCCGCTTTGCCGCTCCCGCGTTGATGGCGGGTAATGGCTGTGTTCTGAAACATGCCTCCAGCGTGCCGCAATGCGCACTGGCGCTGGAGCAATTATTTCGTGATGCGGAGTTTCCTCCACATCTTTTTACTGCGCTCATGATCGAGGCTGCTGATGTGGTCGAAGCCATCGCCAGCCATCACGTCCATGCCGTGACGCTTACCGGTTCCGAGACCGCTGGGCGTGAAGTTGCTTCCCATGCTGGCCAACATTTGAAGAAATGTGTGCTGGAGCTGGGCGGATCTGATGCATTTATCATACTGAAGGATGCGAACCTGGAACAAGCCGCCAACTTTGCGGTGAGATCGCGGTTTCAGAACTGCGGACAATCATGCATAGCAGCCAAACGTATTATTCCGGTTGCTGAAATCGCCGACGAGTTTGTATCGTTGTTTGTTGAGAAAGCAGCAGATTTGAAAATGGGTGATCCGATGAGCGAAACCACTCAACTCGGCCCAATGGCGCGGCTTGATTTACGGGAAGATTTACATCGGCAGGTAACAGATTCGATAGCGCAAGGCGCGCAAGCGGTTCTCGGATGCGAACCGGCGCCGGGGGAAGGCGCGTTCTACCCACCATCGATACTTGAGCGAGTGACGGCGAAAACCAGGGCATATCATGAAGAATTATTCGGTCCGGTGGCTGCCGTGATACGCGCAACAGATGAAGAAGAAGCCGTTCACATTGCCAACGATACCCGTTTTGGTCTTGGTTCCAGCATCTGGAGCCGCGATTCCAAACACGCCGAAAAGCTTGCGCAGCGAATTCAGGCCGGTTGCTGCTTTATCAATGGCATGGTCAGATCTGATCCGCGCCTACCTTTTGGTGGCATCAAGGCATCCGGTTTTGGCAGGGAGCTGTCTTATCATGGCATTCGAGAATTCACTAACATCAAAACGGTGTGGATCCAGTAAATTTCCAGTAAAGCGCTGAAGAGATTTCGTATGCACGATCTGCCTGCAGCAATGTAGCAGGAGGTAAATATCCCCCGGCTCTGCCCTGATCATGTCCCACATTTTTTGCTGGACACGGAAAGTTTTTAGTTCTATGATCAGGGCATGTTGGTTGCGGGGCGTGAATTTTCTGAAGAAATCATTGAGCGCATTCGAG
>JBDTKY010000119.1:0-7637 GCA_039935055.1 Nitrosospira sp.
GCGTTAATGTCTGAATGACATAAAATTCTTATTTATCATTGTATTGTCGTTTAATCGTAATGTTATTTCTAGTAATTATATTGTACTAAATAGCCATATATGCAAAGCGGATACTCACAAATTTTGCTTTAGGGACCAAGGCGATGAATATCGAACAACTGAATACCGATCATGGAAATGACCAGCTCAAATTCGTCGAGGGTGCGGGAGGATTCCCCTTTATCAAAATCGATAATGGGAAAGCCAGCGCTGTAATCTCCATCTACGCTGGCCAGGTATTGTCTTTCCAGCTCGCCAACGAGCCGCACAACCTCATGTTCCTCAGTGAAGCAGCATTTTACCAAAGCGGCAAAGCTATCAAGGGTGGCGTCCCGATTTGCTGGCCGTGGTTCGGCCCAGACCCTGAGCGATTGGGCCGCCCGGCTCACGGTTTTGTGCGTAATCGCTTCTGGAACGTTGTACGGACGGAAGTGAAGCCGGACGGCGACAGCAAGATTACGCTAGGACTCACCGATACGCCCGAAACACAGGCCATCTGGCCGCATTCATTCGTTCTTGCACTGGAAATTACGGTCGGAGATTCCCTGAGCCTGGAGTTAATCACCCGCAATACGGGAAAAGAGGGATTTTCCATAACCCAGGCATTTCATACCTATTTCAAAGTAGGGCATATAGATCAGGTAGCGGTATTGGGCCTGGAGGGCGCCCGCTATATTGATAAAGTTGATAACGGTATCCGTAAGCTTCAGAAGGGCGCGATAGCAATCAATACGGAAGTCGACCGTATCTACCAAGACGTGACGAATGAACTGGTAATTGATGATGCCGCGCTTCACCGCCGGATTAGAATCTCATCCAAAGGCAGCAAAACTGCCGTGGTGTGGAATCCATGGGCGAAAATTTCAGCGGAAATGGGTGACTTGAAGGACGACGATTACGAGCGCCTGCTTTGCGTCGAAACCGCCAATGCTGACTCGGATGTGGTGGAAGTTGGCGCCGATAGCGAATTCCGGCTGGTGGCAAACTATCGCATAGAGCGGTATTTGCCGGATGCGCCGGATGTGCCGGAAAGGCTCAAAGGGATTCTTTGAGGTAAAGACACGATTCGCGCTTTAACCTAAATCCGGCAGTTGGACGGGGCGGAGTGTGGGGTTTTTACGGTACAGGGTAAGGCGAAGCGACGCGGAATGGTCATTCCATTCCAAGGAGTTGCAGCGCTGCCATGCGCCGCAAAAACCGTGCAATCCGCTCTGTAACGGGCACACCTAAACGGTGAGGGTCAAATAGCATAAAATGCTTTTATTTATCATAGCTATAACCTGATAAATGAGTGGTCAACTGCCGGATTTAGGTTTAAAGCACGGTAAGGACCACCAGCGTGTCAATCGCGCGCGTTGACCGAGGCTTGAGTCGCTAAAATAGTGTGTTGGCGGTGTCGGCTGCTCTCTGGCAGGTCATGGATAGGTATAAGATTCCTTCGTAAATGCGGAAGAGCTCTCGGAAACCCGCATCACGTATTGTGGTCGAGATTTGATCTGACACGAGTTGTCAGATTCAAGTTACTGCTTTCGATGCAAAAGAATCCATCGCTACTGCTCAGTGTTTGTGAAACCAGGAGTAGATTCTTCTGTTGGGCATGCCGCTCGAATCATATACTTTTCCCTTGATATTGATCCAAACTGAATTGTGAGAGATAGTAGTAGCCGGGCAGCTAACTTTGACGCAGGGGATCGCGCTGTCGGCATGCTTTTCACAAATCAGCCCAAGCTGCGAATCTTAAGAAAACTCTTTGCTTACTGGAGAGAAAATCATGAAAATTACCCGTAGCTCTGCAATCCAAAGCCTGGTTCTGGCCGCAACCCTGAGTTCCGGGCTGAGTTTTGTTTCCCCTGTCTCCGCACAACAACATTCCTATATCGTTGACCTCACCAGCAAGAATGTGACCGATCTTGGTAGCTTAGGCACGGGGGACACTAACGCCCAGGGTATCAACGACGCCGGGCAGGTGGTGGGCAGCTCCTACGCACCCGGATCTAGAGATGGCGAGAATTGGGCTGCCTTTATCACCGGCCCCAATGGCGTGGGCATGGCCAATTTAGGCTTGGGATCGGGGGATTACAACTGGAGCTCCAGCTCTGGCATCAATGCTGCCGGGCAAGTGGTGGCGAATCAAGAGGGTTATTCATTTGTTTATGATGGGCATCCTGCTTATTATACTTCTGCTTACATCAGCGGTCCTAATGGCGTGGGCATGACCTTTCTCGGTACGCTGGGGGGGCAAAACAGTTCCGCTGTTGGTATCAACGATACCGGACAGGTGGTGGGCACTTCTTCTATTACACCGCCATTTGGTATACAGGAGCCTCCATGGGACATTGTTAGCCATACCCATGCTTTCATCACGGGTCCCAATGGCGTGGGCATGACCGATCTCGGGACTATGGGCGGATATGACAGCGAAGCCAACGGAATAAACGCCGCCGGGCAGGTGGTCGGATGGTCCGATACCTTTGCAGGTCTTCAACATGCCTTTATCACCGGTCCCAATGGTGTGGGCATGACCGATCTCGGGACCCTGGGCGGAAGTAACAGCGAAGCCAATGGAATAAATGCTGCCGGGCAGGTGGTCGGATGGTCCGATACAGCAGCAGGTGTTCAACATGCCTTCATCACTGCCCCAATGGCATGGGCATGATCGACCCTAATTCATGGAGCGGCCTACCGGCCCACGTTGGGCTAACCAGTGCAACGGCAATCAATAACCATGATCAAATCGCCGCTATTGGCCTTATCCCCGAGCCCGAAACCTATGCCATGCTGCTGGCCGGATTGGGTCTGATAGGTGGTGTCATGGCGCGCCGCCGCAAGGCTGTTTAAGCAGCGTTTGAGGCTCTGTTGCAAAAAAAAGCAAACCTGATGGATGGCCCACCCTGAAAAACATTATGGTGCACCACGCTTCTTATTTTTTACAACAAAGCCTTAGCGATACCATATTAATGAATGAAACCGTCATCTGCAGGCCGTAAGACGATACAATATTCCGCGCGCTTTTCTGCATCACGTTTCAGCTATCTCAGGAACAGTTGACCTTGCTATAAAATTTACTGAAATTCGGTTCAGTGGACATCGCATGCCAAGAGGGTAGTATTCACAGGGGCGCTACTTCGCTCCACAGCTAGTAAATGCCCGGCCCGGCCTGTCCAAGTAGTTCGACGCGGTGGTTTTTCTATTTGTATGTCCGCAGTTCTGGCATCCATTTATCCTAAATCCGGCAGTTGGACGGGGCCGAGTGTGTGGTTTTGGGGTGCGGGGCAAGGCGTAACGACGCGGAATGGTGCGGCCGCGCAGGGCGGAGCAGTGCCTTCCGCAGGAAGGTGTAACCCCGCAGCGGGATGCGGGCGTCTTGAAACGCGGCCGCGGCATCCCCTACGCTGCCCGATCCCCTCTTCGCGGGACCTCTCGTGCGACGCTCCAGGGCGCCCCATTCCAAGGAGTTACAACGCAGCCATGTGCCGCAAAATCCGCGCAATCTGTCCCGTAGCGGACCCACCCAAAAGGGGAAGGTCAAGTGATGCAAAAAATCTTTGTAGATAATTCTGTTAATCTAATAAATGAGCGGTCAACTGCCAGATTTAGGTTTATATCTGTTGTTTCTCCTGGCAGGGTCTGGCCTGTTCTAAAAACCAATTTCTCATTGTTTCAAATGTAGCAATTGCAGCGGCCACACATTTTTTACGCTGCTGCGAATCGAAAGACATGGATTCTATCGCTTGTAAAAATTGCTTCCATTGAACGCCAGTGTGTTCACCGTAACCATAGATGAAGCTGGCGCCATTACTCGTTGTCACTCCCAGACACTTATGCAACTGCCGATGCATGATCAGCGCACCCAAGGTCGAACCTTCGATGACATACGCGCACCCAACAACTTCAGCGGCACTACTTACCTGCGGAGTGGAGGGGCATAACGGTATTGTCTTTAAGCTTCGCCAACCACAAAGCTTGCTGATATCGCTCTCCAGGCGTTCCATTTTCCGTCTTCCGTCCAATTTAAGCGTGCCATTGCAAAAGATGAAGTCCCCCGAAATCAAACGGTGCTCCAAGGCCCTATGGTAGCCATAAAACGTCCGAAGATAACCCACATAGTCGGTAATGGTGATATTGGACCGCATAAGGTCAATGGTATTCTCAATAGCCTCATGATGGGTTCGCGTTACAGCCCGAAGCTCATCTCTTAACGATGGAGACACCTCAGTCTCTCTCCAAAGTGAAGGCGAAGCAGGCTCCGCCCTCAGGCAAATTGTTTCCTGTGATTTTCCCTTCATGGGCGGCGATTATGCCTTTTACAATTGAAAGGCCGAGACCTACACCCTGAACCTGAGCATCGTTCCCTCGCCAGAAGCGATCGAATATGTGGGGAAGTTGATCAACGGCTATTCCCGGGCCGGTATCCGTTATCCGAAACGTCGCAATGGTTGGCGACGCATCAAGTGCTAAATCTATGCGCCCGTCTTTCGGCGTGAACTTGATTGCATTTCCAATGAGATTCGACAGGACCTGTAAAATTCTCTGCTCATCGCACCTTACAAAGACCTCATCCTCCGGCAAATAAGTATGCAGCGTGATATTCCGTGCTTGAGCGAGGGGCAAAATCACGGTTACGGCACTATTGATGAGCCCGGTTGCAGAAACATGTTGCACGTCCAGATTCAATGTACCTGACTCTGCCTGGGCGATATCAAGCAGGCCATTGATCAACCATTGCATTTGCCTGGATGCGCGATCTATGGCGTCAATAATCAAGTTTTCCCTGGGACTGGGCATCTTGTCCAGCATGGTCACACCCAACATTATCGAATTGAGGGGATTGCGCAAGTCGTGGGATAACACGGCCATGAATTCTTCGCGAGTGCGCCTTGCGCGCTCGGCCTCTGCCCGCGCCAACTGTTCGCGTTCATATTGATAACGAAGCCGGGCTGCAATGATGGTGTCTCGAAGCTCGATTGCCGCCTCAATCTCCCAGTCTCGCCATCGTAACGACTTGTGTTGAACCGTCTCCTTCCATGCGGCGAATGATTTCCGTGGATGCAATCTGTCACTATCGGAAGTCACGCGCTTGGCAGGATCTCCACCCCAGGTCAACGTTTGTAGCGTTTCCGGTTTAAACCATAAAACAATCGCGTTGCCGGCATCAGGCACCCTAATCGCCAGCAACCCGCTTGCCACACTGGAATAAGCAAGCGATTGCGCATGCATTTCAGATAACGAGTCTACCGCGAGGTGTTCATCAGTGATCACGCCTTCAACGCAGCGCCCCAATTCTTCGAGCTCGGCGAGGTTTGGGGTGACGCCTTGGCTAGCCCAGACTTCTCCATATCTAACCGCCACACCGTTGACCTCGTCCGACATTAAAGTAAGGGCAGTAACCTCGCCACCAGTCAATGCATCCGTCAATTCGGAAAGCATTTCCATGCGGTTTCTCAGCGTGCGTCCTATTTCATGAACGTGTACGCGCCGGGTGATTAATTCGTCCTCTATCCGCCGCCCGATAGCCGCGCTTATATAGTCGCCGGCCATTATATATATTTGCCGCTCCAAAAATGTCGGTAGCCGCGGACCATCATATTGGTGACAGGCAATAAGGCCCCAAAGCACCCCGCGGATTTTGATGGATACCGTCAAGCTGGCGCTTACACGCATATTCTTGAGATATTCAATGTGGATGGGGGAGACGCTGCGCAACAGCGATCGCCCAAGGTCAAGCGTTGCGCTGTCAGGTCCGATGATCGGAACCGGATCATAATTCACATCCGGTATTACCCGCAGTTTGTTCAATAAAATTACTTCGCGCGCAGGTTGCGGTATGTCCGAAGCCGGATAATGCAGCCCGAGCCACGATTCGTATTTTTCCGATGCTGCCTCCGCTACAACCTCACCATGCATATCATCATGGAACTGGTAAATCATTACGCGATCATAGCCGCTCATCTTTCTGAATGCGTGAGCCGCGTCGTTACATACTTCAGCTAACCCCTGGGCTTCATCCAGAAGCGACACCAGTGTCGCGAGTTCATACTCAAGTTGACGCGATCGTTCCTCAGCTTCCCGAACTATTGGTTCAAACTCAAGGATGACCCGGTCATGGTGGCGGTGTAAGAAGATATTGAATAATCGACCATTGCTAGTGTTAAGCAACAGGGTTGGCAGCAGCCCGTCGCCAACGCGAAGCCTGAGGGTGGCCTCAAGATCGAAACGGGCATCATCGTCGAAAATGGTTTTGAGATCGATAGGGGATGATACCGGAATGCCTAATAATTCCGAAAGGTTGGAGCTCCAATTGACGACGGTTTTTCCAGATAAGACAGCGAGAGCACCAAACGGTTGTATCGCCCCGGAAACATTCACCGGCTCGCTATCGCAGCCTTTAAGGGCAATGCCATAGGTGTCGTTTTCAATTGAAGGCACTGGTCTCAACTGGAATCCTGAACGGTAACGATGCCGGCATCCGATTGAAGAAGATCGTTATTCAACCACTTATTGCCTGCGGTGGCAATGTTTGGTAATTTGGAGAGTATGCAAAACCGGGGGAGGCACAACCAGCGCAACCTCCCTGAAAGGGTGATGGGGTGATCCTGACTCGCGTAGCGGGTTAACAAAAAAGCCGGTGACATCAACCGATCAGACTGCCTCCCCCGGTTTTGTATGCTCTCCCATCCAGTACGCGTGGGGCAGAAAATCGGCAACCGCGCGTATTGCAACAACTTTTCCGAGTGAAAATAAAGGTTGCTTTGCTTATTCCATAACCTGTCTCCAAAGTAAGAAAGAAAGAAGAGAACTGAAAATCCAGATCCTCTCGCTTGAACCTTCCTCGCTCCGCCCTGGGGCGGCGGCGTCAGAATAGCCTTGTCCTTACGAGCAAGGGTTGGGAATGGGTGGGGTTGGATGCGGCGGTTGAACACCGGGCCATTGTTCCTGCCCGCTGCGTTTGTTTATCCCCCCAAGTCTTCCTCGCAGAGAATCGGAGGGCTTTGGTGGGAGATTTCGCAGCGGGAGATCCGGTCCGCGCCGCAAGGTTTTAGGGAAGTTATTTGACCGGCGAGCCGAAACTAGCGGTTACGGATCACAGACCATGACAGGCAATGCGTACCGCCCTGGAGGATTAGGCAACTGGCGTGGTCTGTGACAGCAGGGCAAATTTGGTGAGAATTTTTCGCGGGCGCAAATTGGGGTTGCAAGCCGGAACTCTAGAAATTTCCGTCATCCCAACTCCAACCCCGCCACGAGCGCGTCCCGGTCGATCACCTTGCCTCCGCTCTCCTAATGTAGTCCACGAGAGCGAGTCGTGTAAAATTCCTAGCAGCCTGCCGGACTTGAAGAATCGAAGCGAAAAAACGGCTGAGTGAGGATAGATTTTGACGATTATGAAGGCCAGTAGTTGTTCTATTGGTCGAAAAAGCGGCAAAATATAGACCAGCCAGACGCTTTTGCAGCCGATTACCTTTAAGTCCGGCAGGCTGCTAGTGTAGTGCGCCATTCTGTTTAGCACTTAAGCGGCGATTGGCGCGGATGACTTTTTGCAGGATATCATTAGCCTTGGCAGTCCAGACGAAAGGTGCGGGGGATTGGTTATGCTGGGT
>JBDTKY010000120.1:0-5129 GCA_039935055.1 Nitrosospira sp.
CGATCCTTTGATCCCGTTTCTCCATCATATAGACTCGTAATGGAGTAAATCCGGGAGCCGCCTTCTGTTGTAGCAGGCGCAGTGCCGGTCGGCATCAAACCACAACCCGCCAGCAAAGGTATTATGAGTAGAGCGCTTTTCATGGATTTTCTATTCACATTGGAAGATTCAAACCATTCTGTGGATCGGCAGAGATTCGGGACAGGGTCCTTTACTCTTTACTCTTGATGTATATTTCAGCTCACCTTCCAACTGGCAATCCAATAGTCTTTCTTGATAAAGCGAAAGTTTAACTCGTTAGCAGCCGGTAATGTATTTGCGTCGGCAACGAGACCCAATACCCACAGAACTTCAGATTGTTCTCCATTTAGCAAACACCGGTAGCAACCTTTATAAAATTGCCGCCGATACTATTCATGAACAATGACTTGTCGCTTCGTTACATTTATTCCCGAACGTATCCGCAAGAGCATCTTGCTGCGCGCTCGTTTCACTGACGGCACCGCGTATTTTTCAATCACCATGAGCACATAGCAATTACCCTATACGTAACAGCGGCCGGATATGGACTTCAGTCCAGCGTCCTTGAGCAGCTCTACCGGCGCGCAAACACGGCAAGAACTTCTAGCGCGCTATGTATGCTGTCGTACAGACGAGCTTGGAAACACATGAGAATATTCAAACTCATCCACACAATACTAAGGAGAAAACCATGAAAATTAAATTTGCGGTAACCTGTTTGGCAGTTGGCATATGTCTTACGCCTATTGTAGGCCATGCAGAGGATTCGAGCACAGCTGCACACGCCAAGACCTTCGTCAAGGATTCGGTAATAACAACTAAAATAAAAGCCAGACTGGCCGAGGAGAAAGTGTCCAGCCTCACGCACATAAAAGTTGATACTGATGACAACGGCGTTGTATGGTTGAGTGGCACTGCCAAAACAAAAGAGGACGCAGATAAAGCCCATTCGATTGCGCACGCAACGGAAGGGGTAAAATCGGTCAAGAACCATATTAAAGTCAAGAAAGACGACTAAAGTACTGTATGGGAATCTGCTTGGATTCAAGCAGATTCCAATCAGTGTCTAATTGCTTCGGGAGAAGATACCAAACCAGATTCCCACTTGTTGAGTCATCTGGCCGAACTGGATGTGAAATGGAAATGGACACCGCGTTCCAACCACCGGATTATTTTATCCGCGTGTGGTGGATCTCCATCCAGCCGAAAACTCGCTGAACCACTCCCGTTTCACTTCCTCGAATGAGTACACTGCAGGCACTTCATCACAAGTATAAATGTAAAATTTGACAACCTGAGAAACCTTCAGTACAGTCAATTTGTTCTAGCGGAGAAGGCTATTTATTTTTCCTAGATCATTTCCTTGACGTCTTTGACTAAAAATTTGGTGTTTCAAAACTATCGTTGAGTTATTGGATCGTTGATCTGGGCTTGAAGTGATAGCAACCTTTTTATGGAGAGAGAATTATGAAAAAATATAGCCTGATTGCAGCAGCAGCTTCCCTGTTTCTTCTTCCCATGTCCGTTTTTGCCGCTGGATATGGCGCAGCGGGTTGTGGGCTGGGTTCAATGGTCTTTGAGAACGCACAGAAGAAGGGCCCTGAGCAAATCTTCGCCGCAACAACCAATGGAACCTTCGGGTCCCAGACCTTGGGGATCACGTTCGGAACCTCGAATTGCGGCGACCATGGATTGGTCAAGGTGAGCAAGGAGCGGGAAGTGTTCGCGCAGGAGAACTACACCAGCCTGGTTAAGGAAATGGCGCAAGGCAAAGGTGAAAGCCTGTCCACGCTGGCCAGCCTGTATCAATGCCCCGCAGCAAAGCACCAGGAATTCGGTGCAATGGTCCAGGAAAAATTTGACAGCCTGGTATCAAGCGATCAAACGACTTCAACTGAATTGCTGAGTCAGCTTGAAAAGCAGATCACCGGCCATCCCACTCTGGCAAATTCCTGTAATATCACGCAAGCCGCATTGAATTAAAGATACGGCAACGGGCATAGGCTTTTGCCTATGCCCTTTTTTTATCGCTATCACTCCTATGGTTCCATTGTGCGGCATATCGGTGTTGTCGTCGGTCTTCTTTTCTGGATTTGCTTTTTTCCCCCATCTGCCCATTCCACGCAAAAAAACGACGCCGGCCATCTGGCGGAACTGCAACAGCAAGCCAGGCAAAAGAAACTTGCCAACGAGCGCGTCTGGCACCTGCTTTTAAAGTACGACACGCGACTCCTGGGCGGCATGGTCAGCGAAGCCGACGGGATGGAGTTTTTCAACTCTCCCCAAGGAAAAACCGATCCGGAAGCCGAGCTTGCTGCCACGCTCGCCAGCTTCTTCGTTCCGCTGGCTGATGTTGCGGAAGGCAAGGAGCATCCGCAGTGCAACTTTCCCGCCCGGTTCAAATGGCTTAACCGGCAACTGGCATTCGACCTCCATCGCCTGAAGATACAGCCATGTGAGCGGCTCGACAGCTGGGTAAAAACCCTGGACCCGGTCGGGGCCACACTGGTCTTTGCCTCCTATTTCCTGAACAACCCCTCATCCATGTTCGGCCATACACTGATGCGCATCGATAGCCGCAGGACAGGCAGCGGCAATAACCTGATGAACTATGGCGTCAATTACGCCGCGGCAACGGACACCGAGAATTCATTCCTTTATGCGCTCAAGGGCTTGACAGGTGCATTCGAGGGCCGTTTCGCCATTTTCCCTTATTACACCAAGGTGCAGGAATACAATAATTGGGAAAGCCGGGATCTGTGGGAATACGAGCTCAAGTTTACCGAAGACCAGTTGAACATGATGCTGCTGCACTTATGGGAACTGGGCGGCACCTACTTTGATTATTACTATTTCCAGGAAAACTGCTCTTACCATGTGCTCGCCCTGCTGGAGATTGCCAACCCCGACCTGCGACTGAAAGACTCATTTTTTTTTAGCGTGATCCCCACCGATACGGTAAAAATCGTGATGGCGCAGGAAGGCCTGGTAAAAAATATCGTATACCGGCCCGCGGTGCTCAGCCAGATGAACGATAAGCGCCTCAAGATGATCAAGCGCGAAAAAAAGATATTAGAGAAGCTGGTCAAGCAGAAAATCTCGCCGGAAAGCACCGCTTTTGTAACTCTTTCCCCCAAATCGCAGGCGATCGTGCTGAATGCTTACATGGACTACCTGCAATATCAGAGCACGCAGGAAAAGAGTGACAAGGAAATAAAAATACCGCGTTCGGTTTTGCTGGCGAGAAGCCGCTTGCCCATTACCGAGGAGGTCATGGGTGGAATCACCCACTTTTCCACCCGGCCGGACCAGGGACACGGGACAGACCGGTTTCGCGTGGGGGTGGGCCACAACTCGCACGAACCCTTCATGGAATTTGCCTATCGCCCGGCCTACCATGATTTAATGGCCAGGGATGTAGGCTACGATAAAAATTCAGAAATCATTTTCCTGGACTTCGCGCTGCGATATTACATGGATTCCGACCGGATAAGGCTGGATCGGGCCCAAATACTTTCCATCACCTCGCTTACCCCCTACGATCCCCTGCTTCCCAAATACTCCTGGCGCCTGGATGTTGGGATCAACACCCTCAAGGATCGTAACTGCAATTATTGCAATGCCGTCAATGCCACGTATGGGAGAGGCATGTCCTATCGTCCGGATTTTTTCTCGCCTCTGCTGTTATATTCCTTTGTGGATCTGAAAGCAGAATTTTCGGATCACTTGAAAGAATATTCTCGCGTTGGCGGCGATGCGGAGGTGGGCGCGTATTACGATATCACTCAAAATTTGAGGGTCAAACTTGCCGGCAGTTACCAGGTTTTTTTGCTGGGCGACAGCAAGCGATTCTTCACTTCTCAGTTTTTAACCCGCTATGCGCTCTCGCAAGATCTGGATGTGCGGGTGGAGTTGAACCGCTACGATCATTACAACGAAGGGGTTTTTTCGGTCAATTATTTCTTTTAGATTACTGGGACCACGGATATCGCTGAGAAATTCAAAATTCGAATTAATTGTTGTTGAGCTTACCCCTGAATTTTGGATACCGGCGTAGCGGAGGATAAAGTGGCTACAGGAGGCAAGAGATGTTCAGGATACCGAGACAGAGTTATACGGATGAATTCAAGTGGAAAGCGGTTAGGCTGGTAAAAAAGGGGATAAAAAGCCGACGCAGGTGGCGCGGAACTGATCTGACAATCGCATCGCTCAAATCGGGTAACTGTCACATGAAGTCGCGACTACTACAGTTTAGCGTGTTCACTATTAAGAATAGCGGGAATAAACATCGATATCCGGGATATTCCCAGCAGATCCCATAGCCAAATTCCTATTAAGGATTGTTCATCGAGTATCACGCTAGCAGTCTGTCGGACTTAAAGGAAATCGGCTACAAAAGCGTCTGACTGGCCTATATTTCGCCGCTTTTTCGACCAATAGAACAACTATTGGCCTTCAAAATCATCAAAATCTATCCTCACTCAGTCGTTTTTTCGCTTCGATTCTTCAAGTCCGACAGGCTGCTAGTCATTTTCCTTCGATTCGAGCAGATCCGTTCAATGTGCTGGCACCGCGCGCACCAGACGCATCCCGACCAGCGTGTAGCGCGAATTCGGCGAAATCCAGTTGCGATAAGATGAGCGTGCGTACAAGGCCCAAGTATGCCAAGAGCCACCACGTCGCACTCGCACGCTGCCATCGGTTGGCCCCCCTTTCGGACTGTCGATGGGCGATCTCACATAGTAGTCGTCCACATACCAATCGGAGACCCATGACGGATATCAGCGTCGTGACGAGAGACAGAAAGCTCCACGGCCCCCGTACCGCACTGACGGCCTGAAGCGACAATTCAAGGGATATAATCCATTGACGGTTTACCTTAAGCATCTATTTATAAATAGTCAAATACACTTGCCAGAAAGCTCTACTTCTTGCTTGTCTATTAAAGGAGGGAGCTTACGATACAATCAATTTTTTTGGCTAATTCCATTTCTAATTCATTAGTGTAATAATTAGCCTCATTAAAACAACCGGTGAGAGAAACGCATGTCACGACCACTACGCGGGCAGGAAGTCATTGATAAAGGACTCCAGGCCATTATCTCGGC
>JBDTKY010000121.1:0-7644 GCA_039935055.1 Nitrosospira sp.
TCCATTTCCACCACCTGCCGACGTCCTTGGTGCGCCCCACGCCATATTCTGCATTGCGCTGCTTGAGCATAAAACCTTCCGTGCCCTGGCTGCGCGCAGCTTCCCGCAGGATGGCCAACTCCTGCCATGTGCTGCCATGGATGGCCGGACTCAGGCGCAGGGGTAACTGCAACCGCTCGAGCGCATGCTTTGCCAGCAACGCTTCCAGCCGCTCGCGACGCACGTACTGCGGCTTTCTGCGCAGATCTTCTCCCTCCTCTTCCAGCAGGTCGTATGCCAGCAGCACCACGGGTTGCTCCCGCAGAATCCTGCTGCCCAGGGTCTTGCGCCCGAGGCGTTTCTGCAGTTCATTGAAAGGCTGGACTTTTCCGTCGCGCCATACGACGATTTCACCATCCAGCACGGTGCCGTCGGGCAGCGAAAGGCCCGCCTGCGCCAATTCAGGAAACTGCTCGCTGACAAGCTCTTCCCCGCGCGACCATATCCACGATTGGCCGCCGCGCTTGACCAATTGTGCGCGGATGCCATCCCATTTCCATTCCACCAGCCAGTCGGCCGGGGAACCGAGCAGCTCATCAAAATGTGCGGACGGCTGGTTGAGGGGATGCGCAAGGAAGAAGGGATAGGGGTGGCCGGTGAGTTGCAGGCTTTGCTCCGGGTCATCTTCCGGCCTGATCAGCGCAAGGAAACCGGCGGCGGCCGGTTGAGAGCCGGTCTGCGTATAGCCCATCAGCCGCTGGGCCATGCGCTTGGCATCAACGCCGCTGACCGCCGCCAGTGCCTGCGTGACTTGGTGCCTGGAGACTCCTACACGCAGACTGCCGGTGATGAGCTTGAAATACACCAGCCGGTCCGCTGTGGCAATCGTATTCCATTGCGCCAGCAGGCGGGCGCGCAGTTGTTCTTCGGGCAAACCCCGCAGGGGCAATAGGTGCGCGAACAGCCATTCAGCCAGGCTGAGTTCCCGCATGTCTACCGGTTCGGGTAACAGCAGGGCAATAGTCTCGGCCAGGTCTCCCACGGCCTCATAGCTTTCCACGAACAGCCACTCCGGCAGCGCGGCAACCTCCTGCACCAGTGCTTTGAGAAGCCTGTTCGGTACCATCTGGCGGGGCTTACCCCCGGCTAGGAAGAATACCGCCCAAGCCGCATCAGCCGGAGGGGCGATCCGAAAATAGCTTTGCAGCGCTGCCTGTTTCGCCAGGCTTGAAGTGGAACTGTCAAGCTCGCGATACAGTGCTGAAAAAGCTTTCATCAGCTTTCCAACAGTCGCGGGCGCGGCGCCGCCGGCAAGGCAGGGCTGAAGCCGGAAGCGCCTGGATCCGGTTCCCCAGTCGCGTCTCTGTCCGTGCCGGCGGAAGATGCTGCATCGACGGCAGGGTTTGAATCGCGCATGCCGGGCGACAGGCCGGCCTCCGCATGGACGGGATCGGTCTCCTCTTCGCCGCCGTATTCAGTGGCAAAGGCTTGCGCGTCGAGGCCCTGCTCGCGCAGGTAACGGACCATGACGGCGATGTTGCCGTGCGTCACGAAAACCTGCTCGGCCCCGGTGCTGTCGATGGCGCGATGCAGGGCGGGCCAGTCCGCGTGATCGCTCATGACGAAGCCGCGGTCCACCCCACGCCGGCGTCGCGCGCCTCGCAGCTGCATCCAGCCACTGGCAAACGCATCGGAATGGGCGCCAAAGCGCTTCAGCCAGGGCGTTCCTGCGGCCGAAGGCGGCGCCAACACCAGTGCCTGGGAAATCGCCGATTTGTTGATTGCCTGATCCGTCACACGAAATGTGGCGGGCAACGGCACGCCGCTGGCGCGGTAAACGGCATTGAGCGGTTCCATCGCGCCATGGCAGACGATAGGACCGATGGTGCTATCCACGCCTCGCAAAATGCGTTGTGCCTTGCCAAACGCATAGCAGAAAAGTATCGAGGCACGGCCTGCCGCCGTATTCCGCTGCCACCAGTCGTTGATGTCGGCAAAAAGAGCGGTTTGTGGCGGCCAACGGTATATGGGAAGTCCAAATGTCGATTCGGTGATGAAGGTATCGCAGCGCACCGCCTCGAAAGGCCGGCATGTTCCGTCGTCTGCCAGCTTGTAGTCGCCCGAAGCGATCCATACTCTTCCCTTTCGCTCCAACCTGACCTGCGCCGATCCCAACACATGTCCGGCGGGATGCAGGCTGATGCGAACGCCCTTGTGTTCAATCTCTTCGCCATAATCCAGCGTCTGGAGGCTGATATCCCCACCGAGACGGATGCGCAGCAACTCGGCGCTGTCGCGATGCGCCAGATAATGCCGGCTTCCCCGCCGCGCATGGTCGCTGTGCGCGTGCGTGATCACAGCTCTGTCCACCGGCCGCCAGGGATCGATGAAAAATTCGCCCTCGGGACAGTACAAACCTTCAGGGCGGCTTATGATCAAGGGATGTATCATCGGAGAATAGGATAGGCTTTGTCGAAATAGGTTTTGTAACTTCAGCAACCCTGACAGCGAAAATGGATGGTTTGTTTTTCGTGAATAATTACATGGGTTTCAAGCTCTTTTTTTCAAGACCTGTTGATGAGAAGCGCCCTTGCAGGATTTTTGGCGCGAGGGGGTGGCTGGCATGTAAACCCCAATCTTGTCAACGAATGCCAGGATTTGCCCGTTATTCGATTCGTTAACCTCACCCTATATTACGTTTGCTTTAAAACTGTCACTGTGCGACTGCATACATAGCAGTTTCTTTTCATTGGAAGATGCAGCAATAACTTCGGAGGTTATAGGGCTCTTTTGCACAGTCCGAAGCAGAACGGGATTCTGGCGAGCCAGCCGTCGGCAGATTACGTCATCTACTGCCAAATCTCGAACTCATCTGCATCCCCCGCCCGAGAAGGCATTTATGAACCCGGTGCGCATATTACCCTCTGTATTTTCGGACTGACTGTATCGTTGCTTGTATAGGAGAGCGGGGCAGTGGTACGGCTTTTTACACAGCCATTACCGAAAATGAAGGCATGGCGGGAATCTTCTATCTGTTAGGCTGTGAGAGTGCCTCCGCGCGCACTGTGGTGCTGAGCGGCGTCGGTGCTTTCCGGATCAAGCTCCAAACATCATGCCGGCAAGCAGGATCGATCGAGTAGTTTGCGTTAAAAGGGAAGTATGTTTCATGATATGCCTCCTATTAATCCAGCGCTTTGCTGTATCGAAATTTACGCTGACTCCCATATAAGTTATTCCGTACGTTCCTGCACGAAACAGCTACGTCAGACATGTTTAGTTGGCAGGGAGCACAAACCCGACAAATAATTCCTTAATGTACGGTGGCGTACTGAAGCTGGCAAATGAAAAGGCCATGATGCACGCATCTCGTGCCTGATTCGTCCTGCCCCTAAATCAATCTAACAGGAATTAGTATGCCAACCAAAAAACACAACGATGCTGACAACCGTTCCACCATCAGCGGTCCCGCCTATGAGGAGGGCGCTCCGGGTAATGATCTCACCGCCAAGCTTGCCGCCACACAGGAACTGGCCACAGCCATGCCGTATAACGTGAACAAGACGCTGGAATATGGGGATGTCTCCGCTTCACCAGAGAAGGGCCAAATGGTAGAGACGCCTGATCCCTTTGTCACAGGCAGCACGTTAACCGAAACCAATGCTTCCCGAAAGGCGGGCGCGGGTGAGCCTTACCGGGGTTTCAATCCCGGCAGCGAGTCGCTTGATCGGGTGAGAGTCGATTCCAGCGATCAGATCCTCACGACCAATCAGGGGGTCCCTGTCGCCGACAACCAGAATTCGCTAAAGGCGGGGTATCGAGGTCCGGCCCTGCTGGAAGACTTTATCCTGCGCGAAAAGCTCACCCATTTCGATCATGAGCGCATACCGGAGCGCATCGTTCACGCACGAGGGTCGGGTGCACACGGCTATTTTGAATGCTATGAGTCGCTGGCGAAATATACGCGAGCCTCCTTGTTTGCCGAAGCGGGGAAACGCACACCTGTTTTCGTGCGCTTCTCTACGGTTTTTGGAGAACGCGGCTCCGCCGATACCGTGCGCGATGCGCGAGGCTTCGCGGTCAAATTCTATACGGAGGAGGGCAATTGGGATCTGGTGGGAATTAACGTGCCTGTCTTTTTTATCCAGGATGCGATGAAATTTCCTGATCTGGTGCATGCGGCCAAGCCCGAGCCGCACTTTGCCATGCCACAGGCTTCAACCGCGCATGACACCTTTTGGGATTTTGTTTCCCTCATGCCGGAATCTGCTCACATGCTGATGTGGGTACTTTCAGATCGTGGTATTCCCCGCAGTTTCCGCATGATGCAGGGTTTTGGTGTCCACACCTTCAGGCTGGTAACCGCCGAGGGTGAGACGCACTTTGTCAAATTCCACTGGCAGCCGCTTGCCGGTACCCATTCGCTGGAGTGGGACGAAGCGGTTAAAATTTCCGGAGCCGATCCCGATTTTCATCGTCGTGATTTGTGGGAAGCCATTGAGACCGGTGCCTGCCCCGAATATGAGCTGGGCATGCAGATCTTTACGGAAGCACAAGCGGAGGAATTCAGTTTTGACATACTTGACGCTACCAAGCTCGTGCCGGAAGAGCTGGTAGCGGTCATCCCCGTCGGCAAATTGGTTCTCGATCGTAATCCTGACAATTTCTTTGCCGAAACGGAGCAGGTCGCTTTCTGTACTGCACATATTGTGCCCGGGCTTGATTTCAGCAACGATCCGCTGCTGGCAGGCCGCATTCATTCCTATGTCGATACCCAGATTTCCCGCCTGGGTGGTCCCAATTTCCACGAAATTCCCATTAATTCGCCGGTGGTGCAAGTCCACAACAACCAGCGCGACGGCATGCACCGCCAGGGCATAAACAGAGGCCGTGTCGCATATGAACCAAACTCCCTGGCTGGGGGATGCCCCTTCCAGGCTGGCGCAGCAGGCTTTACTTCGTTTCCGCAACCAATGACTGGGGATAAGGTGCGCGGTAAACCGGAGCGTTTTGCGGACCACTATACCCAGGCAACGCTGTTCTGGAATAGCCAGACTCCGGTGGAGAAGGCACATATCATAAGCGCTTTCCGCTTCGAACTGACACGTGTGCAAATTCCGGCGATACGCGAGCGCGTAGTGGCGATGCTGGTAAACGTGGCACCAGACCTCGCCGAAAGTGTCGCCGAAGGTCTGGGAATGAAATCGCTACCGCCTGCCCAACCGAAGGCGCTCGTGCAGGTAATTGTGCCGGAAGTGACATCATCCCCAGCACTATCTCTTGTTGCGCGCCCTGGCGACGGAAGCATCGCGACCCGGCAGATTGCAATACTGGTCGCTGATGGAGTGGATGGCGCGAGTGCAAAGGCACTTCAGGCTGGACTGGTGGCAGAAGGCGCCGCGCCGCGCTTCGTGGGCGTTCGTTTGGGCGCCGTGCAAAGCACGGACGGTAATGAAATCGAGGTTGATGTCACTTTTGAAGCGATGCCCGCCGTGCTTTTTGACGGGCTTGCAGTGCCAGGCGGTCATGAGGATGCGCTGAATCTTGCATGCATGGAGCTCGTGGTCGAATTCATCAAGGAGCAGTATCGCCATTGCAAGCCGATTCTGGCGCTAGGCATCGGTAAGGATTTGATCGAGAGGGCAGGTGTGAAGCTGAGACTACCGTCCGGCGAGCTCGATCCGGGGGTGCTGGCTTTCGAGGATAACGATATTAACGATATCCTGCCTCAGTTTATTGAGGCCATTGCCGCGCATCGGCATTTCGAACGCGAAATGTAATCACCCCACGTTTAGTGTGCTATTGAAGGCAAGCATGAGGATGACCCATTCTTGCTCATTCTACTGCCGTTTCAGGTGCACCTCGTTAACATCATCCCTGAGGCATCATAACGCGGCGCCAAAGGCAAACAGGTAGCAACAATGCCGGTTACTTGGGCATCGAATGTCGAGAAAGCTCTTTCCATGAGGGTGTCCGCGATTTTGTGTAATCGGTGGACACCCTCGGCAAACCGCGCGAAGAGCTTCGCCAACTCAAACTTTTCTGATACTCCGCACTCTTGGCGCGGGGTGGTTCATTCATAACGATTTTAATATGCAGTAACACTACTTTCTTGCATGCCAACGTGCTCACAGAGTTTTGGTTCAGCGATCTGAGTAAATCCCAAAAGCCACCAATGTCTGCCATGTAACGCGGGACTACTTAACGAACCCTATCTGTAACGTCGTTGTTCCATCATGAAGGTTGGCTCGCGCTGGTGATGTACTTATCATACTACCCCATATTCACCTGGCCGGGCGGGTACTGAATACTCTCGCCACGCGCATTAGCCAGCGTAAATGCGATAGTCAGCGGTCCCACACGGCCAATCAACATCAGCACGACAATGATGCACTGTCCGATGTCTGATAATCCAGCGGTTATTCCCCTTGATAATCCCACCGTGGCGGCTGCCGACACCGCCTCGAATGTCAGGTCGAGAAAATTCCCCTCTTCTGTTATGGCCAGCAGGAATATACCGGTGCTGACACAAAGCAGCGAGATAACGATGATCGCCAGCGATTTACGGATGATATCGAGCTGAATGCTGCGGCCGAATACGATGGGGCGCTCCCTCCCTCGCAAGAACGCCCACGTTGCCAGCAGTGCCACAATGAAAGTGCTGAGCTTTATCCCGCCAGCCGTCGAGCCGCTGCCGCCGCCGATGAACATCAATCCTATGATAAAAAATGCGGTGGCAGGAAAGAGCGCTCCGGTATCCAGCGTATTAAACCCGGCGCTACGCGGAGTAACGGCCTGGAACCAGGAGGCCCAGAGTTTTGCGCTCCAGTCGGGCAGCGCGCCCAGTGTAGCGGGATTGCCGTATTCGAGTACCAGAATCATGATCATCGCAACCAGATTTATAATCAGCGTGCCGGTCAGCATCAGCTTGGTATGCAGCGAAAATTGCCTGAAATGCCTTTTATCGATGATGTCCGCGAGAACAACGAATCCAATGCCTCCGGAAATAAACAGCAGGGAAATAACAATGTTAACCACCGGATTGCCCGCGTACGCCATCAGGCTATCCGGCGCCAATGCAAAACCGGCATTGTTGAATGCCGCAAGGGTATGAAAGAAACTGTAGAACAGACCCTTGCCCCAGCCCATTTCCGGTACCCACTGCAAGGCCAGCAAAGCGGTGCCGAGCAGTTCCATGATTGCGGTAAATCCTATCGCCCAGAGCATTACGCGCCGCACATCGCCTTTACCGGTGTGATTGAATGATTCGCGCAACGCCGCGCGGTGTTTCAGGCCCAGTTGGCCCCGAGTCAGGTGAATGACGATAATGCCGAATGTCATCAGCCCCAGGCCGCCGCATTGCATCAGGAACAGTAATATCCAGTGTCCGGGCAATGTGAAGTGCGTGCCGGTATCGACCACGACCAGTCCGGTAACAGTCGAAGCGGACACGGCTGTGAACAGCGCCTGCAGCCATGATGTCGGCTGATGGCTGACGCCCGGCAATTTCAACAGCAAGGTGCCGAGGAGGGAGAGCCCGATATAGGACAGGACCAGGGCATGAGGAGGCGTGAGACTGAGAAACCGTTTCTTTACCGGCAGGAACCACTGCGAATGCGATGATGCCTGCATTACAAGTACCGGGTGATTTTGCGCAGGTTGCCGAGG
>JBDTKY010000122.1:0-8174 GCA_039935055.1 Nitrosospira sp.
CCAACATCCAGGAAGCATTGCGTGAAGTACGCATGGCGCTGCTGGAGGCAGACGTAGCCTTACCGGTGGTTAAGGAATTCATCGCACGCATCAAGGAAAAGGCTGTCGGGCAGGAAGTGATAGGCAGTCTCTCGCCGGGACAGGCCCTGGTGGGCGTGGTGCATCAGGAACTGATTGCCCTTATGGGGGGGCAGAAGACCGACATCAATCTGGCTACCGTGCCACCTGCAGTCATTCTCATGGCGGGATTGCAGGGTGCGGGAAAAACCACCAGCAGCGGGAAGCTCGCCAAATGGCTGATGGAGCAGAAAAAGAAAAAGGTGTTATTGGTTTCCTGCGACACTTATCGTCCCGCTGCCATTCAACAACTGGAACTGCTGGCCAAACAAACCGGTGCGGACTTTTTTCCGGTTCAGACAGGGCAGCAGCCCAAAGAAATTGCCGTCGCTGCTCTGGACTTCGCCCGGCGGCATTTCCATGATGTAATGATTGTAGACACCGCCGGACGCTTGGCGATCGACGAAGCAATGATGGAGGAAATCAGAGAGCTGGAAACGCTGCTGAATCCTATCGAAACGTTATTCGTGGTGGACGCAATGCAAGGGCAGGACGCGGTCAATACCGCCAAAGCATTTGCCGAGGCGTTGCCTCTGACAGGAGTGATCCTCACCAAGCTCGACGGCGATGCCCGCGGCGGTGCGGCCCTGTCGGTGCTTCAAGTCACTGGCAAGCCGATTAAGTTTGCAGGCGTGGCGGAAAAGTTGACTGGATTGGAAGCATTCCACCCCGACCGCATGGCGTCGCGTATTCTCGGTATGGGCGATGTTCTTGGGTTGATCGAGGAAGCGCAGCGGGGTGTGGATCAGCACGAAGCCGAGAAGCTAGCAAAAAAAATAAAATCGGGCAAGAACTTCGACCTGAACGATTTTAAAATGCAGTTTCAACAAATGAGAAATATGGGGGGCATGAGCGCCATGATGGACAAACTGCCTGCGCAATTGACTCAAGCCGCTCAGAAGGTAAAAA
This sequence comes from Nitrosospira sp., assembly GCA_039935055.1. Classification (GTDB taxonomy): domain Bacteria; phylum Pseudomonadota; class Gammaproteobacteria; order Burkholderiales; family Nitrosomonadaceae; genus Nitrosospira. The sequence goes on from JBDTKY010000122.1 coordinate 1,027, forward strand.
TTGACGACAAAGTCATGGGTCGCACCGAAGGCATTATCAATGCCATGACGCCACAGGAGCGCATCAAACCGGAAGTTCTGAAAGCGTCACGCAAACGTCGTATTGCCAGCGGAGCAGGCGTTACTGTTCAGGAAGTCAATCGCTTGCTGGCGCAATTCGAACAGACGCAGAAAATGATGAAAATGATGAATAAAGGAGGAATGGCCAAAATGATGCGGGGAATGAAGGGAATGCTTCCGGGAATGCGGTAGCCTATACCGGACAAAAATACGATGTCAGAGCCTATTCTGCCGCCGGTACTTTTTCGAGTCCCCTAACCGGCATACCTGCTTTTATATTTCTCGTTTGGAACCAGCCGAGATTCATTTCAAGCGCATATTTTGCCGTACCGGCAGAACTATGCGCAGTTTTAGTGTTGGGCACCATATCTTCAATATTGAGAATCACCCCTTTCTCATCGAGGAAGGCGACGCTCAGCGGAATCACTGTGTTCATCATCCACATATTGTGATGTCCGGTATAGGAGAACACAAACAGCATCCCATTATTTTCACCCAAGGACTGCCGAAACATCAATCCTTGCGATCGGGTACCATCGGTATACGCGACCTCGGCGAAAAGGGTATGGCCGGAAATGCTGAGCTGACTTACCGGCATTTCCGCGCTGACCGGCGCAGACAGAAGAAAAACAAAAAAAATCGCAAGAATACGCATCAGCATGAATCCGGCAGTTTAGCAGGCCGTCCACAAAGTTGAAGGCAAAGCGGACGGAGAGCATTTGCGAGTCATGGTGCCCGAGTTAAAATGGGTGGTCAATTCCTCAATGTTTGCCGGTACTGCCAAAGCCATTCGCGCCCCGGTGACTTTGCTCGAAATCATTGACCACGTTGAAACCCACTTGTACTATCGGCACCACCACCAGTTGCGCGATGCGCTCCAGCGGATTCAATGGGAAGGGGATATGTCCGCGATTCCAGCATGATACAAATATCTGCCCTTGATAATCGGAGTCGATAAGCCCGACCAGGTTTCCCAATACAATGCCATGCTTATGACCTAGCCCGGAACGCGGAAGAACCATCGCGGCAAGCCCCGGATCGGTAAGATGAATGGCAATGCCAGTGGGGATGAGATTGGCTTCCCCCGGTTGGATAGTCATTACCTGTTCAATGCAGGCCCGTAAATCCAGGCCTGCGGAACCTGCGGTCGCGTAAGCCGGTAGTTGGTTTTTAAGACGCGGATCAAGAATTTTGATATCAATTTTTATCATGGCAGTATGTCAGGATTTTCGCTTCTCACACTTTTCACACAGCAATGCGATATGTTTAATCAAACGTCGCGCCTGCTCAATCTTTGGCGCTTTCGACAGGTGATATTTACCCTCACTGTCAAATAGGGTCAACGCACTTTCCTCGGAACCGATAGCGTCCTGTGCCAGATTGGCGGCGAGCAGCGGCAGTTTTTTCTTGCGCCGCTTGGCTTCAGCATTTCTCTCCAAATTTTCGGTTTCCGCGGCAAAGCCCACACAAAAAGGCGGGTTGGGCAGATTCGCTACATACTGAAGGATATCTGGGTTGGGGGCAAATTCCAGCGTAATGATCTCGTCAGTTTTTTTTGTTTTCTGTTTGCTGGTACTTATGGCACGGTAATCCGCCACCGCCGCAACACTTATAAAAATGTCGATGCTGGAAATCTCGTTTCTCACAGCCGCCAGCATGTCTTGGGCACTCACCACGTTGACGAGCTTGGCCGCTGCGGGCACTTCCAGGCAAACGGGGCCAGAGATGAGAGTGACATCCGCCCCTGCTTCGAGTGCTGCGCGGGCCACCGCATAGCCCATTTTTCCGGAACTTAGATTAGTGATTCCCCGAACCGCATCAATGGCTTCGTAAGTAGGCCCGGCAGTAATGAGTATGCGCTTGCCTTGCAGCAGCTTGGGTTCAAAAAAAGCGTGCACCATTTCAGTGAGTTCATGTGCCTCCAGCATGCGGCCCATGCCGGTCTCGCCACAGGCCTGGGCGCCGCTGGCGGGGCCGAATATCGTCACGCTATCGCGCCGAAGCGTAGCAAGGTTGCGCTGGGTCGCAGAATTTTCCCACATTTGCCGATTCATGGAGGGGGCGATCAACAAGGGACAATCTCGCGCGAGGCACAGTGTCGAGAGCAGATCATCCGCAAGGCCATGGGCGAGTTTGGCGATAAAGTCCGCGCTGGCAGGAGCAATAAGAATGGCATCCGCGTTGCGCGAAAGATTAATATGAGCCATGCTGTTGGTAATGGTGGCGTCCCAGAGGCCGGTAAATACCGGTTTACCGGTTAATGCCTGCAGCGTCGCTGTGCCAATGAAGCGATGAGCCGACTCAGTCATTACTGCTTGCACATCCATGCCATCACTTATTAAAAGACGCGCCAGTTCCGCCGCCTTGTATGCGGCCACTCCGCCGGTCAACCCCAGCAGTAAGTGCCTAGCATTGGGTGAAGACGTGTCGGTCATAATCACAAGGAATCGTTTTTGTCAGGAGAGTGTGAGTTTAACCTAAAAAGGATGTTCTATTAAGGGGATGACATCCTCATCCGTTTGATCATTTTTTCCAGGTTCATGGTTTATCTTTTATCCTTACTCCTTTACTCTGGCAACACACTACATCATGGCAATTCCAGACTGGCCCGAATCTGAACGCCCGCGGGAAAAACTTCTTAAGAATGGAGCTACAAACCTTTCTGATGCTGAACTCCTGGCGATATTCCTGCGTACGGGTATAGCTGGGAAGAGCGCGGTAGATCTGGCGCGGGAGTTGCTTAAGCGTTTCGACGGCTTGACAGGCCTGTTTTCAGCAGATCAACACATTTTTTGCCAAGTGCCGGGAATGGGGCCAGCCAAATATGCCCAATTACAGGCAGTGTTGGAAATGGCGCGTCGAGCCTTGGAAGAAAAGCTCAAAAGTGGCGATACCATGAGCTCGCCAAAATCAGTACGCGACTATTTGCGTCTCGGTCTGCAGGGCAAAAAATACGAGGTCTTCGTAGGCATTTTTCTCGACTCCCAGAATCGGGCTATCGCAACCGAGGAACTATTCAATGGCACGCTCACCCAGACCAGCGTTTATCCGCGAGAAGTGGTAAAACGGGCGTTGCATCATAACGCGGCAGCCATCATTTTTGCACACAACCACCCTTCCGGCGTGGCGGAACCTAGCCAGGCGGACGAGATTCTGACTCAATCATTAAAGCAGGCGCTCGCGCTGGTGGACGTGAAAGTCCTGGATCATTTCATTATTGGCGGCGGAACAGCCATGTCGTTCGCCGAACGTGGATTGATTTGATTTGAGGAAATCACCGAAATCGGGCTATAATATGCGTTTTCCGATTCTGGAGCGGCTCATCATGGCACGAGTATGTGAGGTAACCGGCAAGAAACCGATGACCGGCAATCATGTTTCCCACGCTAACAATAAGACTAAACGGCGTTTTCTGCCCAATTTGCAGCGTCGGCGGTTCTGGGTTGAAAGCGAGAATCGCTGGATCAGCCTACGCTTGTCCAACGTAGCATTGCGCACAATAGACAAGAACGGTATTGACGCGGTACTGGCTGACATTCGCGCCCGCGGCGATAGTATTTAAAAATCGATGAAACGATGCCTGGATCATGAAACAACACCCAAGCTTCGTAATTTAAGGACATTATCATGCGGGAAAAAATAAAACTTGAATCTTCGGCTGGAACCGGTCATTTCTATACCACTACCAAGAACAAACGCACCACTCCGGAGAAATTAGAGATCCTGAAATTCGATCCGGTAGCACGTAAGCACGTCAAATATAAAGAAATCAAACTCAAGTAACACCTCGTCGCCCAAAGGACTTTCCGTACCACGCCTTCTTCGTGTTGCGAAAAGTATGAAGCCCAACAAAAAACCCGCCGCTGGCGGGTTTTTTGTACGTGTTGCTCTTAAAATTCCTCAGGCGTAGCAGCGTAGTCTGCGGGAAAAATTTGCCAGCACTTCAATACCGCTTTCCTCGGCACGATGGCACCAGTCTTCCAGTTGCTTGACCAGCTCATCTTTGGACGTGGTGGAGCGCTGCCAAACCGCTATAAGTTCCTCACGCATCGTGTAGACCTTGTCAAGCGTTCTGGTCTTGCTCAGCACCAGATTCAGCTTGGCGCGCTCATCTTCTTGCAGCGTTTTGGAGTCGGCAAGCACCCAACGTCTAAGAGTGGAGCGATCTACGTCGAGATGCGTGGCTGATTCTTTCAGATGATCGATTTCCTTGGCCAGTGTGTGTTTGAGAGATTGGGCATATTTTGCCAGTACTTCGTAGCGGTGAGAAATGACAGCATGCAGTGTGTCGAGATCGCATTTTGTCTTGGCCGCATTGAGGCGCAACTTGGGCGCTACCTTCTTCACCTGAGCTAGTCCCATCGATTGCAGGATGCATATGTACATCCAACCGATGTCGAACTCATACCACTTATTGGATAACCGGGCTGAAGTAGCATAAGCGTGGTGATTATTGTGCAGTTCCTCTCCACCAATGAGAATACCCCAGGGAATAATATTGCGGCTGGCATCCTCCGCCTGGAAGTTGCGATACCCCCAGTAGTGGCCAATACCGTTAATCACCCCGGCCGCCATAACCGGCGCCCATGCCATCTGTACCGCCCAGATCGTAAGTCCAATGGGACCAAATAGAATGAGATTGATGATAAGCATCAACGCGATGCCCTTGGCGCTATACTTTGAGTAGACATTACGCTCGAGCCAGTCATCCGGTGTCCCATGACCATATCTTTCAAGGGTCTCAAGGTTCTTGGCTTCTTTCCGATAGAGTTCCGATCCTTCTTTCAGCACTTTATTGATGCCAAGCACTTGCGGACTATGGGGATCGTCAGAAGTCTCGCACTTCGCGTGATGCTTACGGTGGATCGCCGTCCATTCCTTGGTAACCATGCCGGTAGTCATCCACAGCCAGAAACGGAAAAAATGGCTGGGCAGCGGATGCAGCTCCAGAGAGCGGTGAGCCTGATGGCGATGCAGAAATATCGTGATGCTGGCAATGGTTATATGGGTAAGAACCAGGGCAACTACAATATAACCCCACCAAGGTAAGTCAATAAGACCTAGTGTCATACGACGGTGATCCTTTTAGAAAATTGCCGAGGGAGAAGATAATACTGTAATTTAAAGGGAAACGAACGTTTAGTCAAGAAATTATGCTTGAAAGACTGCGCGTGCTCAAGGATAAAGACGACAGCCTTCCTGATCACGCCTTTGCCGAAATTTCCAATAAAAAACCTCGCCGCAATCAGCGGAGAATATAACCCAAAGAGATTCAAAATTTAGTAATTTATTATGGAAGCTTATTCTCTCCGTTAGTGTGGTGCCGCACCGAGAACCTGCGAACAGCCGTGTAAAATAACTACGGCAATTTCGCTAAGCTGCTGATTTGGGAGACAGTCATGAAACGTTCTTCAACTTTAACGGCTCACTCACTCGCATTCGCTAGCGTACTGATTTTCATGGGGCCAGATGCGATTCATGCTCAACTTATAGGGGGCCACTCTACGCCTGGTCAGGGCAGTTCGATCATTGGTCAACCGCCAATAGGACAAAGCGGTACCACACCCATAAAGCCCAATTATCCTAATGCCGGCTTGATGAATGGTACCGACCCGGTAAAGGATAAACTGAATCGGGCGAACAGAGAAGCCGCGGATATTGATCGTGATGGCAGAATAAGTCCGGAAGAGGCTTCCAGAATGCCGCCTGGGACCCCTCTCCAGCCCAGATAGACTGCTCTTGCCAACTGGTAGCGGGTTCTGCGACCGATGGTCTCATCTGTCTTTTTTCAGTAATGATCCACTTTCCCCTGCCGGAGTCATGTCTAAATTAAAATCCGCCAAGGATGCCTATCCGGACTCCTTCATCATAAATGAAGAGGCGGAAACATATCCCTTCTAATCCTACGCGTGAGAGTCTCTCACTTATCATGATCCAGTCATGGTGGACACGAAACTCCCAACAGAGGCCAGTTTTGGTCGCCGCCAGGGCTAATAGCGGCCGAATGGATCGGGACCGGATCCCGCATGGGGATGTCTTGGATCTCTCTCAATAATGTTAGGCATACCCTCCCGATTCGTTTCCTGTTTGTCGTTCAAGCGGACCGATTTTTTCTTTGCAGCCTCGTTTTTAGGAGTCTCTCCTGATTTGTATTGCCCGGCTGCAGATTGCCCAAGTGGTGGGCTATCCATTGGGTTACCCTGGGCATTAACTGATCCGTACAAAAAAAGTACCAGTGCCAGCGCGAAGACAGTCAACCCGAGAATATGCATCAATGAACGCGAAACTTCATTTTTAGAAATTGAAGGGTATTTCATGATGGTCCTCTAATCTATCCAGCAATAGTACTGTAATAAAATGCTACATGGCTTTTCTTTATTCTTCAGTTCGCTACCGCATGAGACTATGAATCGGATTATTCCGGCCTTCATAGGATTGCCCTCCCCGCCTTGTATATCTGATACGCAGGGTTCGGTGAATCGGGCAGCAACTCGAAGTTATCCAGGATGTATTGATGAATGAGCGGGTGGGTATTGCGGAAACGCAATGCCTCTCGCCCATCAAGGGGAAAATCGAATATTAAAACGAAACCGGGGTTAGCCGCCTTGATGCGTTCGATCTCCATCTGCTGAAAGCCTTCACTTCGCGGAAAAATGGCATAGATTTCCCACATGGGGGACTTTCTCCCCAGCAGCCGATAAGCTCCTGGCCAGAAAGGAGCGGCGATGAAGCTGCGGTTGTTCGGAGCGTATGCATCGGCCAATTTCCGAAGTAGATCGATGTCACTTGCCGTGCCCGAATCAACATTGAGGTTGCTGCCGGAAATTTCGACATTCACGCATTGCTTGCTGGCGCGGCATTGCCAGCCGGGATGGAAAACATGCATTATCCACACGCTTGCCCCACACAGCACAAGCGTCAGAGGCCATTTTACTTTGGGGGGTTGTGTGGCCAGCCACACTAGGCAACCCATCAGGAACGGAAAGATACCCAGAGCAAGGTGGCCTATATCGGCCCTGGAATAAGAATAATGCGCGTAGGGTAATGCCAGGAATGCCGCTGCAATCAATGGGGGCGAAATGGTCCTCT
>JBDTKY010000123.1:0-9783 GCA_039935055.1 Nitrosospira sp.
CGATCAGTTGATGCGCTTGCTGATGTAGATATAGAGAGTCATCATTCAGTTCTTTGGTGTCTTGCCAGGTTCAGCATGGGGACCTCGTCGTGCCAATGAAATCGAAAACAGGGTTTCTGAGCAAAACGAGTCAGGAAATTTAACAAAACCACTCTTCAGGTGATCTCGAACAGTAGGTGGCAGTGCCTACGCTCAGATTCTCGGGGAGTTTTGCAAGAAGCTCAAAAAACAGGCGTTTTGCGTTGTATGGTGCAATGGTAAGTATTAAGGCCCTGATAACACCTGGTTATCAGGGCCTCTTGAGTTTTCTTCACACCAGGAATAGATCGTTTTTCTGTCAGGTATTTTTGGTTCAAGCGACGCCGCCGCTGGCACTGATATTCTGTCCCGTGACCCAGCCAGCGTCATCGCTCACAAGAAAAAGCACCACCCGGGCTATGTCCTCAGGCTCTCCGATACGGCCCGTAAAAGACATGTTCGCCATTCGTTTTATGGTTTCATCGTTCTTGCCGGTAATAAACATTTCAGTATTTACCGGTCCCGGCGAAACGATATTGGCGGTAATGCCTCGTTCCCCGGTTTCCTTTGCGAAGATGCGCGTCAGTTGCTCAACAGCACCTTTACTTGCTGCGTATGCACCATAATTCGGTAGCATCAGCCGTGTAACGGTACTGGAAAGACTGACCACGCGTCCGCCATCCGCGAGCCTTGTTGCGGCTTCGCGCAAGGCATAGAAAGCGCTCTTGACATTGATATTCAGGACCCGGTCGAATTCTTCGTCACTGATGTCCGCAATACTCCTGGACAGGAGTACGCTTGCATTATTGACGAGAATATTCACGTGATCGAAGCGTTCGATAGCTGCATCGAAAAGCTTGCGCACTTCCGCCGAATTACTCACATCCGCTTTCACGGCGAGCGCCTCGCCCCCGGCTTGCGTGATCGCAGCACAAACCATCTCTGCGGCCTTCCGGTTCTCAACGTAGTTGACAATAATTTTTGCGCCGGCGCCGGCCAATGTGCGTGCGATCTCGGCTCCGATGCCGCGTGACGAGCCGGTGACAATAGCGACTTTATTGTGAAGGATTCTCATGATCCAGCTCTCCGGCGATGGAACCTGTGCGCATTGTTTCTTTGCAATTCCGGCAACGTGTCTTCCCTGAAAGTGGGTAATTTTCAGTTCATTTTCCGAAGGCGGGCGCCGCCCGCCACCGCTCTCGCGATGATTTCCACATGATCATACATACTGTAGTAAAGGACGAGAACTTTTGCCATGTTATGTCTCTTTTGAGACATGCAATGATGTATCGTGAATGATCACAAGACAAAACAATAACATTATCAAGGATGGCCTTCGGCAAAGCTTAGCTCCACGCCGTTTCCTGCCGGATCTTTGAAGAATAGCTGGGCAATGCCCATCGACGGTATCCGGCCTGTCGTGAACTCGATGTTGTGCCGCTTCAGGCGGGCCTCCATTTCCGGGCGGCTGGTGCAGGTGAATGCCGCATGATCGAAGGTGGTAGCTGCGTGGGTAAGGCGCGTTTCGTCCAGCCGTGCCTGGCTCAGGTGAAGAACGCATTGATCGCCCGCATAAAGCCAGTATCCGAAGGTCCCAAGGTCTGGCCGCTGACCTTGCTGGAGGCCCACTATGTCACAATAGAACGTTTTGAGTTCATCCATGAGCTCGCGCGCAGCGCGCAGATTGTAATGGTTGAAACCAATCGTGGTCATATGGGCTCCTCCCGATTGGCGTAGGCGGCCTGCCCTAAAAGAAGCGGCAAATCATTTCTCATTCCTTTGCTCCGCTGCCTTTCAGCAATTCAGCGACCTCCTCGCGATTTTTGGCTAGCGCCCATTGCAGGGCGGTTCCGCCCCCTTCGTTTCTGATATTCGGGTCCGCACCATTTTTCAGGAGTACCTTGACGGCTTCAGGGTGATTACCTCTTGCCGCCATCATTAATGCGGTTGTCCCATTGTCGGAAGTGGAATTTATCCGCACCCCTCCGTCCAATAACAATTGGATGATTTTCGCGTGGCCGCCAGTCGCGGCATAAAGCAAAGGATTCCATCCGTTATGGTTGATTTCGGCTCCCTTGACATAAAGTTTCTCGACGACACCGCCGAGGCCGTTGTAGCTGGCAAGCATGATGGCGGTTTCACCGTATCTGTTGCGCAGGTTGAGCTTGGCGCCAGCATTTATTAAAAGATCAACCAAGGGAGTATTCTTGTGTCGAATGGCCACCATCAGAAGTGTGTTTCCCCGCTCATCAGGCGTGTTGGGGTCGGCGCCCCTGGCCAGCAGCTTTGCTATATCTCCGGTATGATCGTTTTCCACCGCCGAGCGAAGTTCTTCATAGACGCCGGCCGCGGCAATCGACGGCTGGCACAAACTGGCAGTAAACAGCAAGCCAGCCAGAAAAAAGGATTTTCTTGTCGCATTCATCATTCAGGCAGCCTTGAACAGGTTGAAGAAATTGCTGGTGGTGGCTGTGGCGACTTCATTCACGCTGATTCCGCGCAATATCGCTATTTCTTCGGCGACGTATCGCACAAAAGCAGGCTGATTGATCTTACCACGATGAGGGACAGGGGCGAGATAAGGCGAATCAGTTTCTATCAGCATTCTCTCCAGTTTGACCCTTTTTGCGACATCCTTGAGCGCAAGAGCATTCTTGAAAGTGACAATGCCGGAAAAAGAAATATAGAAATTCATTTCTATCGCTTGTTGCGCCACTTCCCAGCTTTCCGTAAAGCAATGCATCACCCCGCCGACGCTATCCGCACCCTCTTCCGCCATGATGCGCAGTGTATCCGCCGCAGCTTCGCGGGTATGGATGATGAGCGGTTTGCCGCATTGCCGCGCAGCACGGATATGCTGGCGGAAGCGCTCCCGCTGCCACTCCAGATCGCCTTCGAGGCGAAAGTAATCCAGTCCGGTTTCGCCGATGGCAATGACCTTGGGATGATCAGCGAGAGACGCAAGTTGAGCAGCCTGCGGCTCGGTCAGATTCTCATAATCAGGATGAACGCCGACAGAGGCAAACAGGTTGGAATGAGTTTCCGCCAGCGCAAGCACGCGGGGAAAGTCTTCCAGATTGACGCTGACACAAAGGGCGTGGCTGACCTCATTTTCCCGCATTCTTTCCAGCAACTCGTTGAGGTTGCTGGATAGATCAGGGAAATCGAGATGACAGTGGGAATCAACAAACATGACTGGAAATTAGTAAGTGAAGCACGTTTTAATGGTACCCGGTGGTTAAACCTGAATCCGGCAGGTGACTGCTCATTTAATGGTTCTCTCAGTCAGTGCGCCTGCTCGGCGCGGGAGGCTGCGGGGCGACCGATATAACGTAGGAAAACAGCATCTCCTCCAGAAATAACCTGGCGTTGAGCGGGTGGTGCGCCAGCCGCTGTGTTGCATTCAGGGTGCGCAAATAAGTAGCCAGCGAGCGCGGATCAATCCCCGATGCCAGCGATTTTATGGTGGCAAACATATCCAGATGGTAGCGGATTTTTCCGGTGGTGCAAAAACTCATCAAATCATAGCACCATTTCTGTAACCAGTTGACGAGGGTGGGCATATCCGACTTTTGCATTTCCTCAGCGAGTACGATCGGATTAAAGCTGCCCGGTGCGCTGATTTGCCTGATGAAGACCTCATGCCGTTCAAGATAAGGATCATCGTTGAATTCCAGCGCAGCCAGCGGGGCGTAGCCTGCGGAAGAAAGACACCTGACGGGGTCTTTGACTCCCTGCTCCTTAAGCCAGGCAATTGCGGTAGCGGGGTCCGGAGCGGGCATGGTAATCTGGCGGCAGCGACTGCGCAGGGTCGGCAGTAAATATTGTGCGCGATGCGTCACAAGAATGAATAATGTTCGTGGCGGCGGCTCCTCCAGGTTTTTTAGCAGAGCATTCGCAGCTTCGTGATTCATCGTTTCCGCTGGATAAATCAGGATAATTTTATGGCCATTCTGGTGACTGGACATATTAATGAATTCGGTAACGGCACGAATTTGTGAAATACGGATTTGTTTGCTGGGCTTTTTCCTGGATTTTGCGCTACCGGGCTCTCCAGCGGAACCTGAAAAGGATTCCATTTCAGTGCCCGTCTCGACGTCAGTACTATCCTCATCCGCGCCGGCATCCGGCGATCCTTGTTTTTCCGCCATTGCTTCGGGTACGATCAGGCGAAAGTCCGGGTGGCTTCCCTGCTCAAACCATGTGCAGCTTGGGCAGTTTTGGCACGCCTCCCCTGCTCCAATTGACGGGTTTTTGCAGAGCATGGATTTAGCCAACTGGCGGCCGAATTCAAACTTGCCGATACCTTGCCTGCCCCTCAGCAACAGGGCGTGGCTCATGGACGCGCGATCCCGTGCCAATATCTGCCACATCTCTTTTTGCCATAGGTAAATAGTGTTCATTAACAAATAGATATAATAACTTTATCAAGTGAATTCTTAACTTCATCCAGAGACTGGTTGGAGTCGATTATTTTTATCCGGTGAGGGAATTTATGCGCCCTTTCGAGATATGCCTCCCGTACTTTCTGGAAAAACTCATCCTGTTCTTTTTCAAATCGGTCGGCTGATTTGATGGCGTTTATCCGTTGCCGGCCTAATTCGACTGTCACATCGAAATAAAGGGTGAGGTTTGGCTGAAATTCCCCCTGAACCCATCGTTCAAGATCATCAAGTTTGCGAGTAGCCAAGCCCCGGCCTCCCCCCTGGTAAGCAAAACTCGCATCGGTAAAACGGTCTGAAATTACCCAGTCGCCCCGATTCAGTGCCGGCAGAATGACCTTGTCCAAATGCTCCCGCCGCGCCGCGAACATCAGCAGCGCCTCTGTTTCCGCATGCATCGCCCGGTTGCTGTCAAGCAGGAGTTCACGCAGCGTCTCCCCCAGGGAGGTGCCGCCGGGTTCCCGGGTCACGATGACGGTTTTTCCCCTACCCTGTAAAATGTTCTCAAGCCAGCCGAGGTGAGTGCTCTTGCCTGCGCCGTCTATACCTTCGAGCGTGATAAATTTACCGGGGATCATTTCTGAATTCGCTGCGGAACAAGTTTTTCCAGTGCAACTGCCAAAATTATTCATGATGATTCTGCATCAAAGAAGCCGGCGTGCCGTGGAGATTGTATTGAATTCCCGCTTCATGCTGCTACCGGGTTCCTTCCTGATGTGCAAGTATAACCATTTTGACACTTGCGGTGCTTTGAGAAGCGGCCCGACGCATAGCTCGCCGGAAAGAATACGAATGGCTATTGACAATTAACCGGTAACGGCAGATTTTGACACGCTCACTTTTATCACGATAAGCGGTTCTATTTGAAGGGACGTAATCAGATTCTGGGTGACCAGGGCTATCCGGTCTGAGATTGCTCAGTCAGAATTGGTAAGCCGTGCTAAACAGGTATACCATCATGTCCGAAGATCCATTATCGTCGCCCCAAAATAAAAAGAGAAATCCATTTCACAGAAAAATCATAACGTAAAAAAATTCAGGAGATCAACCATGGCTGACAATATTAAAAGCTCATTAGCCCGGTACATCGGTTTAATGGCGCTGGTGCCGCTGATATCCGGCACCTATTTATCCAGCGCTTTCGCGGAGCAAGCGGAACAGGGTGCAACGGCAAGCGATGCGCCTGAGCTATCCTCCCACCTTATTGGCGAACCGCTGACAGACTTTGAGACCATGGAACTGCACTACCGGCGCTACAGCAACGCTGCCAATAACATGGCTCAATTGGTCAAACAGTTAAATCAAAAGATTCAGGATGTCTCGCTGGCCGCCAAGACTGCCGCAACAAAAAACAGCTCCCATAACAAGCGTCTGTTGGAAGATAAATTAAGCCAACTGGAAAGTGCGCGTACGTCGTCCAGCAATCAGTATGCGTTACTGCAAACGCAGATGCAGAATGAATATCGGAGCTATACTGCCATAAGCAACAACCTGAAGGCCAGATATGATACCGCCAACGGCTCGAAGACCACTCAAGAAACAGCCAAAGACGTGAAGGCCAAGTCTTCTGCAAAGGGCAAGGACTCAAAGGTTAAGGACTCGAAGGTCAAGGATTTGAAGACCAAAGAGTCCAAAACCAAAGATCGGGGAATCGATGATTCGCAGGTCAGGGACCCACAGATTAAATCTCTGAAAATCAAAGACATGGATACAGAAGAACTCAGGGCGAAGCGTGATGCCGCTAAAGATTAAAATTCAAGCTGGCCTTCCAGCATAGCTCCAAGCCCAATTTTAAATATCGTACGTCGAGGAAACTTTGAAACTTGTGAAGCCCTGAAATAAGTTCCTTGAATTTGCCGTCAATACGCTCCCGGAAAAGCCCTATCACTACGTTATCGTGAAACTCCCCACACTTCGGTCAGACGTGCGTCGCGGCCGCAGTTGCTGCGATAGTAAGAATAACGGATGGGGTTCTTGATATGGTAGTCCTGATGGTATTCCTCGGCGGGATAAAACGCTGTGACGGGCAGTATCTCGGTCACGATCGGCTGCGTAAAGCGGCCGGAGGCCGTGAGCTCCGCCTTGGATGATTCAGCTTGCCGCTTCTGCTCGGCATCGTGATAGAAAATCGCACTGCGGTATTGAGAGCCGCCATCACAGAATTGGCGATCGGGCGTAAGCGGGTCGATGGTTGGCCAGAACGCCGCCAGCAGCTTGGCAAAATTGGTCCTGGCAGGATCAAAGCGCACCAGTACCGCTTCGATATGACCTGTTTTGCCGGCTGATACCTGTTTATAAGTGGGATTGACCGTCGTGCCGCCGATGTATCCGGAGGTGGTGGATATCACGCCCGGCACCTTGTCGAAATCCGCTTCGGTGCACCAGAAGCAACCCCCGGCAAAGGTGGCGATACCGATAGAGCCCGGAGAGGAAGGCAATCCGGCGGAGGTGCTGGCAGAAGCATTGACGGCTGTGGGCTTGCTGCGTGTATCCGGCTGTCCGCATGCGGTTAATGTAACCATCAACAACGCCAGCAATAACATCATGCCGCTGGGCGTCCCGTGGCTATGGAGGTTAGTATGGTGAATCATTTTATAAATAAATATGATGGCCGGGGTGGCCGTGCTCAGCCCCTGAGTGCTGGCAGCACTTTATTCTTTAGCATGAATCGAAGCGCCAGGCCATTATTGCACCAGCGTTCGCCGCGAGGAAGCGGCCCATCGTTAAATACATGACCTTGATGGCCGCCGCAGCGCGCACAGTGATATTCAGTGCGCGGGATAATATGCTTGAAATCGCGACTGGTTCCCATGTGTCCCGCTATGGGTTGCGTAAAACTGGGCCATCCTGTGCCGCTTTCGTATTTATTTACGCTTTCAAATAGAGGCAGGTAGCACGCGGCGCAGATGAAGGTGCCCGCGCGGTCTTCTTTATTAAGCGGGCTACTGCCCGGAGGCTCAGTATCTTCTTCAAATAGTACACGGTAGGCGTCGGGAGAAACCAGGCCACGCCATTCCTCGTATGGCTTGTTCAGGGGTTTAACCGTGATTGCACCGGAACTGTTTGCAACAGCTTTGCTGCGGGAGCATGCTGAAATCAACGGCAACGCGACCAGCGTAGCGAGACTTTGCAATACGGCGCGTCGTTTCATGGGAGTCACCTCGCATCATCAAAGAGTTGGACCGCTGGCGGATAGTATCGTTCCTGGGGAGAGAATGACATGGGAGGACGGTTTTGTCGAGAATTCCGTCCTTTTCTCGCGCGGCGCTGCAGTCCGTCAGATCGTACGGCAGTTCCTTCACAGGTTGTGCGTTGGATTCCGCATCATGCCCGAGTCGCATACGTGAATACATATCATGTCAGAAAGCCTTGGGCGGCGACACCACCTCATGGCGACGCTGTGAGTCGCTGGGTGCTTGTATTAACAAATCCTTAACAAATCCTTAACAAAAGAATAACATTTTATTAACATAATTTGTGTTAAATGGAGTCAGGCTTATCTATCCCGAAAAAGATATTTCCCCGTAATTATTTTCGTGGAACATAAACTTTCTGGTTTAATCAAGGAATCGGGTAGAGAAAATCTGACAACGTAAGGAAGGGAGAACTCGCGTTGCATTGAAATCCTTATAAATTTTTAGGAGAAACATCATGCGACAAATCCGATCTTGTTTGCCTTCATTCACCGCTGGCGTAATTATGTCTCTGCTGGCTATCCCTGCCTGGGCGGTTTCGTTCACACAAACCAATCTTGTGACCGATGATCAGACTGCTCATGTCGCACAAATTACCGATCCTGGCCTCAAGAATGCATGGGGGATGTCGTTCAATCCAGCGGGTCCATTCTGGGTTTCTGCAAATGGTTCCGGAATGGTGAACTTATATAAAGTGGACCCGGTAACCCAGGCAACCACCAGGCAGACGCTATCGGTTGCTATCCCCGGCGATGGCAGCGTAACCGGGCAGGCGTTCAACGGCATCCCCACGTCGTTCAACGGCAATCCTTTTGTGTTCGTCAGTGAAGACGGTACAATCTCCGGGTGGCGGCCAGCGCTGGGGACAGGAGCTAATACACCGGCGGAAGTCACCGTCGGGGTGACAACGGCGGTTTACAAGGGCGCGACTATCGGTAGCATCTCGGGTAACGATTATCTTTACGCTGCTAACTTCAGAGCCGGTACAATCGATGCGTATAAGGGAACCGTCGCGGCGCCAACACTATCTGGCTCGTTTACCGACCCCACTCTTCCCAGCGGATATGCGCCCTTCAATGTTCAGAATCTCAATGGCTCGCTGTATGTCACTTATGCTGAACAGGATGCCGCTAAGCATGATGAGGTTGCGGGCCTGGGATTGGGCTTTGTCGACAAATTCAGCATGAATGGAGATTTCTTGGGACGAGTTGCCTCGGATGGATCGCTGAATGCGCCCTGGGGATTGGCAATTGCGCCGTCTTCGTTCGGTTCCATGGCTGGGGATCTGCTGGTGGGTAATTTTGGCGATGGTCACATCAATATTTATGACCCAACTACTCATGCGTATCTGGGACAGGTACTTGGAGCAAACAATCAAGCGCTCGCTATTGATGGCTTGTGGGCAATTTCGCCGGGAAATAATGGATCGGCGGGCAGCAGTCACATGTTGTATTTTACCGCTGGACCCAACAATGAAGCCCACGGATTATTCGGGGTACTGACGCCGGTCCCGGAGCCATCGACTTACGCGATGATGTTTGCCGGGCTTGGGGTTCTGGTCCTGCTGATCAGGCGCCGTACTTTGCTGGCGGCGATGGAAGAATCGTGGATTGATACGTATCCGGCATAGCATGCGCGGGATCTGATGGAGGGAACAAACTGCAGCGCCAAAATCAGAGTCCGCATTTGATTTTTTAAGATCAAGACATTATCACAAGATGCTTGACTTTATTCTTTATCAGATTATCATGTAAAGCTGTTGAATGAGTAGTTCCTCTCCTTTGTAAGTGGAAACTATTAACCCGAAGCCGCCGTTCGTCTTCGGGTTTTTTTATGCCTGTTCGAATATTATTTAACCTAAATCCGGTAGTTGGACGGGGTGGAGTGCGCTATTTTGGGTATATGAGTGACCGTAAGGATTCCTTCGTAAATGATTGACATCAAAGATTCCTCTATATTGTGAATCTCACACTGTGGATAAAATTAAACAAACGACAGAAATGTTCCCTAGTCTTACTGTGTCACAAAACATGTTATTATTAACGTAGCGTGTTTTGAGGGAGAACGCAATGGGATTACCCGAGGAGTTCAATCGATATATTGCCCATCTATGTCAGGGGCTTGGCCAT
>JBDTKY010000124.1:0-5461 GCA_039935055.1 Nitrosospira sp.
ACTGCACCGGTCGATTGCCGTGAATCAAGTTCCTGGTCGTCCTGCAACGGCGTGAGCAGCCATTCGGTTGAGCCGGTTCGAATCCGCATTGACACTGGATACGTGGCATCTGTGTGTGGCGAGCGCCAGGTACGCTGGGGATCAAACTGTATTTGCTCCGGTTTGAATAGCGTAATGCTGCCGGATGCGTCGCGCAATCCGGCATACGCCCAAACCCTGCGACCGTTTTTACCACGGATCCGGAACGCCATCAGGGCGGAACCATCGTCGAGATTAGCGCCGACCCAATCCCATCCGACGGCATCCGGGTCGAGATATGCGGTGGACCATTCGTGGTCGAGCCAGGCGATGCCGCTCACGGTGATGGGCTTGCCGTGGTGGGTAACGGTTCCGGAGACCTGTAAATGCGGTTCGCTGTAATAATAGCTGGCTTGTTCCGGTCGAGGCCCTTTGCGCGAGAAACCGTTTTGGTCTTGCTTCATCGGTGGTTGGGAGGGTATCAGCGCCAAGCGTAACGTAAAATCGCGCGCTTCGATGCTGGTCTCATAGCGGCCGTTTTCTTCGCGTACCATGCGCCAATCGTCCAGCCTTACGTCCGTATTGCCTTCCCTGGTATAGGCGAGACCAAAGCCCTCGCGCGCGCTTTTCTGATCGTGCAACAGCTTTCCGATGGCCGGGTCGGACAGCGCCGCATGTGCAATGATGATCTGCTTGGGTGCAAAACGGCTTGGATTTGCCGGGTCGAGTTCGGTTGCGGAGCGAAAAAAAGTGATCTGGAAGCCAAGCGGCTTCTTGTCAGGGGTCTCTAGCCAGCCGGTTACATACCACCACTCGGTGCGGAAGCCAGGGTGGGCGCCAAAGTCCTGGGGAAAAACAAGCGGTACGCCAGGGAGCACCGGGGCAAACTGAGGGGGTGCCGAAAAAGCGCAGGCAGTAACGAAGTTCAACCAGAAAAACATTGTCCTCGCGAAGAGGGCTTGGCGCTTACATTCGCGAGAACAACGAATGTAAGCAGGGCCACGCTTAAAAAAAAGCATTACCAATCCTCCCGTACCGCGCGTATTGCCTTGCCCGAGACAGCATGACGCCCCGACACTAGCGCAGTCAATGATGCCAGCACCAGTAATGCCAGGGCGACTGTCATCAGTCCTTTCCATGGCAGGTGCAACTGCATGGTCCAGTGGAACGACTGCGGATTCACAATAAAGACAAGAATCAGGCTGATGCACCAGCCTATCGCAAATCCGAGTGAGATGCCGAGCGCGGTCAGCAAGCCACCTTCCGCCGCCAGCATACCGAGAATCTGGCGGCGCGTCATCCCGATATGGCGCAATATGCCGAACTCTTTGGTGCGCGCCAAAGTTTGGGCTGAGAAGCTTGCTGCTACGCCGAGCAACCCTATAATAATCGCGACTGCTTCCAGCAAGTACGTGACCGCAAAGCTGCGGTCAAAAATATTCAAGCTTAGCGCACGGATCTGGCCGCGTTCCGAAAACTCTAGTGCACTACCAAACGGCAAGCTTTTCAACGATGCAATCGCCTGCTCAGGTGTTACACCTGCTCGCAGCCAAAGCGCGGCATCGTTCACTTTCTGATCGCCCGATAACGCCTGGTAATCTGCCAGCCGCATCTGTATCGTCCCGAATTGCCGCCCATAGTCACGCCACACACCGGCGACAATAAAATTTGGCGGGGAAGCCCCTATCGGCAATGTTACTCGCTTGCCAAGTGTGTAGCCGTATAGATCGACCATCGCTTCCGATACCCAGATGGGTATCGCATCCTTCGGAAGCAGGGCAGGCGCGATTATGTCATCCGTCATCGGCAAGGTGTTGGCGGGATCGATCATGTCAATGGGGCGGGCAATCAAGACAACGTTGGGTCGACCCGGATCGAGCGTTAATTGCGAAGAGCGGAAGAAATCGGCACGGGAGATGCCGGGTGCAACGGCCATTGCTTTTGTTTCATCCGGCGTGAGGCCGCGCGTGTCACCGCTTGCCGCCGTTTGTACATATAAGTCGGCAGGCAGAATATGTTTCAGCCAATCATCAACCGATACCCGAAAACTGGTGACCATAATGGCCATCGCGGCCACCAGGCTAAAGCTCGCCAGTATCCCTCCCAAAGCAATAGCAGCCTGGTTAGGCGCATTGGCCAGCCGTGCCAGTGCTAGTGCCGGCACGGCTTTGGATGTGCTTTTGGCTACTGCCAAAAATGCAGCGGAGAAAATCAATGCTGAAAAGCGCGGCATAAGTGTAATGCCGCCGATGAGTAACAGTACTATTGCGAGATAGCCAAAAACCGGTAAATTAAAAATTGGCGGCAATTGCGTGAGCAAGCCTCCCAATGCCAGACAAGCGAGAGCGGGCCAGGGTGTGGCCAGTTTCGAAAGCGCGGCATCTTCGCTCCCGGATTTGAGTGCCGGCGCGGGATGGGCGTTTGCCGCTTCCCAGGCGGGAGCGGCACTGCCCAATAAAGTGACGCCCAATCCCAGGCTGAAAAAGATCGCGGCCGCAATGAGGTCAAAATGCATACTTGGTTGTACCCCGGGGAAGAAACCTCCTCCCAAGTCTCCGCCAAAAATACCCAGCGCCGCCGCAGCCATCGCGTAACCCAAGGCAAGACCCAACAGCGAGCCAATAGTGCCAAGAACTGCCCCCTCCAATAAAACCTGCAGCAGCAATTGATTTCGGGTTAGTCCGAGTACCCGCAACAACGCAAACTCGTGACGCCGCCGAACGACAGACAGTGCCTGCGTGGAAAATACCAGAAACGTGCCGGTAAATAGCGCCACCAAGGCCAGCATGTTCAAGTTGACCCGATAGGCACGTGACATATTGGCAACACGTGCCTCCTGATCCGAGGTTTCCGTGATGACGTATTGCTCACCCAACTCCCGCGCCAGCGCTGTTTTGAACGCTTCATGATGGATACCTGGCATCAATTTCAATTCGATGCGCGACAATTGACCTATACGCTGGAAACGCCATTGCGCCGCGCCAATATCCATGACTCCAAGGCGTTGTCCCGCACGGGTTCGCACCAGACCGCCAGCGACGCGCAGCGTGATGGTTTGCGTTCCCACGCGCAATTTTAGAGGATCCCCCCGCTTTACCTTCAGCCATTCCATTGCGGCAGGAGAAAGGAAAATGGCATCGTCCGCGAGAATATCGAATAGCCTGTCTTCGGCCGGGACACCAATCAAGTCCGGCGCGATGTCCGCGGCACGAAAGATATCCAGTCCAAGAATTTTTAAAGTGGCGTTTCTTCGTATTTCCGGATTACCGGGGATGGCGACATCAAGTTCCAATACCGGGCTGGCAATCTCGATATCATTACGCTTTGCCAGAGCCGGATAAAGCGACTCGTCGAACGTGGCCTGTGCGCCACGCACTTGCAGGTCGGACTGGCCAGAAAGGCTTTTGGCGGCGGCGGAAAATTCATTAAAGGCTGCCGTATTGATCAGATAAATTGCGAACCCGAGCGCTACTCCGAGCGCGATTGCAATGATAGCAACGGTGGCCCGTGCCAGATGTGCCTTCCATTCGCCCACTAACAGCCAGCGGGATAGCATACCGCTCTTCATCTGCTTTGATGTGACGCTGCTGAATCGGCCGGGCGAAGTCCGTCCTTTGTTAGCAGCAGCACCCGGTCTGCTGTCGCCGCGGCCGCATGCGAATGGGTGACAATGATGCCGGATGCGCCATTTTCCTTGATTTCCGCACGCATTAGCATGAGGATGTCATGAGCGGTATCGGGGTCAAGGTTACCGGTTGGTTCATCGGCCAGGATCAATTTAGGGCGATGTACCAACGCCCGGGCAATGGCAACGCGTTGCAATTCGCCCCCGGATAGCTGGCGCGGGAAGTGCTCTCCCCTTCCGTGCAAGCCGACCGCGGCCAGCATTTGCTCAGTGCGTTCTTCAATACGTTCACCGGAGATGCCGTTCAGCAACAAGGGCAGGGCGATGTTTTGACTCAGCGTCAGATGTGGCAGGATATGAAATGCCTGAAAGACGAAGCCGAACTCCTTGCGCCGAAGCCGGGTCGCCGCATCGTCGTCCAACGACGAAATGGCGATGTCGTCGATCAGTACCTCGCCCGTGTCCGGAGTATCCAAACCGGCAATCAAATTCAACAGTGTCGATTTACCGACCCCTGATTCGCCCATTATCGCTACATACTCACCAGCATCTAGGATATAGGACAGATCAGTCAGCACCTGCCGTCCGCTTGCATAACCTTTGCCGATATGACGCAGTTCCAGCATGACGGATTTCAGCTGCCGGGCCGGCTTGCGGCAAGGTACGACGCCATATTTCTTGAAAACAGCTTCCCGAAACAATGAAGCCTACGACAGATTGGGGCAATAACAGTAAATTGCACTAAGACCATCCCGACAGGAAAATCCCTATTGTAACTGTGTTAGCTCTGGCCGTTTGAATGTCCTTCCTCTGGAGGCCGCACAGTTCGAAACATGCGAAGCAGCAATATGTCATAGATGATTTTCAAGCCTCCCGCTATAACCAGCGGCCAGCCAAAAGACGATATGCTCAGCAGGTACCCAGCCAGAACCGGACCCGCGGCTGCCGCCAGGCTGCGTGGCACCAGTGTAATGCTTGCTGCCGCAGCACGTTCCGCCGGAGGTACAACCGCCATGACATATGAGCTTCGTGTTGGGACATCCATTTGAGATAGAAAACTGCGCGCAAGCAGCAAGGCGATCGCCCAGCCCAATGTCGGCATGAATGGTATGAGAATCAATAGTATGTTGGCCGGCAGATGTGTGAATACCATGGTATTCACTAATCCGAACCGCCTGGCAATGCGAATTGCAGCAAGATATGAGAGGGCAGAGAATATGCCTGCCCAGAAAAAAATTGTTCCGGCCATCACAAGGGACAGCTGAAATTTCTCGAAAAGCCACAATGCGAGCATCGATTGCACCACAAAGCCGCCGCCGAATGCATCAAGGCTAAATAGCGCGGCGAGCGTGTAGACGATTTTTTTTGATTTTTTTAGCGGAGCGGCACGCATCTTATCGCCAGTCGCCACCTCTTTTGGAAGCGTCGCGTAAATCGATGCGGCCAGCAATCCAAATATTCCATACAACATGAACATCGCTTGCAGCGCAACTTTAGTACCAATATGCGTTGCCGCGACGATCATATCCGGAAATCCTGCCGCCAATGCGCCAACGGCTGCGGCCAGCGTTCCCACCAGGCTATAGCGTGCAAAGAATGCCGTGCGCCGGTGATCTTCCACGAACCGGGAGAGAACTGCGTGCTCCAGCGGCAGAAAGATGCTGACGTCGCCACTGGAGGGATTCAGTGTTCCGACAAAAGCAATCAGGAGCAATGGCCAGAAATCTGTGACAGTGGCGAAGCCGAATCCGGTTCCGGCCATCAGCGCGGTGGCCATCAGCAACAAAGTACGATATTTAAAGCGGTAAGCCTGAAGAC
>JBDTKY010000125.1:0-3543 GCA_039935055.1 Nitrosospira sp.
CGGGAATAAATTCATCCGTGGAGTCCTCCGAGGGAATGCGGATATCAATTTCTTGACTTCGCTGCTCCGGCTTATTATCGAGTACCATCGGCAAAATTACAACTGCAGCAATCACCAGGGTAACCGCACCGACCAGGCGTCTTCTGGCGCGTTTTCTAAGTTGAATTTCTTCTTCGCTAACGGTCTTTGCCATGGATTTCGTGATAGCTATGCGTGCTCAACCGTGTCTCGATACCGTAACACTTCGGCTACGGTATGAAACGAGCCGAATACACAAATTCTATCATTTTCGGCCGCTCTCTCACAGGCATACGCATAGGCCTTAGCGGAATTGGGGAAAGTACGAATTGTTTCCCCTGCTCCAGTGACTCCCGCTGCCTTCAGCGCCTGTGTCACTTCATTTGCCGTAGCACCGCGTGGCACATCAATGTCCGCGGTCAGCCATATATCCACTTTTGATGCAAGTGCTCGCGCTACGCCTACCATATCCTTATCCTTGAGCATGGCGAATACCGCATAAGTTTTCTGAGCGGGCTCCATGCTGGCGAGGTTGATAGCCAGCGCATGTGCCGCACCCGGATTATGCGCCACATCCAGCACTGTCACCGGCCGTCCCGGCAATACATGAAATCGGCCTGGCAATCTGGCTTCCAGTAAGCCTTGACGTATGTCGCTCATGGTGATCGGCAGACTATCCTTGAGGGTACCCAGCGCAGCGAGACAGGCACTTGCGTTGTTCAACTGATAAGCGCCACGCAGGGCGGGGTGGGGAAGCGAATGGCGCTTTCCTTCGGCCCCCCAATAATTCCATAGGGTGACGCCGGCTACATTGGCTGAATAACCGAAGTTCTCGCCGATATGCATAAACTTTGCACCGATCGCATGCGCATGATGACATACAGCCGCGGGAACATCCGGTTCCGAACAGATTGCCGCTTTCCCGCTTCTGAAGATTCCCGCCTTCTCGAATCCGATTCTTTCCCGCGTGTCACCGAGATAATCCATATGGTCGAAGTCAATGCTCGTAAGCACCGCACAATCGGCATCAAAAATATTAACTGCGTCCAGCCGCCCGCCGAGTCCCACCTCCAGAATCGCAATATCCACTCCGGCTTGACTGAATAATCGCATCGCAGCCAGCGTTCCGAACTCGAAATAAGTCAGGGAAATGCCGCTACTCACCCTGGCTGAGTCCACATCCTGGAAAGCGCCGCATAATTCGGCATCACTCGCTTCCTGCCGGTTTATCCTTACCCGCTCGTTATAGCGCAGCAGGTGCGGCGAAGTGTAACAACCCACGCGGTATCCGGCGCGATTCAGAATTGCCTCCAGCATGGCGCATGTCGATCCTTTGCCGTTGGTACCACCGACCGTGATGATGGGAAAAGACGGTACAAGGTCTAGCTCGGTTCTGATCCGATTTGCACGCTCCAGGCCCATCTCTATGGTCTTTGGATGGAGGCGTTCGAGAAATATCAGCCAATCAGAAAGTGTTCTGGATTTTGAATCGGGTTCTATCATCCTAAATCCGGCGGTTGAACAGGATGGAGTATGCGATTTCTAGCAGCCTGCCGGACTTGAAGAATCGAAGCGAAAATGCGGCTGGGTGAGGATAGATTTTGACGATTTTGAAGACCAATAGTTGTTCTATTGGTCGAAAAAGCGGCGAAATATAGACCAGCCAGCCGCTTTTGCAGCCGATTTCCTTTAAGCCCGGCAGGCTGCTAGGATGCAGGGCAAGGCGCAATAGCGCAGAATGGTGAGAAAAATAAAAGTCAAATGGGGAACAAATCATTATGGGTCATGAAGTTAAGCTGAAAAATGAGCGATCAATTGCCGGATTCAGGATCATCGCTGTCCCATGCCATCTCGGTATAAAAGGCAGATACTATGTAAAGGACAGCCAGAATCAGGATGCCGGCGCGGATGTACGCATCAGTAACGTGCAAAGGTTCGCAAGCTTATCGCGCATTCGCCTGCGATCCACGATCATGTCTATGGCACCGTGCTCCAACAGGAATTCAGCACGCTGAAAGCCTTCCGGCAGGGTCTGACGTACCGTCTGCTCGATCACGCGCGGCCCCGCAAAACCGATCAGCGCACCCGGCTCAGCAATTACCACATCGCCGATGAAGGCAAAACTGGCCGATACGCCACCCATGGTGGGATCTGTAAGAACCGAGATAAAAGGAAGCTGTTCCTGACTCAACTGGGTAAGCGCCGCCGTTGTCTTGGCCATTTGCATAAGCGATAGCAGCCCTTCCTGCATGCGTGCACCGCCACTGGCGGAGAAACACACAAATGGCAGGCGCTGTTCAACGCACGCCTGCACTCCGCGTACGAAGCGCTCACCGACCACCGAGCCCATCGAACCTCCCATGAAACCGAATTCGAACGCCGCCGCAACAAGAGGTATGGTTTTCACGCTGCCTTGCATGACCACCAGGGCATCATCTTCGTCGGTCTCTTTTTTAGCTGCCGATAATCGATCGGTATAACGTTTGCTATCCTTGAACTTAAGCGGATCGAGCGACAGCACTTCCGGACCGATCTCATAACGTCCCTCGGCATCCAGTAACAAATCAAGCCGTACGCGGGCGGAAATGCGATTGTGATGGTTGCACTTGGGGCAGACGTTGAGATTGTTTCCCAGATCCGAGTAGTACAACACCGCTTCGCAGGAAGCGCACTTGCTCCATAACCCTTCGGGTACGACTTTCTTTTCGCCGCTTTCCTTGCGCTTGATTTTTGGGGGGAGAAGTTTCTGAAACCAGCTCATAAGTTCGCGTGTTGCGGAGCTGCTTCATCCATGGCATTGCGCAGGCTTTTTACCAAACGATGCACATTCACCAGCACCTCCTCCCTGGGCGAACATTCTATCTCCTCAATGATGCGGCTACCGATCACTACCGCATCGGCAAGCTCCGCCACTGCCCTGGCAGTCGCGTTGTCGCGTATACCGAAACCGACGCCGATGGGAATGGAAATCGTAGAGCGTAGCCGGGCCAGCTTGCTGGCGACATCGCTCAGGTCAAGGCTTAGTGCACCAGTAACTCCCTTTAGAGAAACGTAATATACGTACCCCTTCGCCATTTTTGCGACGTGCTCGATACGTGCCTGCGGAGTAGTGGGAGAGAGCAGGAAAATCGCATCGATTTGCTGGCGTTCGAGAGCTTTAACCCATTCTTCTGATTCTTCCGGCGGGTAATCCACTGTTAATACCCCATCTATACCACACGCTCTTGCCCTTGCCGTGAATTTTTCGTACCCCATTGCTTCTATCGGATTTGCATAGCCCATCAGCACTACCGGCGTGAAGTCATTGCTATCCCTGAACTCCTTCACCATTGTCAGCACATCCTTCAAACTCACATGGTGTTTCAAAGCCCGCTCGGAAGAGCGTTGTATGGTCGGCCCATCGGCCATGGGGTCGGAAAACGGAACCCCCAGTTCGATGATATCCGCACCGGCCTTCACCAGCTCATGCATCAACGGCACCATCACCGCAGGTTCGGGATCGCCGGCCGTGATGAAAGGAATCAG
>JBDTKY010000126.1:0-10549 GCA_039935055.1 Nitrosospira sp.
TGGTGATTGTGGTTGGCTCACCCAATAGTTCGAATTCCAACCGTCTATGTGAGGTTGCAAGAAATGCCGGTGTGGACGCGTATATGATAGATCGTGCCGAGCAATTGCAGGAAGGGTGGTTGGAGGAGAAAGACCGGATCGGCATCACTGCTGGGGCTTCTGCACCAGAAGTGCTAGTGCAGGAAGTCATATCGCGACTCAGACAGATAGGAGCAGGGCAAGCAGGAAGAGAGGTAGTGGTAGAGGAATTGAGTGGCGTAGTTGAGTCGGTGGTGTTTCCGTTGCCTAAAAATTCATGAGGTTCTCTGATTAATTTGCGCCTATGAATCGGGATCAGGATTATCTGTTTTGCTCCAGCGGAAATGCCATGAGACCAATAGTCGATTTGAAAGGAAATTTTCTTCACTAAATGGCATGCTTGTCCTGCTAAGTCGTTCTGCTGAGTCGGTACTTCCAATCTATCATTTGATAGGGAGTCCATAAAAGCCGGTCACCTGAGCCAGCCTCCTTGGCCCGGCGTAAGACAGCACGCCGCTTTTGCCACGCGACGTCAAGGTATTCAATCTCGCTTCTTCTAGTCATTCTCCTCCCCATATCCGATGTTTCTGCAAGACCGGCAAAGATAACAGATTCGCCAGTTATCGGCTTGTTGGTGTATTTGGGGCCAGCGCTATTTCTGGTATAATTTATAGCCCTGTACACTGCCAGAAACACCAACCGGGTATCCAGTGAACGCTGAATAGCATAAGTTCTGGCGCTGACCGTGCTTCACTTCGATGCCAGGCGCTACGTTGGTAAATAAGACGTTGCCTGGCAAAAAGCCATCACCAGATATCTCCCCCGCCTCCGTCCAGGTTATAGTCTGGACGGAGGATTATTCGCCACCATATGATGAGGCAGCGGCAGCCGGTGTGGGAGCGAAGGCAGTACAGATTATGGGGAAGAATAAGGATAGTCTGTTACGGGTGATAGGTGTCTCAACTACTCACTAAAATGTTTTGGATTGGTCATTGGAGATATCGGGAATATTGATGCAAAGCATACTGGAAAAGGCGAAAAAAATCCGTGTAGTTATTTTCGACGTGGACGGAGTGCTTACTGACGGAAGCCTCTATCTTACGGATGGCGGTGAAGAGATCAAGGCATTTAATAGCCACGATGGACACGGCATAAAGATGCTCAAGGCGAGCGGAGTCAAAGTTGCTATTATCACTGGCAGAGAATCCCGTTGTGTGGATTTGAAAGCGAAAGATTGGGGTGTTACGCTCGTTTATCAGGGTGCGAAAATCAAGCTCCCCGTATTTGAAGCGTTGCTGAAGAAACTGGAATTGGATGCTTCCGCCTGCGCCTATGTGGGTGATGACTTGATAGATCTGCCGGTAATGTTGCGTTGCGGTCTTGCCATTTGTGTGCCTGCCGCGCCTGTTTTGGTGAAGAAGCATGTGGATTATGTTACCCATCTTGAAGGTGGACGCGGCGCGGCACGCGAGATATGCGAAATGATAATGCAGGCGCAGGACACGCTGGATACTCAATTGGCAATCTATCTTAAATGATCAGTCGCCTGTTTTCCAGGCTTCCCCTCGTTCTATTCGCCTTGCTGGCGGCGTTGATATTCTGGCTGAACCAGTCAGTACGGGCTCCCTCTCCAGTGCCAGAAGAGGCCTTGAGCCGCAGTCCTGACTATTTGATAGAAAATTTTTCGGCCGTTCGTATGGATCATGACGGTGTTACGCGTCATGTACTTTTTGCGAAAAGAATGCTGCATTATCCGGACGACGACACCACTGATCTGGAACTACCTCGTTTTATCAACACCGAGCCAGGTAAATTGGCGATGCAAGTGGATGCGGACCAGGCGAAAATGTCCGGTGGTCGGGAGGATATTTATCTAACGAGTAATGTTAAAGTACTGCGGAGTGCGGGTAAAGGCCGCGGAGAGACAACCATGACTACCAGCTTTTTGCATCTCGTTCCAGACGATGGCATCGCCAAAACTGATAAGCCTGTAGTTATTACCGAAGTGAATGCCGTTATCAACGCGGTTGGTATGGAAGTAAGCAGTCGTACCCAGGTTACCCACTTATTGTCACAGGTGAGAGTTGTCTATAAGAAAATACGTTAATGTGGCGTGTCAGAAAAACTGTTGCGTATAGATTCAAAATAATAATCCCGAAGTGGCGATATTTCTGGCGCACCCCACTATGTTTTCCGCCATTTATTAATGTATCCACGAGGCCGGTATGAAATCGCGTTTTGTCATATTTTTTATGGGCATGCTGTTTCTGGTACCTGCACTGGCTGAGCGTGCAGATCGCGACAAACCAATTCATCTGGAATCCGACCGAGCTACCGTTCAGGATGCCAACAAGCTTGCCACATTTATCGGCAACGTAGTGCTTACGCAAGGTACGCTAGTCATCCGGGCAGACAAGATGACAGTAAAAGAAGATGCCAGTGGTTTCCAATATGCCACTGCTTTCGGTAATCTCGCCAGTTTTCGGCAGAAGCGCGATGGCATGGATGAATACGTTGAGGGTTGGGGCGAGCGTATGGAATATGATAGCAAGGCTGACAAAATGCAGCTTTTCAAGAAGGCGAGACTGAAACGAGGGCAGGATGAGGTGCATGGAGATTATATTGCCTACGATGCCATCAATGAGTTTTTTCAGGTAACCAGCAACAACGATGGGACGAGCACTCAAACGAATACCAATACCAATGGGCGAGTGCGGGTGGTGATTCAGCCCAAGAAAAAGGAGGAAAAACCGAAGGATGAGAGTCAATAGCATTGTAGTACCGTCTCCCAATGAGTGAGCTCAGAGCTGGTAATTTAAAAAAGCGTTACAAATCTCGTACCGTGGTGAAGGATGTGTCGCTTTCTGTCAATAGCGGCGAAGTGGTCGGTCTGCTGGGACCTAATGGTGCGGGAAAGACTACTTGCTTTTACATGATGGTGGGATTAGTGCCTCTGGATGGTGGCAACATATATCTGGATGAGCTCGATTTGACTCAGTTGCCGATTCATCAGCGTGCACGCATGGGCTTGAGCTATCTGCCCCAGGAGGCTTCAATTTTCCGGCGCCTTTCTGTGGCGGACAATATTCGTGCAGTGCTGGAATTGAAGAGTTATACCGCCGATGAAATGCAGCAGCGTCTGGACGATCTGTTGCATGATCTACACATCAGCCATATCCGTACCAGCCAGGGTATTAGTTTGTCCGGTGGCGAGCGCCGCCGCGTAGAAATTGCCAGGGCGTTGGCGACACAGCCACGTTTCATTCTGTTGGATGAACCATTTGCGGGTGTAGATCCTATTGCGGTTCTGGATATCCAGAAAATTATTCAGTTCCTCAAGTCACGCGACATCGGTGTCCTCATTACCGACCATAATGTTAGGGAGACATTAGGTATTTGCGACCGTGCCTACATTATCAGCGATGGTACAGTGCTGGCCAGCGGTAAGCCTGACGAAATCATCTATAATGAAAATGTGAGGAAAGTATACTTGGGAGAACATTTCCGGCTGTGAAAATAGGGATTCGATCTATACGAATCTGCTTTACTATGGTTTTTCCATATTATGAAGCCCACTCTCCAGTTTAAGCTGTCTCAGCACTTGACGCTGACCCCCCAATTGCAGCAATCCATACGGTTGCTGCAGCTTTCCACGGTTGAACTGAACCAGGAAATAGAGCGTATAGTGCAAGAAAATCCCCTGCTGGAACTTGATGACAGCATAGGAAATGATGATACCGCCGAATATCGGGCTACCCTACCCGACAGCCCGCCGGAACCACTATCCAAGGATTTGCTGGAGATCCCAGGTGAACCTACAGTGGAGATGGCTGTTACCGAGGGTGATTCTGACATAAAAAGCGGTCTGACCGATGAATCAGACTGGTTAGAGGACGATGGAGCTTTTCGCAATACGCGTGATGACGATGACGAGCGTGATTATCCACAGCAGGCAGCGGAGCCCCCTAGTTTACGGGACCATCTCAACTCCCAACTCAGCCTTAGTCAGATCAACGAGCGCGATAGAAGAATCGTTGGTTTACTGATCGACAGCCTGAATGAGGACGGCTATCTTGCTCAGGATTTGGAAGAACTCGTTAGTTTGTTGCCGGCTGAGCTTGAAATAGACATTGATGATTTGCATATTGCGCTCGAGTATCTGCAACATCTGGACCCCCCTGGTGTGGGTGCACGTAACTTGAGAGAATGTCTGAGCATGCAACTGCATGCGTTATCGGAACAAACGCCCTGCCGCGACCGCGCGTTGCTTCTGGTTAACAATCATCTTGAGAGTCTGGCCTCGCGGGATTTTTGTACAATCAAAAAGCTGTTGCATTGTGATGACGAATGCTTGCGTTCAGTCCAGCATATGATTACTCATTTGAATCCACGGCCGGGTGCGGCGTTTAATTCCGCAGTAGCTCGTTACATTATTCCCGACGTAATTGTGACAAAGATCAATGGGTCATGGGTAGCCAGTCTTAATCCGGAGGCAATGCCTCGCCTCAAGATCAACCGCCTCTATGCCGATATCCTTAAACGTTGTCATGATGATTCTACCCGGCGGCTAGCCAGTCAATTAAATGAAGCCAAATGGCTCATCAAAAATGTGCATCAGCGTTTTGATACCATATTGAAAGTATCCTCCGCTGTCGTCGAACGCCAGCGCCAATTCTTTGAGCATGGAGCAGTCGCCATGCGTCCCCTGGTATTACGGGAAATCGCCGACACTCTCGATCTGCATGAATCCACAATTTCGCGTGTGACTACGCAGAAGTTTATGCGTACTCCACGTGGTATATTCGAACTAAAGTATTTTTTTGGCAGCCATGTGGCGACTGATACGGGTGGCGCCTGCTCTGCCACCGCAATTCGCGCTCTAATCAAGCAGATGGTAAATGCTGAAAATGCAAAAAAACCGCTGAGTGATAGTCAGATTTCAGAAATCCTGGGACAGCAGGGCATTGTGGTTGCTCGTCGTACTGTTGCAAAATATCGGGAGTCCATTCAAATTCCTCCCGTTAATCTTCGTAAATCGTTTTAATCCATGCTTAGGAGGCACGATGAATCTCAATCTTACCGGACACCACGTGGAAATCACCCCCGCTTTGCGGGATTATGTTACTTCGAAGGTAAACAAGATCACACGCCATTTTGACCACGTTATTGATGTCAGCGTGATTCTGTCGGTTGAAAAACTCAAGCAGAAGGCCGAGGCTAATGTACACGTGAAAGGTAAGGATATTTTTGTCGAGACCGACAGCCTCGATATGTATGCTTCTATTGACAGCCTGGTGGACAAGCTTGATCGACAGATACTTAGGCACAAGGAAAAGAATACCAGCCGCCGGAATAATGGTGCGTTAAAGAATCAGGAAACGGAAGTGCCCGAGTAGCTGAAGCTGATTTGGGATACTAGAAATATGGAACGGATATGGGGAAGCTCTGTTCCCTGTCGTATGGACGCTGAACACAATTGATCGCTCTAACTCGGCGCTTTATAGCGGGTAGTAGCGAATTGAGCACATCTTCGCGTATTTCATGAATCTTATTGCCCAGCTATTACCGTTATCGAACGTCATTGTAGAACTGGATGCCGACAGTAAGAAATCCGTATTTGAAAAGGTTGGGCTGTTATTCGAGAATAATTTGCATATTGGTCGAAGTCAGGTGTTTGATAGCTTACTTATCCGCGAAAAGTTAGGTTCTACTGGTTTGGGTCATGGAGTGGCAATTCCACACGGAAGAATCAAAGGACTGGCGGAAGCCGCCGGCGCGCTAATCCGCATGAAGAGGCCGATTCCATTTGACGCGCCGGATGGCAAGCCGGTGTACCTGCTATGTGTCCTGTTGGTGCCGGAGAAAGCGACCAACGAACACCTGCAAATTCTGAGTGAACTGGCGCAAATGTTCGGTGATAAAAATTTCCGTGAGAGCTTGCTGACAAGCAGGGATTCGACGGAGATGTATCGATTTGTTTACAATTGGACGCCCAATGTCTCACATTAGCATCGTACAGCTATTTGAAGACAAGCGACAAAAGTTGGGTCTGACCTGGGAGGCTGGCAAGGATAGTGGTGCAACGCAACTTGACGATGATGCCATCGCTCAGTCGACACAAGGATTAATCGGCCACCTCAATTTCATTCATCCGAACTGGATACAGGTACTAGGTGATACCGAAGCGGATTATCTCAACGGGCTCGATCCCAATTCTCTGCAGCGGAATATGCAACGGCTTGCGCAAAGCAGCCTATGGTGCATTGTGGTTGCAGGTGGTGCCACCGTACCCGCCTCTGTTAGGGAGTTTGCAGACTCCACTCGTACGCCCATCTTCTGCACCCCGCACCCCAGCCTGGAGGTCATCTGGTTGCTGCGCCCCTATCTTGGACGTGCGCTGGCGTCCTCTACCAGCCGACATGGCGTTTTGCTGGATGTTCTGGGAATGGGGGTAATGATTACCGGTGAAAGCGGGGTCGGCAAAAGCGAGTTGGCCCTGGAACTAGTGAGCCGCGGCCACGGACTGGTCGCGGACGATGTAGTGGAGCTTTACCGCATTGCGCCGGAAACCCTGGAGGGACGCTGCCCTCCAATGCTGCGTGATTTTCTGGAAGTACGTGGATTGGGTATGCTGAATATTCGCACGATCTTTGGTGAAACTGCGGTACGTCGAAAAAAAAACATGAAACTCATTGTGCACTTGCAAAAACCCAGCAGCGTGGATTTTAATTCCATGGAACGGCTGCCGATCAACGATGTTACGGAAAACATTCTGGGAATCAATGTCCGGAAGGTTATCATTCCGGTTGCTGCTGGACGGAATCTGGCCGTGCTGGTAGAAGCCGCAGTGCGTAATTGTGTCCTGCAGCTGCGAGGCATCGACAGCGCTCAAGAGTTTCTCACACGGCATCAGCAGGAAATAGAAAATGGGGAAAATAATAAAAGCACGAAAAATGAATCGTGAATTGTCTCAGGTTGAGAATTGGTACCTTCAAAGATATTCTCTTCCTTACATTTTGAAAAATGCAGCTGATTGTCATTAGCGGCCTCGCCGGTTCGGGCAAGAGCATTGCGCTTACTGTTCTTGAGGACAGTGGCTATTATTGCGTCGATAACCTTCCGGCAAACCTTTTACAAGAGGTTACGCTTTATTTAAAGGAATCCGGGCATCAAAGCGTAGCTGTCAGTATCGACGTCCGAAGCCGCGAGACCTTACACTTGTTGCCGCAGCAGCTGGCTGATTTAAGACGACAGCAAATGGATGTACACCTCCTTTTCCTCGAGGCTAAAACCGATGCCCTGGTAAAGCGTTTTTCGGAAACTCGCCGCCGCCATCCGCTAAGCGATGACCGTTTGACGTTGCCTGAATGCATACATTTGGAGCGCGAAATGCTGGGTGAAATACATGATCTCGCAAATCGCATTGACACCAGCGAGTTGAGTGCCAGTTCATTGCGTGCGTGGGTCAGAGACTTCATCGGTCTCGATCATGCGTGCCTGACCCTTCTGTTCCAGTCCTTCGGTTTCAAGCACGGCATTCCTCTGGATTCCGATATGGTGTTCGATATTCGTTGCCTTCCCAATCCGCATTATGAGGCGCTTCTTCGACCTCTTACGGGAAAAGATGGACCAGTGATAGAATATCTTAACGCAGATAGCAATGTTAATCGCATGTATGATGACATCAGCCGATTTGTGGCAGACTGGCTGCCGTGTTTTATTCGCGACAGCCGTAGTTACCTGACTGTGGCTATTGGTTGCACCGGCGGACGCCATCGTTCCGTGTACTTTGTGGAACGGTTGGCGCGGCATTTTGCTGGAAACAACCAGGTTCTGGTGCGCCATAGAGAGCTGGATTCATAGCATTGAATCACAGGCGACGCTATTCCTTCGATGTTGTCGGTCCCGACTGACAAAAGATGAGTCGCGCAGGTCGTCCAGCCGCAGGATGTAGGGAAAATAAACGGTTAGCCGCCTAAAATGGATACATCAAAAACTATTACGCTTGCTTTTACCGGTGCGTCCGGTATGCCATACGGCATACGTCTGCTGGAATTGCTGCTAGCCGGTGGCAGTCGCGTTTATCTGCTGTATTCCCAGGCGGCGCAGATTGTCGCGCAACAGGAAATTCAACTGACGTTGCCTTCTCGCGCCAAGGAAGCGGAAGAATTGTTCAGGCATCGTTTTAACGCCGTAGAAGGCCAGTTGCGAGTATTCGGGCGGGAGGAATGGTTTGCCCCGGTGGCTTCCGGTTCCAATCCGGCGGACGCGATGGTAGTCTGCCCCTGCACCATGGGAACGCTCGCCGCCATCGCTGCGGGACTCAGCCAGAAGCTGATTGAGCGAGCGGCAGACGTAATGTTGAAGGAAAGCCGAAAGCTCATTCTGGTTCCACGCGAGACCCCATTTTCTGCAATTCACCTGGAAAATATGCTGAAACTTGCGCGCAGTGGCGCCGTGATCCTGCCTGCCAACCCGGGCTTTTATCACCATCCTGTGAGTGTGCAGGATGTGGTGGATTTTGTTGTGGCGCGTATACTTGATCACCTTGGGGTGGCTCACTCTCTTATGCCGCGCTGGGGTACAGCGAGCTAGCCTGATGTAGTGCCATAGAGCGACTTCGATATCAGTTTACTTACTGAGAAAGGCGCCTCCCTATTTCAAGATACTCTCCGCAGCGCACTCCGTGGTAGAAATTAAAACCAGGCCGGTTAACGTTACCCGATAAATCCCGGCTTCGGTCACAATGAAGTCCATGGGAATATCGTGCGACTGGGGATGGACGCTGTGCAGACGTAGAATTTCAAATGCCACTCCGATAGCCAGGGGCCGTGGGTCGATTGCAACCAGTGTGCGATCAAAGTAACCGCCGCCATATCCAAGCCGGAAGCCCAGTTGATCGAAGCCGATCATGGGTGTTATCACCGCATCAACCGTTACCGGATCGGTGTTATCAGGAACCGGGATATCATAAGTACCGATTTTCATTGGTGCTTCCCGCCACCATTTGCGAAAGCGCAGTGCCTCATGTTTATTCACTATCTCCGGCAGCGCAAGCGTAGCACCGTGCGTCTGGAGATAATCCATTGTGGGACGGGGGTCATATTCGCCGCGATGGGGCCAACAAAATCCTACTATACTTTTTTGCAACGAGGGAAAGCCCTGTTCGAGCGAGTACGTGATAGCCGTGCTCCAGCAGCGATGCTCCTCTTCATTAACTAATTCCCTGCGCGTCATCAACTCAGCGCGCTGATGTTTCCTCCATTCCCGCCAGTTATGCATCATCCTGAATCCGGCAGTGTAGCGAATTCATCAAAAAGGTGAAGTTCAGGCAAGGTAAAAAGTCATCAAGGATCATGGCGCCGAGCTGAAAAATAAGTGATTAATGATTTAAGAATGAGTGGTCACTGCCGGATTCAGAATGATGTTTGCTGAGTTATCTGTAAACAACACTAATTGCCGAAAATCACGGTTGCTTTTCGAAGGGTAATTGACCTGATTGTGGACATCCATGTTGCATGAGTAGTTTCCTGACCGGCGCGGGAATAGCCGCTTTTAGCGCGTCGTCAAGCGCTACCCATATTGTCCCGTCTTGTCCCTGCGTCTTTATGGCGGAGGGATTGGATACGACTTGGAGCGGTCGCGGATGAATTCGCAGCCTGAAGTGGGTGAAGGCATGATCCAATGGCAGCATATGCGCTAGGGGTTTTACTTTCATTCCGAAGTGCTGGATGCAATATACGATAGCGTTTTTGCCCACCGGCATTTCGGGCAGACACCACAGCCCGCCCCAAATTCCTGTGGCGGGGCGTTTTTCCAGCAGAATCTTTCCTTGCGTCATCAGCATCAACAGAACGGTTTCTTTTTCCGGTAGCGGCAGGCTCGGCCTGGGAACAGGAAGCCTGTCCACCTTCTTATCTCGAAATGCGATGCAATCCTGTTGCAATGGGCACGCCATACATTTGGGTTTGCCGCGAGTACAAACGGTTGCACCCAGATCCATCAACGCCTGAGTATAAACCTCAATTTCACCCTTATTACCTTTCTCTGGGAGCAATTCTTCAGCTTTCCGCCACAGCAACGTTTCGTTCTTCTTCTCCCCCGGGTAACCGTCTACCCCAAAGCAACGGGCAAAGACGCGCTTGACGTTGCCATCAAGGATCGCGCACTGCTCTCCATACGCAAACGCGGCAATTGCGGCAGCGGTAGAGCGCCCGATGCCCGGGAGCTGCTGAATGACTTCAGGGTTTCGCGGAAATATGCCACCCTGATCCCTGGCGATCAAGCACGCCGCCTGATGCAGATTTCTTCCACGCGAGTAGTAACCCAGGCCACTCCATAATGCCAACACTTCATCGGCCGAACCCGAGGCGAGGCTTTCGATATCAGGAAATCGCTGCAAAAACCGCAGGTAATAAGGAACAACAGTAGCCACCTGTGTTTGCTGCAACATGATTTCAGAAACCCAGATAGCATATGGGTCGCGCGTGTTCTGCCAGGGGAGATTGCTACGTCCGTGAAGTTTTTGCCA
>JBDTKY010000127.1:0-15867 GCA_039935055.1 Nitrosospira sp.
TGGTATTCCTGTATCATTGCGGTTTCAAAATTACGCCCGTGTTCCATGAAAATTACCTTCCTGGATTTCGAGCAACCCATCGCTGAGCTTGAAGCAAAAATCGAGGAGTTGCGTTTTGCCCAGGACGACTCGGCGGTAGATATTTCGGCAGAAATCCTGCGTCTGCAGAAGAAAAGTCTGTCACTCACCAACGGTATATACGCGAAGCTCACGCCCTGGCAAATTTCTCAGGTTGCACGCCATCCGCAGCGCCCTTATACGCTCGATTATATCCAGCATCTCTTCACCGATTTCGAGGAGCTTCACGGCGACCGGAATTTTGCCGATGATCATGCCATCATCGGCGGTCTGGCACGGTTTGAGGGTCAGTCGGTAATGGTTATCGGTCACCAGAAGGGACGCGACACCAAGGAAAAGATTCATCGAAATTTTGGCATGCCCAGACCTGAAGGCTATCGCAAGGCACTGCGCCTGATGCGTTTGGCGGAAAAATTCTCCGTGCCGGTAGTTACCTTCATCGATACACCGGGAGCGTACCCAGGCATAGGTGCTGAAGAGCGCGGCCAGTCAGAGGCCATCGGAAGGAATCTCTATGTTCTGGCGGAATTGAAAGTGCCGGTAATCTGCACTATCATCGGCGAGGGTGGCTCTGGCGGAGCACTGGCGGTGGCAGTGGGTGATGTGGTGCAGATGCTGCAATATGCAACATACTCTGTCATTTCTCCCGAAGGCTGTGCCTCAATCCTGTGGAAAAGCGCAGACAAGGCGCCGGAAGCCGCCGAGATTATGGGCATCACCGCCCATCGCCTGAAAACCATGGGGCTGATCGACAAGATTATCAGTGAGCCGCCGGGCGGTGCTCATCGTGATTATGTCGCCATCATGCAATCCGTAAAGAAAGCATTACAGGAATCGCTCAGGAATTTCCAGGGCTACTCTA
This sequence comes from Nitrosospira sp., assembly GCA_039935055.1. Lineage (GTDB taxonomy): Bacteria > Pseudomonadota > Gammaproteobacteria > Burkholderiales > Nitrosomonadaceae > Nitrosospira. The sequence continues at coordinate 941 of JBDTKY010000127.1, forward strand.
CAGAGGCGTTGCTGGAAAAACGCTTTGAGCGGCTGATGGGATATGGCAAGTTCAAAGAAGTCAAAATCAAATAGCATTTCCAGCAAGGCTGAAAATGTGTTGCACAAACAGATTCGGTATGGCGATCGTCTGGTCGTAGCGTTGAGCGGCGGCGTCGATTCGGTTGTTCTGCTGGATTTGCTCGCTTCACTCTCGGTTCAAATGCAGTTCGCGCTCTCCGCCGTTCACGTCAATCACGGCATCAGCGCCAATGCGTCCAAATGGACCCAATTCTGCCGTGCGCTATGCCGATCCAAAGGCATTCCCCTTGAAATCGCCCGGCTGAAAATCAGCCGGGAATCCGGTGTCAGCCTTGAAGCCGCTGCGCGCGATGAGCGCTATCGAATATTCGCAAAACTGGAAGCCGATTATGTGGTGCTGGGGCAGCATCTGGACGACCAGGTTGAAACCCTGCTGCTGCAATTGTTGCGGGGCGCGGGGGTGAAGGGGCTGGGGGCAATGCCTGTAGTCAGGAATCCCGTGGCAGGAATTCGACAGCAAATTTCGGGAACTAGAAATGATGAATCCGCGCGGGCGCCAAAGATACTACGACCGATACTCAACGTGTCACGGCGGGAGATTGAGAACTACGCGGTGGAAAATTCATTGCAGTGGATTACTGATGAAAGCAACGATGACGTGTCTTTCGATCGTAATTTCCTGCGCCATGAGTTCTTTCCTCTACTGGAAAAGCGTTTTCCCTCCTATCGCACCACATTTCTGCGCGCAAGCCGGCATATGGCGGAAGCATCCCTCCTGCTGGATGAATTGGCCGAAGCCGACAGCAAAGAATGGATCGTATTTGAAAAACTTTGCATCGAGGATTTGCGAAATCTGAGCGCCCCCCGTGCCAGAAATCTGTTGCGCTATTTCCTGGCGCAGCAGGGTGCGATACTGCCCAGCGCCGCGAAACTGGAGGAAATGTTGCGCCAACTGCTGTCGGCACGTCCCGGCGCAAAAGTGCATGTGGTGTTTGGAAATGCTGAAGTTCGCTGCTTCAGGGGTGTGGTTCATGTCCGTATGGCAAATACTTTTCCCAGCGCGGAATGGCCGCTAACCTGGCAGGGAGAGAAGCAGTTGGTCATCCCGCATTTGGGCGGTACCGCCAAATTTACGCGGGGGAAAGGCCTGGGGGTCAATCTTCAAAAGCTGATGGAAAAACCTGTCACCCTTCGCATGCGCCAGGGGGGCGAACGCCTGCGTCCGGACAGTGATCGTCCGCGCCGCAGCCTCAAAAACCTTCTTCGGGAAGCATCGCTTCCGCCATGGGAGCGGGAAGCACTGCCGTTGATCTTCAGCGGCGAACATCTTGTATGCGTACCGGGGATCGGGGTGGATTGTGCCTATCGGACAGCCGCAGGTGAACAAGGCGTAACGATAGAATGGCAAATAGAAAGAAGATCATCCCCGAAGTCATAGGTTTTTACTGTCACACTTCGCAGGGGGGTATTGATGAAGGATTTTTTTCCGTTTATTTGCCCGTCACGGTTTGACCAGCTTATCTGTTTGAATGTCAGGCGTTTTAAGAGGTTTGCGGAGAAGAGTGCCAAGTTGCGGGGGAGATACAAGATCTGTCGAGGTAAATGATATCGCAAAAAAAACCGTATAATTGTTGTAGTAGGAGTCGGCCCGGAAATCGGAGGTCGATCCGACAAACTTGCCCGCCGGAATTTCAAATATATTCATGTGGAACTTTATATAGCCGGTCTGATTCTGGGATTTATAGAGGGATAATTCCGGCAAGGAAAAAGGGATGAGCACACTCTGGATCGGGGGCATGCCGATGAAAGCCCCGTTTAACTCTGTGCCCAGTGCTCCTATGATCACATCAATCCGGTATGCTGCATTTTTCTCGTCTTTCTGCACAAGATACCCCTGTTGTCCCATCCAGCCGGTCAGGATTTGCTGCAGAAGTGTTTGGTCCGTGGTCAGTCCTGACGTAGTGAGCACCACGTTTGAGCCCCGAGGGATAGGTAAGGGGCTTTCAGGTTGGCGCGGGAGGCTTCGTATCGCGGCTTCGCTGATGAGTAACTGCTCGATAACCGTTCTTGGGGATTGAGTGGATTTCTGCGTAGTCGAGCAGCCTGTCAGTACCACGATAAAAATAGTACTCAATGCCATGATTTTAAAAGCACTGATCATTGTCGTCATTATTTTCTATCCTTGTAATCCGTTAGTCAAGTCACCGGCATCGAGAAAGGACGCCGCAATATGAAACCGCTTCGTCCCGTTCTGACTACAAAGCAGCTCCGCCACTTGGCAAATCGCTGCCAGGCGAGTATAGAATCCGGGTATAGATGCAATCGACCTTATCCAAATAGTGAATACGTACGGCAATCATGAACTTTGGAAAGGCTTCGTGTCAACGAAATGCGGCGCCGTATAAACCTGTTGTCTGAAAATGGCTAAACCAAAATCTGTTTATTCCTGTACCGAGTGTGGCGGACAGACCTTGAAATGGCAGGGTCAGTGCCCGCATTGTCAGACGTGGAACACGCTTGTGGAGGCTATTGCCGAGAAAGCATCGCGTTTTACTCCTGTATCGGAGATCAATGGCGTGCAGAATCTGAGCGAAGTGGATGCGGGGGAAGAGCCGCGTTACTCCACGGGCGTGACCGAGTTTGACCGCGTGCTGGGCGGTGGCCTGGTGCACGGCGGCGTCGTATTGCTGGGCGGTGACCCTGGCATCGGTAAATCGACCTTATTGCTGCAAGCGTTATGTCATATGTCCGCCACGCGCAATGTCCTGTATGTGAGCGGCGAAGAATCAGCGCGGCAGGTCGCACTGCGAGCGAAACGCCTTGCTCTCGACGCAAAGGCGGTGCATTTGCTGGCGGAAATCCGGTTGGAGAGAATCCAGGCGGTGCTGGCCGAACGCAAACCCGATATAGCGGTGATCGACTCGATCCAGACGGTATATTCCGACGCGCTGCAATCCGCACCCGGTTCGGTCGCGCAGGTGCGTGAGTGCGCCGCGCAACTGACACGGCTTGCCAAGGCCAGCGGTACGTGCATTATTCTGGTGGGCCATGTGACCAAGGAAGGCGCACTGGCCGGGCCGCGTGTACTGGAGCACATGGTGGATACGGTGCTCTATTTCGAGGGCGACACGCATTCCAGTTTTCGCCTGATCCGTGCTTTCAAGAACCGCTTTGGTGCGGTGAACGAGCTGGGCGTATTTGCCATGAGCGAAAAAGGACTGCGTGAAGTGAGCAATCCGTCCGCACTGTTTCTTTCTCACCATGGCGGGCAGGTACCGGGTTCCTGCGTGATGGTGACCCAGGAGGGCACACGTCCGCTGTTGGTGGAGATTCAGGCCTTGGTGGATGAAGCGCACGCGCCCAATCCGCGGCGGCTGAGTGTAGGACTGGAGCAAAACCGGCTGGCGATGCTATTGGCAGTCTTGCACCGCCATGCAGGAATTCCCTGTTTTGACCAGGATGTATTTGTCAATGCTGTCGGGGGCGTAAAAATCACTGAACCCGGCGCAGATCTGGCCGTCTTACTCGCTATTGTTTCTTCGCTCAAGAACAAGCCCTTGCCGGAAAAAATGGTTGTATTCGGCGAAGTCGGGTTGGCTGGAGAGGTACGCCCCGTTCAACGCGGGCAGGAACGGCTGAAAGAAGCGGCCAAGCTGGGTTTTACGCAAGCCATCATCCCAAAGGCTAATAAGCCGAAACAGGAGATTTCCGGCATTGAGATTATTGCGGTGGAACGAGTGGAAGAAGCCGTTGCAAAGATGCGTTGAGAATCGGAACATTGTGAGCATCCACTTCGTGGCTCACCTGGTTACCAGTTTCGTTACGATACATCATCACTATATAAAGAACACATGATCATGCGAAGCCCAGGAATACAATCCAAGCGCGATTGACAGCCAATAGGGATCCATTGTCCAGCCGCCCGATAGTATTTACCCTACCTTCTCGCGGTGAACGGTTTGTGGTCACGCTTACATATGAGTAATAGGTGCAGGTTGTGGATATTGGGCATTCTTTCGGGGGGTATTGTTCTGGCCGCCGCGATTGTTCCACCCATTCCGCAACCTGCGGAATATCATCAGTTTGCGGACCAGCGCATTTATTTCGGTATTTCGAATTTTTTCAACGTTGCTTCCAATGTTATCTTTCTGCTTGTCGGGCTAGCAGGTCTGGTGTTTCTATTGCGCGTGTACGGATCAGATGCTGGGTCAAACGCTTCGAAAGCGTTTATTAAACCGTCTGAACGCTGGCCTTATCTGGTTTTATTCTCGAGCGTGACGATGGCGTGCATAGGTTCAATCTATTATCATCTTGCGCCGGACAATGACCGGCTGGTTTGGGATCGGCTACCGATAGCGGTGGGCGTGATGGCGCTGCTTGCCGCTACGCTGAATGAGCGCATCGATCCGAGAGCGGGTGTGCGGCTGTTGCCCCTTTTAATTGCGATTGGGGCCGGAAGTGTGATGCACTGGAACTGGAGCGAGCAACGTGGTGCCGGCAATCTGAACTTTTATATCGTTGTGCAGTTCTATTCATTGCTGGTCGTTATTCTGCTCGGTATCTTTTTTCCTTCGCGATATACCCGCGGGACCGACATATACATGGCGCTTGCCTTGTATGGCCTTGCCAAACTGGCGGAGATCGGGGACCGGCAGATTTATGATCTGGGACATGTAATAAGCGGTCATACGGCAAAGCATCTGCTTGCCGCATTGGCTATTTACTGGATATTGCGTATGCTGACAAAACGTAGACCATTGCCGGAAAGAATGGAGAGAGCGGATCCCTGCATCACGTAGTTATTGTGTTGTAGTGCCGCAAGTGAACAATCAAGGAGAGTTGAATGCATATTGCGATGTCATATGAACGGATAGGCGGAGAAACCGTTATACGCCGCCTGGTGGACCGTTTTTACGATCTGATGGATGAAGATCCAGACTATTTTGGCGTGCGCAAACTTCATCCGCAGGATTTGACCCATTCCCGGCAGAAGCTATTCATGTTTTTGTCCGGCTTTACGGGTGGACCATCGCTATATAGCGATAAATATGGCGAGCCTCGCATGCGCACCCGCCATATGCCTTTCGCGATTGGTGTTCCCGAACGTGATCAATGGTTATCGTGCATGGGCCGCGCAATGGTGGATGTCGGACTGGATGAAGAATTACGCAAAAGGCTTGGCATGGCGTTTTACCAGACAGCGGATTTCATGCGTAACCAGCCTGAATAAAAAAATGGTCCACCGGCAGGGCGCCGGTGGACCATTTTGCATCAATGCGATTACTTATTTGCTTCTGAAATAAGGACTGGGAGTGCTGCTGTTCCCGAATGTATGGCCTCGGGTATTTCCGCCGGCATTTCCCCGGGGGTTATCGCTAAATGAGCGGCTGCGGCTATTATCCCAATTTCCATTTACGCTATTGGCGTTGCGTCCGCTATCGTTTGACCAGGTACGGTTGCGTTTATGAGCGATGTTGGGCGCACCCCTGGATGTGCTGCCGGTAGCCGGACGCGGCTTGAATCGGGGTTCCAGACCGGGTACCACATGAGAAGCGATCTGTTGCCCGGTGAAGCGTTCGATCTTTTTCAGATTGACACCGTCCTTTCCTGAAGCGAATGACACGGCGATTCCCGATGCCCCGGCGCGGCCGGTGCGGCCAATGCGATGCACATAGTCTTCGGCAAATTTCGGCAGATCAAAATTGATGACGTGTGTAATACCCACTACATCGATTCCTCGTGCCGCGACGTCAGTCGCCACCAATACTCGCAGGCCGCCATGACGAAGCTTGGTCAGCGTGCGGGTACGGTCGCGCTGGTTCATGTCGCCATGCAACGCGGCGGCTTCATGGCCCTGGGCGGAAAGATTGTCTGCCAGCATGTCGGCGTCCCGCTTGGTGGCAGTGAATACAATGGCCTGTTTCAACGCCATGTCACGCAGCAGGTGATCCAGCAGCCGGTTTTTGTGCGAAATGTCGTCGACATAATGCAGCCGTTGCTCGATGTTATCGAGCCGGGCCTGTTGCGTTGCGATCTGGATGCGCTTGGGTAATTTCAGCAGGCGCGCCGCCACCCTGTCTATCGCGTTATCCAGCGTGGCGGAGAACAGCAATGTTTGGCGGGTTGCAGGCGTGGCTGCAGCAATTCTCTCAACGTCATCAATAAAGCCCATGTCGAGCATACGGTCGGCTTCATCCAGCACCAGCATTTCAAGGCGAGAAAAATCGATGCGTCCGCGCTGAATGTGGTCAATCAGGCGACCGGGCGTTGCTACAAGGATATCCACCGGCTGCGAAAGCAATTTATTTTGCAGCGGATAAGGCATTCCGCCAAGTATGCTCACCACTTTGACGCGCGGCAGATGTTTACCGTATTTGGCAGCGGCTTCAGATACCTGGAGAGCAAGTTCCCGCGTGGGCGTCAGCACCAGTATGCGCGGTCCGCGGCTATGTACTTTGGAAGGCGCGGCAAGGCGGTGCAGTGCCGGCAACATGAATGCAGCGGTTTTGCCAGTGCCGGTCTGGGCTGAGGCCATGATATCGTGCCCTGCGAGCAATTCGGGAATGGCTTGTTCCTGAATGGGGGTAGGAGACGTATAGCCAGAGTCAATAATGGCTTTAAGAATGAGCGGGTGGAGATTCAGATTTTCAAAAGACACGTTGTTTTCCTATTTGAAATAAAAAAATACGGTGCTTCCTATAATAATTCCAGATTTCCGGCGGACAAAACAATTACCGTTTGCATATTGTTGATATGCAGCACTGCAAAACCTTTCTGCGAGCATCCGCCTTGCGGATCACGCTTCAAGCCTTGCCTTGCCTGGAACTTTGAACTTATAGAAGCGCCCTAACGCGCGCAAGCAGAATATGGCTGCCGGAGATTAATGGGCAAGGTGCCGCTAGCGCACACATAAAACATCGAACGCTAACCACGGTGCCGCACAATTTCCGTTGGAGGCTTGAAAATCGAAGGGAGGTCAGGAACGGTCAGGAACGATGAACCGACAAAAAGGCAGAAAGAACAAGCACCCTTCCATCGAAGCGCGAAGTATACAGGAACCGGTGTCTGTGTAAAATTTATTTTATAAATAGAAACGGCGGTATGAAGCAGGTTACCGTGATCCCTTCCACATCGCTATGCCTTCGCTGGAAGCGCGGGCGCCGGTTCCATAGTGATCTTGCGCTTCAGCGCTTCGATCTGAGGCTGATTCAACGTCTCGGTCTGGAGCAACTCTTCCGCTGTGCGGTCAAGTAGAGCGCGATTCATCTTTAGTATGGCAATAGCACGCGCCAAAGCGTGATCGACAAGCTTACGTACGGTGATATCAACCACTTTCGCGGTATCATCGCTGTAGTCCCGGTTCGGAGGCATAGGCATACCGGGCTGGAGGTAAGCGGAGCGGTCGCGATCGTAGGCAACATTGCCCAGGGCGTCGCTCATCCCATAGCGCAGAACCATGGCGCGGGCAAGATCGGTAGCGCGGGCGAGGTCATCCGTCGCCCCTGTCGATATTTCATTGAATACGACCTGCTCTGCCCCGCGTCCGCCCAGCAGTACCGCCATTTTATTTTCCAGTTCCGTTCGTGTCATCAGAAACCGGTCGTCGGTTGGCCGCTGGATCGTGTAACCGAGAGCGCCGACGCCGCGCGGAATGATTGACACCTTGTGTACTTCGTCGGTGCCCGGTAACGCCAGCGCCACCATGGTATGCCCCAATTCGTGGAACGCGACGACCCGGCGCTCGACGGGATTAAGCAGACGGTTACGTTTCTCAAGGCCTGCAATAACACGCTCAATCGCGTTATTGAAATCCGCCATCGTAACCGATGTGCCGTTGCGGCGGGTAGCAAGCAGCGCCGCTTCATTGATCAGGTTCGCCAGATCTGCGCCGGTAAAGCCTGGCGTCAATGCTGCAATCTGACCCGGTTTCACATCGCTGTCGAGTTTCACTTTTTTCAGATGCACGGCCAGAATCTGCTCTCGGCCGATTTTGTCCGGTCTATCTACCAATACCTGGCGGTCGAACCGGCCGGCGCGCAACAGCGCCGGGTCGAGAATCTCGGGACGATTGGTGGCTGCCAGCAGCACAACGCCGCTTTTGGAATCGAAACCGTCAAGTTCGGCCAGCAACTGATTCAGCGTTTGTTCCTTTTCGTCATGCCCGCCCAGCCCATAGGCACCGCGGGCTCGCCCGAGCGAATCCAGCTCATCGATAAAAATGATTGCAGGGGCCATCTGACGTGCCTGCTCGAACAGATCACGTACCCTGGCGGCACCGACGCCTACGAACATCTCGACAAATTCGGAGCCGGAGATCGAGAAAAACGGGACACTCGCTTCGCCCGCGACAGCGCGTGCCAATAGCGTCTTGCCCGTGCCGGGTGGGCCGATCAGCAGAATGCCCTTTGGCGCCCGCCCGCCAAGGCGGCTATATCCTTCAGTATCCTTCAAAAAATTGACGATCTCAATCAGTTCTTCCTTTGCTTCATCAACGCCAGCCACATCCGCGAAAGTAACTTTGATCTCTTTCTCCACGAATACTTTAGCACGGCTCTTGCCGATCGACATCAGGCCACCGGTCATGCCGCCAGGATTCATGCGGCGAATAATAAATAACCAGATTCCGATGAAGATGGCCATTGGCAACAGCCAGGAGAGCAGGTCACGGACCCATGTGCTTTGCACTACACCGGTATAGATCACGTTGTGCTTGTCCAGCTTATCGGCCAGTTCGGACTCCACCCGTGTGGTAACGAAATCCTTTAGCCCATCGGCACCTTTTTCCTTGAGTGTTCCGTAAATATGATTTTCGGTGATTGCGATCTCGACGATCTTGTCCTCATCCAGCAATGTATGAAACCGGCTGTAGGGGATCGGTTCAACTTTCGTATATTTTGTATACAGGTTCTGCACCAGCAAAACACCAAGTATTGCAATGATTACGTACCAGAAGTTGATTTGCGTTTTTTTGTCCATCGGATTTCCTTTGCGCCCCGTTTTGGGGACAGTTGGGTGAGGGATTCGTTCAGCATAGCACATGGCAAAAGCACCGATAACACAGGCAAAAACGTGCTGTGTCATTCAGCCGTATAATTAAAAAATGACTGAGGATACTGGCGCCGTAGAAGAGGAATACGTCTCCCGCATTAGCCAGTCAACAATGCGTCATGGATTCGGGCGCCGTTGTTGAAGCCGTAACTGTCATACCCATCCGCCACTTTTGTCCCTGTCAAAGTGGAGACTGGCACTGAATATCAAGCTCCGAATTACGACATCAACCGTGGGCGGTTGCAACAAAGATCGATAAAAAATCCTTTTATTTGAGCTGGATAATAAAATAAGAATGCTTCTCATCGTTCTAAGACCATATCAATTCATGGCAGTGCATCGGCTGGAGATCCGTCCGATGTCTGGTCACTGAGAATTGCCATTATCCAGGGGCCTGGGGTATCCTGACCAACGTTGCAGGTGTTGGCAAGGTGCGAAATAGGGGAACAAAAAGAACCCGGCATCATGGATAGCGGCGAGGACTTCTGTTTCAGGAGCAGAGGGGACTTCTTATAAATCCATTTTCGAAGAATGTTGAGTTTGCGTTCAATTTATGAGAAGCCTTTTAAGTCAATCTTCAGTGAATTAATCATGCAGGAAGTACCCGGCTTGATCGCCTGCGAAGGATGCGATGCGATTCATCGCAGGTTAGCGCTGGATCACAACGAAATTGCGCTCTGCAGTTGCTGTGGTGCTGAGTTGGAGCGCGACATGAGTTCTCATGGCAGGCGTGTTCTGCCCCTGACGATCGCCAGTTTGGTCATGTACATTATTGCCAATGTCTTTCCGATTGCTGAAATGGAGCTCCATGGTCTTTCTAGCCGAACAACGATCATAGGCGCTGTTGCTTCCTTAAACGCTCAGGGAATGCCTCTGATAGCATTTCTGGTTCTGGCGACCACAATTCTGTTTCCCCTGGTCCAACTTGTGAGCCTGATTTATTTGCTTGTCTCAATAAATGCCACTGGACATTCATTCGGGCTTAATTTGTTGGTTCGCATGATTCAAACCCTGCGGCCATGGGTGATGGCGGAAGTATTTCTACTCGGCGTCATCGTTGCGTTCGTCAAATTGACCAGTATGGCAACTGTATTGCCTGGAGTTGCGCTATGGGCATTGGGCATACTGACACTCCTTCTGGCATCAGTGTTTTCATTCAACCCCCGCTATATCTGGCGGATGGCTTTACCGAAAAACAGGGGAAAGAAAATAATATCGGCAAATAGCGCCGGAGCCGCTCAATCAACCCAGAAAACCGTAGAGGCTGAAATACCGTGAAGACAGCGGCAAGGCTGGGCATCGTTTCGTGCCATCATTGTGCCACCTTGTGGAAGGGTGTTAAAGCGCATGACCGCTGCGGACATTGCGGCGCGAGGCTGTATTTGCGCAAACCCGGCAGTCTCAACCGGACCTGGGCCTTGGTGATCGCTGCCTGCATCATGTATTTTCCTGCAAATCTGTTGCCTGTCATGATTACGGCCTCTTTCCCGGGAGAGGAGCAGCAGGACACCATCATGAGCGGCATCATTTATTTCTGGGCTTCCGGTTCATGGGTATTAGCGAGTATTGTTTTTATTGCCAGCTTTCTGGTGCCGCTATTCAAGCTAACGGTCATGATTCTGCTATTGATAATGGTGCAACGGCGCAGTAGCTGGCGCTTGCAGCAACGAGCGCTACTTTATCGGGTTGTCGAAGTAATTGGCCGATGGTCGATGCTGGATGTTTTCGTTGTATCTTTGTTAACCGGACTCGTACAGATTCAAGGTTTCGCTACGGTCTACGCTGGGGAAGGTATCGTGGCATTCGCTGCGGTGGTGGTACTTACCATGCTCGCCTCGATCAGCTTTGATCCCCGCTTGATGTGGGATGCTGCTGAACAGGAACGCGGAAAATCAGTATGAGCGAAGGAACGGATGAAACGAGGGAAGCAAGGGGAGCCGCTCATTCAAAAGAGGCGGCGGAAGCCATACCTGTGCCTGAGAAGGTGCGGCAGCGATCCTGGGTTCCCTCGCTGATCTGGCTGATTCCCCTACTTGCAGCGGTTATCGGAATTTCGCTTGTGGTCAAGACCTGGGTCCAGCGCGGGCCCGAGATCACTATTTTGTTCAGCTCCGCCGAGGGACTGGAAGCGGGCAAGACAAAGGTTAAATATAAAGAAGTTCAAATTGGCACAGTGCAGTCGATCATGCTGAGCAAAGATCGCACTCACGTTCTGGCAAGCGTGCAGTTGAAGAAAGAAGCCGAAAGCTTTGCGGCAGCCGACAGCCGCTTCTGGGTGGTGCGTCCACGTATCGCGGGTTCCGGTGTGTCCGGACTGAGTACCTTGCTTTCTGGGGCCTACATTGGCGCCGATGCGGGCGTTGCAACGGAGAAAGCGGATCAATTTACCGGATTGGAGGTGCCGCCCACAATTACACGGGATGTTTCTGGCAAGCAGTATGTTTTACACGCTGCCGATATTGGTTCACTGGATATTGGTTCGCCTATCTATTACCGCCGGATTAAAGTGGGGCAGGTGGCTGCGTTTGGTCTGGATGAAGATGGCAAAGCCATCACCATACGCATATTTGTTAATGCTCCTTACGATAAATTTATCGGTATGAATACTCGCTTCTGGCATGCCAGTGGCTTTGATATGCAAATTAATACCGGCGGTTTCACCTTCAATACGCAATCGTTGGCGACTGTTTTGCTGGGTGGTCTTTCGTTTCAATCACCAGATGATGAACCCGGCCCCACTGCGAAGGAGAATACCGTGTTTGCCCTGGTTGAGAGTCAGACCGAAGCGTTAAAAGAACCGGATGGCGAATCAGAGATAATATTGCTTGACTTCAAACAATCGGTGCGTGGCCTGACCCCAGGTGCTGAAGTAAGCTTTCGCGGGCTGGTATTGGGGCACGTCAAATCGATAGGCATTGAATATGATCCCAAGCAGCGGGAATTCAGCATGCCGGTGCTGTTGGAAATTTATCCGGCGCGCCTGGGACAAAAATTTGCCGAATCTCGACAGCAATCAAAATTCACTCCGCAACAGCGATTGCAATTCATGATCAATCGTGGCTTATACGCGCAATTACGCACCGGCAACCTCCTTACCGGCCAGGTTTATATTGCCCTTGATTTTTTCCCTAAAGCTATTTCGGCCAACGCGGCAAAAAAAGATGCTTCCAGTAACATAGCCGGCAAAGGCACTTCAACCACATTGTTACAATTGCCAACTATTCCCAGTAATGCTGAGGAAATTCAAACACAGATTTCGGAGATGGCGCTCAAGTTAAGTAAGGTGCCATTTGATCAAATCGGTAATGAGTTACAGCAATCGTTAAAAGTGCTCAAGCAAACGTTGAACAGCACCGGACAACTGGCAGAGAAATTAAACAACGATGTGGCTCCCGAAATTTCAGTAGCAATGAAAGATGTGCGTAAAACCTTGAATGCCGCTGAACGTACATTATCTGAAGATGCGCCATTGCAACAGGATTTGCGCCAGACATTGCAGGAACTGACGCGCGCGGCCGTTTCACTGAGAATATTGACAGATTATCTCGAACGCCATCCTGAATCGGTGATTCGAGGCAAGCGCGGAGATAAACAATGAAACTGCTGGTACGCAGTATGGCAGGAATGGTAGCATTATTACTGGCCGCCGGTTGCGCATCCGTTCCGGAAACGCGGTTTTATACGCTATCGGTTTCATCTGGGGCATCTGAGGTAAAGGACATATCTGGCCATTCCCGGCAGGCGGGTTCCAGGCCGATTTTTATTGATGTGATGCCGGTCAGCGTGCCGGCACGGCTGGCTCGTCCGCAACTGGTTGTGCGTAGGCAAGGTCCAGGTCAGGACACTCACATTTTTATTCTTGAACGGGACCGCTGGTCTTCCAATTTCAATTATGAATTGCGTGATGCGTTCACGACTGGCATCGCTAACCAAATTGGAGCTATAAACGAGACAAACGGAAGCCGTGCAACTGATCAGCCTGGCTATCGCATTGCGGTTGAACTTAGCCAGTTCGACGCAATAGTCGGCGACAAGGTACGAGCAAGATTCGGCTGGACAGTTACGCGTTCTACCGACGGACGTAGCGTTGCGTGTTATGCCACGATTTCGGAGCCCGTCAGCGGTGGTATCGAGGGTGTGGTAAAGGGCATTCAACGTGTCGTTTCAAGCGTGGCGGCAGACATATCAAAGAATCTGAGCGATCTGGATACGGGCCATGCTGCCATCTGTGCACCGCGCAAAAACGTAATTGAGAGGTATTAGTTGAACCGGGCGGGATATGGATATAAGATCGAATCGAATCTACTATTTAGGCGATCATGAGACATAACTATCGAGCTGCTGTTTTGCTGCTGACATACGCGATGCTGGTTTCCGGTTGCGCCACCACACGTCCGCGCGACGAAGCCATGGCCCCGATTGATCCTTATGAGAATGCTAACCGTAAGTCCTATGATTTTACTGATGTACTCGACCGGAAGATCCTGAAACCCGTTGCGGATAAGTACATCGAATATGTCCCCATCCCCATGCAGCATTCCATCGGCAATTTTTTTGATAATCTGGGCTATCCGAATGTAATCCTGAATGTGTTTCTGCAGGGCAAGGTGCGCCAGGGGTTTCAGGACACATTGCGTTTTGTGGTTAATTCAACCATAGGCGGAGTGGGGCTCTTCGATATGGCGTCGCCGATGGGCCTCCCGGCACATGATGAAGATTTCGGGCAAACGCTGGGGGTATGGGGCGTTGACGCAACCACCTACATTTTTATTCCCTTTTTTGGGCCCAGCAGTAACCGCGATATATCGGGTCTTCCGGTCAGCGTGGCCACCAATATTATTCTTTGGTCGGGCATCTACCTGGTGGGTGCGCCGGTCACGATGCCGCTTGGCGCCCTTGACGTCATCCAGAAGCGAGCGAGGCTATCCGGCCCCATGCAGCTTCGTGATGAGGCTGCGCTGGACCCCTACCTGTTCGTGCGCGACGCTTATCTGCAGCAGCGCAAGCACCTGATATACGACGGCAACCCGCCGCATGAGAGCTACGATGATTACAAGGAGAATGAGTCTCCGGTCCAGCCGCAGCCCTGAACATAAAGAAGGCGGGTCCGGAAAAAGCACCTTCATGCAAGAAAGGACGCATCATTATTTGCCCTGCCGTGCCCACGAGGAAAACCTGCCGCAGCCGGGTACGGGATTCTCTTGTGTGCGCGGCGGTTGCAGTGATTGGCACAGCTAGGTATTATCCGGTGCGCGCTCATCCGTCTGGCTGTCTATAGCTCACAGATTTGACCCGCTATCCTCTTTCGCAGGCGATTGCCTGCACGTACCTCTGAATCAGGTGTGGGTCCCGGAACAGGCCTCATCATGAGCATCAGATCGAATCGAATCTACCATAGGTAATCATGAGACATAATTATCAAGCCGCCATTCTGCTGTTTACATACACGATGTTGATTACCGGTTGCGCCACCACGCGTCCGCATGACCAAGCTACAGCCCCGATTGATCCCTATGAGAACGTTAATCGTAAATCCTACGATATCACCGATGTGCTCGACCGAAAAATTCTGGAGCCGATTGCAAATAAATATATCGATTACGTACCGATTCGCATGCAGCATTCCATCGCGAACTTTTACGATAATCTCGCCTACCCGAATGTAATCCTGAATTCATTTTTGCAGGGCAAGGTACGCCAGGGGTTCCAGGACACATTGCGTTTTGTGGTGAATTCAACCATAGGCGGAGTGGGGCTCTTCGATATGGCCTCCCCGATGGGCCTGCCGTCGCATGACGAAGATTTTGGACAAACGCTGGGGGTATGGGGCGTTAACGCAAATACCTATCTTTTTATTCC
>JBDTKY010000128.1:0-4645 GCA_039935055.1 Nitrosospira sp.
ATCAATCGAAACAATCGGGGCTGCAAGGCAAGGAAGATAGCCGGACGAGACAGCGAGGACAGCAGCGAGGGCAGGCGAATAGTCAGACGAGGCCTTGGGAGGTGAGGCCGTGGGAGCAGGGGAAGGAAGAGAGTAAGACGAAGCCATGGGAGGCGAGGCCATGGGACCCGCAGCAGAAAGCTACGGAGGACAGACGCCGGGTGGGGAGAAAAGCGCGCAAGGAACAGTCTGAGAAGAAAAATAGACAGATTCAGGAGACCGATTCCCAGGATTCCCAGACTCGCACGAGGCAACGTCAGAACAGATGGCAAAGACATCAAATGGACAGCCAGCGGTACAGTCCCACGTCCGTGAGATAAGCAAAAAGGCTGAGGTACGGTAATACAGGCTGACTTCGTCTGGATTGCCTTGCGCCGACCGGCTAACTCGAATTTCTTGGGGAATTACTAAAGCAGCCGGTTGAAATCGCAATGAATTAAATCACCAATACGCTCAAGTGAGATATCGGCGGGTGGGTATAAAACAGCGTTGTGGGGATCGTGCGCGTAGTGCCCCTGGCGGGGAAAGACAGTAGTCAAGCGCGCTTCCATATCATTTTTCATTGCAGCCAGAATACGCAGTTTGTCATCCACCATCACATAATGGCGGGCCGGATATCGCGCCTCCACGGCGTGCAGCATTTTTTCCTTGTGAACGTAGATCAGCACCTGGCCTTCGACTGCTTCCCACAATCCCGAGCGCTGTATCTTGCGCGGCTGGAATACGACGTCGCCATCCGACAGGATAACCGTCCGCCCCCATCGGCGAACGTGCAAGATGGCGTCGATCGCGCTGGCATAAAGGCGGTCGGCAAACGGATATTCCAGGAGAAATCCGGACATGAGCAGCAAATCCGGATTGTTGATGTTGTTGATTCGGTATCGTTGCAAGGCCCCCAGATAATCGGCATAGCCCAGTTCGGTCCGTAACGACTCGAATAGGGACCAGTACAGATCGCTGCTCTCACGACCGAACTCATGCACAAGATGATCCCTCAAATCCTCAATCACCCGATCGTTGTCCAGCAGCGTGTTGTCCACATCGAACAGAAATACGAGGTCTTCCGGCGCTGTCATGTTCCAGTCTGCTCCAATACGAGGTTAATGCCTACGTTCGCGCGAGGCCGGGAGCGGCCATGAGCCGCCATTTTTTTTGCGTGACCGGGCAATGTCATTACCATTTCTCTCCAAAAGGCCGAAGATCAAGTTCGAATGTCCATGCTTGTGGCGGCTGCTGCGTAAGGAAGTAAACGGATTCCGCTATCTGGGAGGGTTCCATGAAGAATTCGTCCGGCTTGCCGGGCATCTGCTGCCGGGTTCGCTGTAAATTTACGACCCCGTCGAGGATCACGTAGCTGACATGAATTTTTTCCGGTCCGAGATATCTTGCCAATGATTGTGCGAGGCCCCGCTGGCCTGCCTTTGCAGACGCAAAAGGGACGAAGTTGGCGCCGCCTTTAATCGATGCGGTAGCCCCAATAATCACGATATTGCCGGTTCCCGCGGCCCGCATATCGGGGAGCACCTCCTTTACCGTGCGAAACAATCCCCTGCAATTGATCTCCCAGGCATCCTGAAAGCTTTCCAGCGTAGCGTCGTCGATATTGGCAAAAGCACCTGCGCCGGCGTTGTATATCAGAACATTTACCGGGCCGAGTTGCTGGCGGATTTGAGCGAAGACTCCGGACGCGGCTTCCGTATTCCTGACATCGTAGGAGAATGCACTGGAACCCTTGATCTTCTTCGCAATTTCATTCACCCTCATTTCGTTACGGGCGCAAAGCGCTACTCGATATCCATTCGCGGCAAACCGGGCACCGATCGATGTGCCGTTACCAGGACCGGCCCCGACTACTACACAGACGCCTTTATCCATTATATGTCTCCCAAGAAAATGAAACGGTTTACCGCACAGCGGCTTGGCGATCCGATTATAGTCTTTGCCGCGAGTGTTGTTTTCTCGAGCGATTCACGTCCGGGAATTCAGCCGCATTCTCCGGTATACTTTACAACATGTCCGGAACCCCGTTAATTATTACTGCCGCTGCCGTACTGCTGGTAACCATGGCTTTTCTGGTGATCAGGCTTAGCATGCTTTCAACTTTGGTCCGTGAGCTGTTGGCGCAACAGGCAAGGATGATGGAGGACAAGCACCGCGACATGCTCAAGGATTTGCATGAGGGGCTGTCTAAACAGGGGGACAGGCTATCCGAAGCGCTCGGTAAAACTTCCGAGCAGCTGCGCGGAACGGTAGAAGCGCGGCTGGATCAGATCAGCGGCCATGTCACCGAGCGCCTGGATGAAGGATTCAAGAAAACCAACGAAACGTTTACCAGCGTCATGACGCGGCTAGCGACCATCGACGAGGCGCAGAAAAAAATAGACAGTCTCACCATCAACATGGTGAGCTTGCAGGAGCTTCTCGGCGATAAACGCTCGCGCGGCGCATTCGGGGAGGTGCAACTGGAGGCGCTGGTACGGAATGTTTTACCTGCCTCTGCATTTACGATGCAGTACACGCTTTCCAACGGCAGCCGTGTCGATTGTGTATTGCGGCTGCCACCGCCGACAGGCATGGTCGCGGTCGATTCAAAATTCCCGCTGGAAAATTTTCATCGCATGTTCGACCGGCACACGGATGATGCCAGCCGGACATTGGCACAAAAACAATTCAAGATCGATGTGAAGAAACATGTGGATGACATTGCCGGCAAATATATCGTGCCGCCGGAAACCTGTGACGGCGCGGTGATGTTCGTCCCGGCCGAGGCGATTTTCGCAGAAATCCATGCTTATCATTACGACGTGGTGGATTACGCCATGCAGAAGCAGGTCTGGATAGTCTCGCCCACCACCCTGATGGCGGTGCTGAATACCGCACGCGCGGTACTGAAGGATATGGAAACCCGCGAGCAGGTGCACATCATCAAGCACGAGCTTTCCAGGCTTGGCAAGGATTTTGTGCGCTTCGACGAGCGCATGAAAAAACTTGCTGATCATATGCGCCAAGCCAATCAGGATGTGGAAGAGGTGCATATCTCCAGCCGCAAGATCAGCCAGCGTTTCGCCCGAATCGACGCGGTCGAGCTGGATGTTACGCAACCGGAAAGCAGCAATGCGCTGGACTCCGGCGAGGACTGATTCAAAGATTCCTTGATGTCCTGGAACGTCAAAACCTGGTATCGCCATCGCATACTTGAAAACGAATCCATTCCCGGCGATCTTTGGCGCGAAGCGGTAGCGCGGCTGCGATGCTTGCGCGGCCTGAGTCCGGTCGAGCTTGAGCGTTTGCGTGAATACATCACATTGTTTCTTCATGCCAAGCAAATAAGCGGGGCGCATGGGCTGGTAATCACCAGCGAAATACATGTGATGATCGCAGCGCAGGCATGCATCCTGATTCTGAATCTCGACCTGGATTATTACGCAGGATGGATTGAAGTCATTGTTTATCCGGGAGAATTCATTCGCGACTACGAATATGCCGATGAAGATGGCGTAGTGCATCGCGCGCGAGAAGCGGTGTCCGGCGAATCCTGGCTTGGCGGACCGGTGATTCTGTCGTGGGAAGATACCGCCGCCGCGGGGGAGGAGGCTGGATACAATGTAGTCATACACGAATTCGCCCACAAACTCGACATGCTGAATGGCAACGCCAACGGTTCCCCTCCTTTGCATGCTGGCATGAGCCAGTATGCGTGGAGCGAAGCATTCAGCAAAGCCTATGCGATTTTTTGCCTGAAGGTGGATGCAGATGAGACAACCGCTATCGATCCGTATGCAGCCGAGAATCCTGCGGAATTCTTCGCTGTAATAAGCGAGGCCTTTTTCGAAATGCCATTAGTGGTAAAACTGCATTTTTCAGCGGTGTATGAACAACTGGCGCTATTTTACCGCCAGGATCCAGCACTGCGGTGGGGTAAATCATGACCGGATATGTCATCAGCGCCGATATCGGCGGCACCAAGATCTTGCTTCACGCGGCGGAGTCGAGGGGTGGGAACAGTCAGGTGAGCTATGAACGCCTCTACCCCAGTCGCGACTACCCGAGTTTTTCCGGCGTACTCAGGGATTTTCTGGATGAGCCCAAGGCCGCCGAACTGGGCGGCAAACCCGCAGCTGCCTGTTTTGCAGTGGCGGGGCCGATCGCGCAACAGACGGCAAGTCTTACCAACTTGCCCTGGGTGATGGATAGCGCGGCCATCGCAAAGGAATTTTCCATCCCTGCTGTTAAACTTATCAATGATTTCAAGGCGGTTGCACTGAGTATCGATATCCTGTCTCCAGACGACCTGGTAACGTTGCAGCCGGGGAAACCTCATGCTCAAGGGGTGCGTGTCGCGCTTGGCGCAGGCACCGGCATGGGCGGGGCGTGGCTGGTATGGCAGGAAGGCGGTTACATATCACTGCCCAGCGAGGCGGGGCATACGGATTTCGCTCCCGCGGATGAATTACAGGACCGGCTGCTCCAATATTTGCGAAAGAAATTTGGTCACGTATCGATCGAACGCCTGTTGTCCGGGCCGGGATTGACAAATATTTTCAATTTTGTTTTCGATTCGTTTGGGGCCGATCTGGGTGATGTCTCGGGACTTGAGCAAGTGCGG
>JBDTKY010000129.1:0-11478 GCA_039935055.1 Nitrosospira sp.
GCTTCAGCCGCTTCGTTACCTCCACGACTGCTCCGATTACTACCGGCTGGAGCGAAAGTTGCCGGGCGGGATTCGCACCCGCTGAAAGACCGTGCCTTTGCACGGCGCACAATTTAAAGCACGTTAATTTTTTTCAATTTATTGGTTATAATAATTTTATTGGAACATAAATTCGATTGAGAAATTCGCACCAGATTAAATGGTTAAGCTATTCAATTTGCGTTGCAACAAGCGTGTATGGACACCTGTAAAATTCTACAGCTATTCAGAGCACGAGCAGTCTGTCAGACTTAAAAGATATTGTAATAAAATGATTGATATCTTCATGTTATAAATCTCTGAGCAAACTCCAGTATACATAGTATCTACAACGCATTACAGAAGATTTTTATGGAAACCAGTGACTTGCGGCGGCACCAGATAATTAAAAGCCTCATGGCAGAGCCCAATGAGAAGGTTGCAGATGCCGCGATTGACTTATGGGAGAGATTGGCGGCCCAAATCATTTCGATCGTCGGTGACGAGGGTTTTAGCTCCCTTTACGCAAGATGTATATTTCTGAGCCGGTCAAAATATCCCTGGCTCTCGGTCAGTCAATTGACACCTTCGGCTGATCGGCAGTTCGCAGAATTAAAAACGAGCCTGGAAGGGCAAACGCCTGCACAAGCCAGCGAAGCAAACAGCCTGCTCCTGATCAACTTCACCAACATCCTGGCCTCGCTGATCGGCGAGCAATTGACGACCCGTATTTTAGGTTTGGCTTGGGGTATCGATACCTCGAATAGCACTAATAGTATTGACATGGAGCTTCAAAAATGAATGAAAGACTAAGCATACGCCGTCTGGCAACGGGCGTCCCGGGTCTGGACAATCTATTGGGCGGCGGCCTGCCGGAATTCTCGTTTAACCTGATTGCAGGCTCGCCGGGAAGCGGAAAAACCACGCTCGCGCATCAGATCATGTTCTCGCTGGCAAAGCCGGATCATCGCGCCCTGTTCTTCACGGTGCTGGGCGAACCCGCTTTGAAGATGCTGCGTTATCAACAGCAATTCGGGTTTTTTGACGTTAGTAAAATCAATGAATCGATCCGCTTCGTCAACCTCTCTGCAGACCTCATGGACGGCAGTTTTGACGGCGTATTATCACGCATTGGCGAAGAGGTGAAAGATTATGCGCCCAGCCTTGTATTTGTGGATTCGTTTCGCTCTGTCGTAAGGTCAGTGAAGCGGGGGGAACAGGGCGGGTTCGAGCTGCAGCGGTTCGTCCAGCAATTGGGCATGCAAATGACGAGCTGGCAGGCCACCACCTTCCTGATCGGCGAATACCAGTCGCCAGAGTCGGAATCCAGCCCTGTCTTTACCGTGGCGGATGGCATCCTGTCGCTTTCGCAAAATCTGCAACGCAATTCCATGGTGCGCAAGATGCAAGTGGTCAAAATACGGGGCCAAGCGCAGGCGCTAGGTTTGCATACATTCCGTATCAGTGATAATGGCATTGAGGTATTCCCGCGTGTGATTATCGAACAGCGCCAAGCAACTGAGTCCGCCATGAAGTTATCCGCGCCCGGTAAACGCGTCAGCATGGGAACGCCTGGCCTGGATGACATGATGGGCGGCGGCTTGCCGTCGGGCTATTCGCTGCTCGTGGTCGGGCCGTCCGGTTCCGGAAAAACCATCTTGTCAACGGAATTTCTCGCCGAAGGGGTGCGCAAGGGCGAACCTGGTGTCATTGCGGCATTTGAGAAGAGCCCCAGCCAACTGCTGAGCACCAAGCTGTCTTCGATGGTGAAAGCGGGACACGTTGGAGTAATCGACACGCGTTCCCTGGATTTGTCGATTGATGAAACCCTGCATGACCTGATCGAGATGATCGATCGCACGAAGGCCAAGCGCCTCGTGATCGACTCCTTGTCCGGATTCGAGCTGGCGCTGGCACCCGAGTTCAGCGAAGATTTCCGCGGATCGCTGTACAGGATGGTTGCCAAGCTGACCGGCATGGGCGTCACCATCTTGATGACCTCGGAACTGGAAGACCGTTTCACTGATCTGCGCTTCAGCCCCTTCGGGAGCGCTTTTCTTGCTGACGCCATTATCGTGCAGCGCTATACCGAAATCGAGGGCCAGCTCAGACGGGTCCTCTCCGTGATTAAAGTGCGTGGCAGCGCCCACAGCAAGGACATTCGATTGTTCGACATAACAGACGAAGGCATCCTCATCGGCGAGGCCTTGTCCGGGTATGACGGAATCATGTCGGGCCACCCCAGGGTCGAGTCCGACTGAAGATCCGGGTAATGGAAGGAAGGCCATAATGAACAGAAATAACGATGACGGTGCTTTCGATACCGATCATTCCGATACCGATAACCTTGTTCAACCGGGTTTGTCCGGCCAGTCCGAAGACAAGTTACAAGCTTCCCAGGAAAAAGAGCTTACACGCATGGAAAACGTTGTCATTGACGATGAGGCCGCTGTTCTAAGTCGAGAGAAGTCGGTTACGGGGCGGGAAGATGCCGTGGAAGGTCGCGAAAATGTTGCCTATCGGCGTGAAAACACGGCCCATCGGCGCGAAGAGACAGCCACCTTGCGCGAGCAGGTGATTCATGCGGCGGATAAGGGACGGGGGAACCGAAAAGATACCGTGAAAATTCGTGAAAATGTTGCCGACGCGCGTGAGGATACCGTCTATCAGCGTGAAGATATAGCCACCGCGCGCGAGCGGATAATTCTCGAGACAGATACGACAGAGTCAGTCTCCGACGACCGCCTGGTTAGGGCGCAACAAGCGAATGCGCAGTTGGTCATCTCTGTAATTGAAGCACACGAACTGGCCGAGCAAGTCGAAACCGCCAAATCTCAACTGCTTCATTTGGCCCATCACGATGTTCTCACTGGCTTGCCCAATCGAATGCTCCTGCAGGACCGGCTTGGGCAGGCGATTGAGTTGGCCCATCGTCAGGGCAGGCAATTTGCAGTGCTTTTCATGGATCTGGATCGATTCAAGCACATCAACGACTCCCTGGGGCATGCGATCGGCGACCGGTTGCTGCAGTCGGTTGCACAGCGCCTGGTGGGTTGCCTGCGTCACTCGGACACCCTCGGTCGCCAGGGTGGGGATGAATTCGTGGTGCTGCTTTCCAATATCACGCATGTAGAAGATGCAGCGCTCATTGCGCAAAAATCGCTCGTCGCGTTAACTCTTCCTCACTTCATCGATCATCATGAGCTCCACGTCTCCGCGAGCATTGGCATCGGCATTTATCCCGGCGATGGCCAGGATGCGGCAACCCTGCTTAAAAGTGCGGACATCGCGATGTATCATGCCAAGGAAAGCGGACGCAATAATTACAAATTCTTCAAGCACGACATGACTGTTCAGGCTGTCCAGCGTCAATCCATCGAATCCAGTCTGCACCGTGCGCTGGATCGGCAGGAATTCACGCTGCACTACCAGCCAAAAATAAATCTTCGCTCCTACGTAGTTGTCGGTGCTGAGGCGCTCATTCGCTGGCAGCATCCGAAATGGGGACTGATGCCGCCGTCGCAGTTTGTGCCTATTGCCGAAGACTGTGGCCTCATCCTGCCGATTGGCCGCTGGGTACTGCGCGAAGCCTGTCGCCAAGCCCAGGCGTGGAGACAGGCTGGCTTGCCGCCGATTACTGTCGCAGTCAACACTTCCGCACTTGAATTCAGCGCGCCGGATTTTCTGGATAATATACGCACGACGCTGGAGGAAACGAACCTGGAGCCACGCTATCTGGAACTCGAACTGACTGAAAGCGTTCTCATGCGGGATGCCGAGTTTACCGATTCCGTGCTGCATGCGCTCACAGCCTTGGGCGTAAAGCTTGCGATCGATGACTTCGGCACCGGCTATTCCAGCCTGAGCTATTTGAATCAGTTTCCGATTGATACCCTGAAGATCGATCAGTCGTTCGTGAAGCGAATGACCAGTAATCCAGATCATGCCACCATCGTCAGTACCGTCATCAGCCTGGGTAAAAGCCTCAAGCTCCGTCTCATAGCGGAGGGCGTGGAAACACCCGAGCAGCACGCATTTCTTCTGGCTCAGCATTGTGACGAGGGCCAAGGCTATTATTACGGGCGGCCGGGTACGGCGGAAAAGTTCGCCACTTTACTTCAAACCGGAATTCCACGCACCCTTCATACTCGATGATCGGTACGATTTTTTCCGTTTCGTGAGTAGAGGAGTGGAATCGAAATTTTGACAGAGCGCTGATACTCCTTCACAGTGCCCGAAGCAGTTACTTGAGGTCACCTGCGACCATTGCGCAATCCCAACGACGCAGATGCTTAACCGGGCATTACGTTCCATTTCGCTCTAAACCCCAGCTATTGGCAACACAATAATTTTCCAAAAGATTGTTCCAAATAGTAAAAACTGTCCTAATATGAGTTATGGCAGGGGAAAAAGAAAAGCAGTATCTGATTCGGTACTGTTGGTCTGCACCTCTATTTCTTCCAGATAGCTGAAAGGCTCGATTCCATGGCATGATCTGAAGGAAGGTTATAATGAACGCAGACCTGAACCAATCGCATCCTACGCACTCGCCGCACGATCACCATCATCACAATCACCAGCACGTGGATTCCGCGCCTCCGGCCCCCGTAAGGGCAGCAGGAACCCAATGGACGTGCCCGATGCATTCGGAGATCGTGCGGGATGTGCCAGGCGATTGCCCCATCTGCGGCATGGCACTGGTACCTATTGGGGGCACAGGCGCGGGTGGAAGCGAAGCCGATGATGCGGCGAATTTGGAACTACGCGGACTCGCGCGCCGGTTGTGGATCGGCATCGCGTTATCACTTCCGCTGGTCGTGCTCGCAATGGCGCCGATGGCCGGTCTTCATGAGCCATTCGGCCTACAGCCGCATTTGCGCGGCTGGATCGAGTTCCTGCTGGGTACGCCGGTAGTGCTGTGGGCCGGCTGGCCGATCCTGCGCAAATTCTGGCTTTCGCTGGCGCATCGCGCACTCAATATGTATACGCTGATCGGGCTGGGGGTAGGGTTCGCTTATCTGTTCAGCCTTGCGGCGGTGCTCATGCCCGGCTGGTTTCCGCAGGAATTTCGCGCGCACGATGGCGCGGTGGGGACTTATTTCGAGGCCGCAGCGGTTATCGTGACGCTGGTCACCCTCGGCGACTACCTTCAGTCGCGTGCAATGGGCCAGACCAGCCAAGCAATTCAGCAGTTGCTGAAGCTTGCCCCCAACCAGGCGTGGCGATTAGGCGACGACGGGACGGAAGAACAAGTGCCGCTTGAGACAATCGCCATAGGCAACCGGCTGCGCGTAAAGCCGGGAGAAAAAATTCCTGTCGACGGCACGGTGCTTGAAGGCTCAAGCAGGGTAGACGAATCGATGATTACCGGCGAACCCGTGCCGGTAGCCAAGAAGGCGGGCGACAAGGTCACCGGTGCCACCATGAACAGTAATGGTTCGCTGATTATCCGTGCCGAGCGCGTGGGCGCGGATACCCTGCTGGCGCGTATCGTCCATATGGTTGGGGAAGCGCAGCGCACGCGCGCACCCATCCAGCGGCTTGCGGATGTCATTGCCGCTTATTTCGTCCAGACCGTTATCGCCATCGCCATCGTCACGGCGCTTGCGTGGTGGTTTCTCGGCCCCGAGCCGAAATTCGCCTACGCGTTTCTGAATGCCATCGCCGTTCTCATCATCGCCTGCCCATGCGCGGTCGGGCTTGCCACACCCATCTCGATGACCGTCGCGATGGGGCAGGGCGCGCGGGTGGGTATCCTGTTCCGCAATGCCGATGCGATCGAGCGCATGCGGGACATCGATACCGTGGTGGTGGACAAAACCGGCACGCTGACGCTTGGGCGCCCCGCATTGACTGATTTTATCGCCGAGGGATTTGCACACGATGAAGCGCTCGCGCTGGTCGCAGGTGTGGAACAGCTTTCCGAACACCCGATAGGGCTTGCAATCGTCGAGGGCGCAAAAGCGCGCGGCCTCACACTCCGATCAGCGGAGGCTTTCGATGCTGTCAACGGCCTGGGCGTGCAAGCGGATATCGACGGTAAGCGCGTGCTGGTAGGCAGCCGCAGCTTTCTCTCGCAGCATGGCGCGGACACGCAAGCCTGGAATCACCGGGCGGAAGCCTGGCGTGCCGAAGCCAAAACAGTTGTATTCTTCGCTGTGAATGGCGTTGCCGCCGGAATCGCCGCAGTGGCCGATCCCATCAAGGAGAGCACGCCTGAAGCCATCGCCGCGCTGCGGCATCTGGGCGTGCATATCGTAATGCTCACCGGCGATTCGCAGCGGACAGCCAATGCGATTGCCCGTTATCTCGGCATTGATGAAGTGCTGGCGGAGGTGCTTCCGGCGGACAAGGCCGGTCACGTGAAACGCCTGCAGGATTCGGGGCGCAAGGTAGCGATGGCGGGTGACGGCATCAATGATGCGCCCGCTCTGGCCCAGGCCGAAGTCGGCATCGCGATGGGTACCGGCACCGACATAGCGATGGAAAGTGCGGGCATTACGCTGGTCAAGGGCGATCTGCGCGGTATTGAACGCGCTATCGTGCTATCGCGCGCCACCATGCGCAACATCCGGCAGAATCTTGCCTTTGCATTCGGCTATAACGCGCTGGGCATCCCGCTGGCTGCGGGTGTGCTGTATCCGGCTTTCGGGCTACTGCTGTCGCCGATGTTCGCGGGCGCTGCCATGGCAATGAGCTCGGTGTCCGTTGTCACCAATGCGCTGCGGCTCAATCGCATCAAGTTATGACATGCTGCTGCAAATACCGTCGTTATTATTACTTTTCATCCGATATCAACCTGCCTGGAGATACATAATGAAATCAAAAACCTTTTTCGCAGTGCTGGCTGCTCTCGGCTTATTGGCGTCCTGTGCGCATATTGACCCGCACCCCATGGACATGACAAGAGCCATTCGCAGCGCCACGACCAAGGCGGACCATAACGCATTGGCCCAACACTATGAAAAAGCGGCAGAAAGAATGCAGGCAAAGGCACAAGAACAAAAAAATCAGCTCGCCGAGTATGAAACGCATGGTTATTACTATGGCAGGCAGACTGAAGACCTGAAAGATCATACCCAGGCATTAGCGCGCATCTATCAGGAGGCAGCAGATGCCAACATGAGCATAGCGAAATCTCACCGTCAGATGGCAGAAGACGCCAAGCAATGATGCCCGGCAGGAGGATGCAGGATGGCGGAAACGTCCGTGCTCGACTTGCCGGCTTTGCCGCCAGACATAATCGCCAGCCAGGTTGATGTGCTCCCAACCCGGCGGCAACCGCTATTACGGCGGGGCGTCTGTCTTATGCTATGGTGAGCTTTGCGCTTGGAACGGATATACTCGCCGCGCTGCCATCAGTACTGGCGGAAGGCTTCCCAGCCTGAACACTTTGAATAAGGTTCGCCTTTTAACATCGCTTTATAAGTATCGGGCAAATTTTGCATTATCCATTGCATTTCCAGCTCATCCTGGGCGGTAACCACCGTAGGGCCGGCAAACGGGGTTTTGTTTCGGTGTAAATCCATATTGAAACGAGGCTTGTGGGGTACATCGAAAAAGTCAAGCAGTTGTTTTAGTACTGCTTCATCTTTTAATTGGGCATCCACATCGATAAAAAACACACGATCTTGCCACTGATTCTGTTTAATCAATTGCATCGCCCGATATTCAATTTCAATCCATTGCAGCAGATAAAACTGGAACCGGCTTAACGTGTGCCTCGCATAATACTGAAAGATATCTTCCTTTCCGGTTAATGCCCAGCGGAAATAACGCTCACCTGCATCACTGATGTAATCTACAAAAGGGATATGCGCCTTGCGTATCATCTGCTCACGTAGCAGTTCACTTTTGGCCACCATTGCCGGATGACGCACAAGATGAATAAAACCGGCATTATTCAATAATGCTCCTGCATGGCGATTGAATGCCTTCAGAAACGCATGATTGGATTCAAAATACACCGGCGCTTTGCGGCGGGCGATAAAATAGCATTTTCGCTCCAGCACCTGCAATAATGCGCTATCGTTATAATGCGTGTTCCAGTCTATGGGCTTGCCAAACAACACCGGATTTCCGGGAATTAAATAGGGTTCGTGCGTGCTATAACACTGTTGCGCATTTTTAGCGAAAAAATCAGCCAGATAACTTGTGCCGGAACGACCGCTCGCCAACGTAAAAATGGTCAATTTAGTGCTGTTTGCAAGGCCTGTCATATTCATAGGAAAGCCTATCAGGGCCATCGCACCTGCTACAAGCTGTCAGGCATTGAGATTATCAGTGACGGGGATATTAAGCGGTTAACTACAGATCCGGCTATTACGTTATAAAAAGGGAGACAGGTGTACTATGCTCTTGTTTTGGCCGGATCAACATTTGACTAAGGCATAGTTTAAAGACCGGGGCTATTATGAAATATCCTTTGGCAAAACTCCAGCCATGGAACCTGTAATGCAATTCTCAGCAAGATTCCTGAGGAGTCACCTGCATGATTGCGTGGATATCTTGCTTATCCAGGGAAATCTTTCGTGACTCATCGCATTCCTATCCTGGAATCGGTGCTGACGTGCCCCTATTGCGGATATAGCAAACGAGAGATCATGCCGGTGGATGCCTGTCAGTTCTTTTATGAGTGCAACGGCTGCAAGACGCTGCTGCGTCCCCGTCCCGGGGACTGCTGCGTCTTTTGTTCCTTCGGGACAGTTAAATGCCCGCCGGTTCAGGCACAATCGGGCTGCTGCGGATAAGACAGCCCTCCCCAAAGTCCGGCTGAGGCATTCAGCGCTGATTGTTCCGTGCGGGGCGCGAGCGGAGCCAATAAGGAGTCTAAATGAAGGTTGCTGTTTGTAGTGCACAGTCCTATGACCGTCAATTTTTGCTGGCTGCTAATCGTGACATCGGGCATGAGTTAATGTTTTTTGATTCGCCCCTGTGCGAGGAAACACGGCAGATGGTGGCGGATTTTCCCGCCGTGTGCGTGTTTGTCAATGACACGCTGAATGCCGCGGTGCTGCAAACATTGGCGGCGCAGGGCACACGCTTGATTGCGCTGCGCTGTGCGGGTTTCAATAATGTCGATATTCGGGCAGCAAACAGCCTTGGCCTTCGTGTAGTGCGGGTTCCCGCCTATTCGCCGCATTCGGTAGCGGAGCATAGCGTGGGACTAATGCTCGCACTCAACCGGCATCTTCACCAGGCCTATAATCGTGTGCGAAATGGCAACTTCGCATTGCAAGGGCTGCTCGGTTTTGAATTGCGCGGCAAAACCGCCGGGGTTGTCGGTACAGGACGCATCGGTGCCGCCGTTGCGCAAATACTACACGGTTTCGGTTGCCGCCTGGTCGCCCATGATCCGCTACAAAATCCGGAATGCATCAGCCTGGGTGTGGAATATGTTCCGCTGGAGCAGCTCTATGCAGACAGCGACGTCATTACCCTGCATTGTCCGCTCAACCGGAAAACGCATCATTTAATCGATAGGGCAGCCATTACGCGCATGAAGCGCGGCGTAATGCTGATCAACACCAGCCGAGGTGCGGTTATTGATACGCTGGCGGTGATTGAAGGACTGAAATCTTCAAAAATCGGCTGCCTGGGGTTGGATGTGTATGAACAGGAAGGTGATCTGTTCTTTCAGGATCTATCCGATCAAGTGAGACAGGATGATGTGTTCGAACGCCTGCTGACTTTTCCGAATGTGCTGATTACCGGACATCAGGGATTCTTTACGGCTGAAGCGCTGTCCAGCATTGCGCAAACCACTCTGCAAAACATAAGCGTGTTTGAGCACGATGGAGTAAGCCAGAACGAAGTCACTGTTGAATTGCTACGGGCGGGTTAGCAATAACTCCCGTTTTCTAGTTCATTATTTCCCGTATAAAGCGATCTATTTCAAAGCCTTTACATCTAGGCAGCGCCAACTCTCAGAAAACCACGACAATCCGGTACCAGCCATACTATTTTCAAAACACCTTGGTCCCGCGATCCCCGCGTGAACATCCAGAACGACAAGGGTAAAGCCAAGGTGTATCAGGTTCGGCAGGTACTTTTAGCCATCGACAAGTTGAAGGAGCACCAAAATGAGCGTTGATCACTATACCTACCGCGTTGCATGGTCACCCAAGGATGGCGAGCATGTGGGGCCCGATTATTAATGCCCCAGAAAACCGTGGTCTGTCCTCAATTTTCCGTGCAAGTCCAACAAGCTGCGAGGAATGTGCACCCGTAACGAAATGATATCCGGTACCCGTTTTCATTAACCGAGGCACTTGATGGGTTCAGTCAACATCGGGCTATTTGCGTTTCACATCAATTTTTTTCTGTTGCTGGGCGCAATGCTGATCGGCTCGTTCGTCGCCAAACGGATGGGGCGACCGCGAAACGTTGATATCGAGCCGCTTCTTTGGAAAGTTTTCGTTGCCTCCCTGATAGCGGCGAGACTTGCCTTCGTGATTATCTATTTCAATCTATACAAGCACGCGCCATGGAGCTTCCTGAATATCCTTGATGGCGGGTTCTCACCGGCAGCGGGCATTCTGACCGCAGTGACCGGCATCAGCTGGTATGCATGGCATGCGCGGGAAGGGCGGCGCACGCTGCTGCTATCGGCATTGACCGGAGGAGCCGCCTGGGCGGTTGGGACGGCGGTGGCGGCGGCGGTCTTTGCCGTTCCAGCGCAGATGCCGCAAGCCGAGCTGGTTCGCCTGGATGGCAGTTCCGTCCAGTTTGGTTCATTGGCCGGCAAGCCCATGGTGGTCAACCTGTGGGCAACATGGTGTCCGCCTTGCATGCGGGAAATGCCGGTACTGCGGGATGCGCAAAAGAACCGTCCGGATGTGATCTTCGTCTTTGCCAACCAGGGCGAATCGGCCGACGCGATTCAGAAGTTTCTGGATCGGGAAGGACTCGGCCTCGATAATGTGCTGCTCGATTCCCGCCTCGAACTGAGCAGCCAGACCCATTCCCAAGCACTGCCGACAACCTTGTTCTTTGATGCAAAGGGTGCGCTGGTCGATCGCCGCATTGGCGAGCTATCGGCCGCTACGCTGGCACAAAGAATCGAGGGAATCGCGCCGCACGCGCGCCCATAACCCCAGTCGAGCTTTCCGAAAACCACACTTCATCAAGTTATAAGACACCAGACCATGATAATGCTGCCAGCTGCGATAACTCTGTGAGAAAAATCACATCATCAGATTTGTTTATCCCAGATTGTCCATTAGCGCGAAATCAGCTATGTTTCAAAGCGCGGGGGCCAACTTTGCGCATTTTTTCTAATGGATACCAATAGAAAGCGATGTGGTTAGTTAATTGATTAAATGGCATAAAAGACGGCAAACGAGGGGATAGATGGCGACCGGTTCTGATTTTGAGATACGCTTCAGCAATCGAGAGGTGAGCGCATGGGGTGGATTGGCGCTCCTCAAGCGCATGCTCGATGTAATGGGTTTTCGTACG
>JBDTKY010000130.1:0-11850 GCA_039935055.1 Nitrosospira sp.
AGCTGCCAATAAACAGACATTACAACAGTTGCTGGGATTGGTTGTCGATCCTGACATTCCGCTATTCGGTGTTGTCAGTCGCTTCACTTACCAGAAAGGTTACGATCTGTTACTGCAAGTAGCGACGCAACTAACCGAAATGCCGGCGCAACTAGCCGTTCTGGGCAGTGGCGAAGCAGTGCTGGAGCAGGAATTGGCGGCAATAGCAAAAAACAATTCTGGAAAAATTGCCGTACGTATTGGCTTTGATGAAAGGCTCTCCCACCTGATCGAAGCCGGGGCGGACAGTTTCCTGATGCCCTCCCGCTTCGAACCCTGCGGCCTGAATCAGATGTATAGCCAGCGCTATGGGACGCCACCGCTGGTACATGCTACGGGGGGGTTGATTGATACGGTTGTCGATTGCACATCTGCAACGTTGGCTGATGGAACCGCCAGCGGGTTTTTATTTTACGACATGACCCCCGATAGTTTTCTTGACGCTATCCGGCGGGTCACCATTGCTTATCATAATAAATCAGTCTGGCGCCGCTTAAAGAAAAATGGCATGGCCAAAGATTTCAGTTGGCGCTCCAGCGCCGCCGGCTACCGGAAAATCTACTTGTCGCTACTATCCTGATTCATTCTTGATGCAGAATCGGCGAAATCAAAGCCATACCATCATGCCCATTTCAAATGGGTGCGTTAGCAATGGCTGATACGGATAAACACGCATGTGGTACTCCAGCTTGCCGCATAAATCCGGAACAAGATTCAATGTAAACATATGTTCACCCGATTCTTCGACACCGGAAAATTCAAACCTGAAGTGTTTGAAGTCGCATAGCTTGCTCTTTTTGAACTGTCGGCAAATCAGCAGTTCCACCATCACATCCTCAGGCTGCAAACCGTTCAAGCGCACAGCAACTTCGAACTGCAACGCATCGCCGAAGCGGATGCGCTTGGATGGAGTATCCAGCCGGCGTATCGTTACCCCGCCCCACGCCTCTCTCACAAAAGCTTTCCAGGCAGCGATTTTTTTCGCGCCGCTGAAGTCATTCGCAGCATACAGCGTCCCTTGCCTGCTGGCTGGCACATAAAAATTCTTTGTGTACTCACTAACCATACGCGCGGAGTTGTAGCGCGGCAGCAACGACATCATTGAGTTTTTCGCCATTTTTACCCATCCTGGCGAGTAACCGAATTTATCGTGGCTATAGTAAAGTGGCACCACATGATCTTGCAGCGTTTCGTAGAAATCTCTGCTCTCTTCCTTGTCGCGGAGCATTGGAGCCATATTCTCTGGCTCCGGCCTGATGGCCCAGCCATTCTTGCCATTATAGCCTTCCCCCCACCAGCCATCGAGCACGCTCAGGTTGATCGTCCCATTGATGCCCGCTTTCATACCTGAGGTACCGCTTGCCTCCAATGGGTATACCGGGCTATTCAGCCACACATCCACCCCTGCTGCCAACCGCCGGGCGAGACGAAGGTCATAGTTCTCGACCAGCAGGAGTTGTCCTTCAAATTCAGGCAGGTGCGCGATCTGGCTGACTCGCCGAATCAAATCCTGGCCCGGAACGTCAGCGGGGTGCGCCTTACCGGCAAAAATTATCAGCACCGGGCGTTCTTGATTAAGCATGATTCTGCGTAGCCAATCGAGATCCTCGAATAGCAGCGCAGCACGTTTGTAAGTGGCAAAGCGGCGCGCAAAACCCAAGGTCAAGACATTTGGATTAATAGGATCGGTAAATCTCAACAACCGGTCAAGATGCGCTTCAGAACCATGATTGCGGGAATTTTGCGTAGCGATACGAGCGCGTATGCCGTAAAGCATCTGTGATTTCAGTGTTTGACGCACACTCCAGAACAAGTGATCGGGTATCGTATCGATACGAGACCAATATTCAGTATCGGACATATTGTTGCGCCATTCATAGCCGAGATAGCGATCAAATAAATCGGCCCATTCCTGCGCCAGGAAAGTTGGCACATGCACACCGTTCGTGATATATGCCATTGGATTTTCTTCAGGCTCGATCTGAGGCCACAAATCTCTGCAGATGCGTGCCGATACATTACCGTGTATCTTGCTAACGCCGTTGTGCGAGCGCGAACCACGAATGGCAAGGGCAGTCATATTGAAGTCGTGGCCACCAGAAACACGGCCGAGTGCCATAAACGCTTCGCGGGTGATTCCTAGATCACTGCAGAATTCCTCAAAATATCTGAACATCATCTCATCGCTGAAATAGTCATGCCCTGCCGGTACCGCGGTATGGGTAGTGAATACCGTATTTGCCGCGACTGCTTCTAAAGCGCTCGCAAAATCCAATCCGTGCCGCACCAGATCACGCATACGTTCCAGCATCATGAATGCCGCATGGCCCTCATTGATATGCCATATCGTCGGTTTGATTCCCATTTTACGCAATGCACGAGCACCACCAACGCCGAGAATGATTTCCTGCTCGACTCGCATGGTTTTGTCGCCGCCGTAAAGTTGATGGGTGATGTCACGGTCTCGCGTGGAGTTTTCAGGCAGATCGGTATCAAGCAGATAGAGCGTGACATGACCTATTTTTGCCTGCCAAATCTTCACCATCACCTTGCGTTGCGGCAATTCGACTTCGATCTT
Organism: Nitrosospira sp.; assembly: GCA_039935055.1. GTDB lineage: Bacteria > Pseudomonadota > Gammaproteobacteria > Burkholderiales > Nitrosomonadaceae > Nitrosospira. The sequence continues at coordinate 2,618 of JBDTKY010000130.1, forward strand.
CACTTCCGAACCATTCTCGTGCAATACTGGCGTGACTGGCAGATCTTCGAAATCCGAGTCAGGGTAGGTAACCTGCTGGTTACCCTGATTGTCTATAGTTTGATAGAAATATCCGTGCCTGTAGAGCAGGCCGACACCAATCAATGGCACGCGTAAGTCGCTCGCTGCTTTGCAATGGTCGCCGGCCAAAATGCCGAGGCCGCCCGAATAAATTGGAAAACTTTCATGGAAGCCAAACTCGAAACAGAAATACGCCACCCGGTCATCGGGATGCAGATCTCTCGTACTATCCTGCCGTACTGGTTCGGAACGATAGGAATCATAGGCCGACAAAATGCTGCTGTAATTGGCCAGGAACACCTGATCCTCTGCTGCTTTCAGTAGCAACGATTCGTCCACGCGCTTGAGAAAAGCCTTCGGATTATGTCCCACCGCGCCCCATAGACCAGGATGAAGGCGCGAAAACAACGAGCGTGTGGAACGATCCCAACTGTACCAGAGATCGTTGGCCAGCTCTTCAAGACGGGCTAGACGAGGAGGGATTTTTGGATTGACAGCGATAGTGAATGTGGTGCCCGAGGACATGGTAATGTTTCCTTGAAAATATGGGAAAGCTATCGTGAGCCAGGGAGAAAGTTGAGTCTTATTCTATCCGTCTATGCTTTGATGAAATGCTCGCGGTAATACTTCATCTCGGTAATGGAATCATAAATATCCGCCAGTGCTTCATGCTTGCATTGCTTGGTCAGACCCGGCACGATCTCGGGTTTCCAACGCTTTACCAATTCTTTCAGGGTGCTCACGTCAAGATTGCGGTAATGAAAATATGTCTCTAGTTGTGGCATCCAACGTGCAAGAAAACGCCGATCCTGGCAGATCGAATTGCCGCACATAGGAGAAACCCCAGGCGGAATATACTCTTGCAGAAATGTTATCATGCGCGCTTCCACCTCGGCCTCCGCCAGTCTGGATATTTTGACCTTGTCGACAAGACCGGATTTGGCGTGAGTGGACTTATTCCAGTTGTCCATGCCGTCCAGCACCGCGTCCGGCTGGGATACCACCAGTACCGGTGCCTCTGCTACCACGTTTAATTGAGAATCGGTTACCACCAGAGCAATTTCGATGATACGGTCATTGTCCGGGCTCAGCCCGCTCATTTCCATATCTATCCAGATGAGGTTATTGTTATCTTGTGCCATAATGAATTTGCTTTCCTGAATTTTCCATGTGTAATTGTGTCATATCGATAGTTACCCGTCACCTTTCGTCAGATTCGCCAGGCACTAAGTGCTGACCATGCAAACTTTTACAGCCGTCTTTCTCGTTGCTCTGCTGCTCACCTTTTGCGTACGCATGTGGCTGGCAACGCGGCACATCCATCATGTTCTCAGCCATCGAGACAGCGTGCCCGATAATTTTTCTGCCCAGATCAGCCTTGAAGCGCATCAGAAAGCGGCCGACTACACCTGTGCAAAGACTCGCTTGGGTTATGTCAGCATATCGCTTGAGACGCTACTTTTACTGATATTTACCTTGGGAGGTGGATTAAGTATCCTGGTTGCTTTCTGGTCAAATTTGTTGAGCGATCCGATTGCCAGCGGCATGGCACTCATCATCAGTACTATATTGCTAATGAGCGTGGCGGAAATCCCTGTTAGCTACTATCGGACCTTCGTTATCGAGCAACAATTCGGCTTCAATAAAATGACGCCGCGCATGTTTCTGGCTGATCTTGTCAAGCGAACAGCGCTGGGAATGCTTTTTGGCATACCGTTGTTAGTTGGCGTACTGTGGCTAATGGAGAAAATGGGTACGAATTGGTGGTTCTTTGCCTGGCTTGCATGGATGGGGTTCAATCTTGTAGTGCTGGCTATTTATCCCACCTGGATTGCACCGTTATTCAATAAATTCGCTCCGCTCGAAGATGCTCCACTCCAGGCACGTATTGAGCGACTGATGCGGAAATGCGGCTTCAAATCCAGTGGTCTTTTCGTCATGGATGGCTCGCGCCGTAGCAATCACGGTAACGCGTACTTCACCGGCTTCGGCAAGACCAAACGGATCGTTTTTTTCGATACCTTACTCTCTCGCCTGGATGTGTCTGAAATTGAAGCGGTGTTGGCACATGAATTGGGACATTTCAAACGCCGTCACGTCATCAAGCGCATTGCGTGGAGTTTTGCCATGAGCCTGGTATTCTTATGGGTACTGGGTTACTTGATGCAGCAGAGCTGGTTTTACCAGGGGTTGGGAGTTTCCGTTTCATCTGTGCCTTCCACCGCCACGGCGTTGCTATTGTTTTTTCTGGTAATGCCCGCGTTCACTTTCCTGCTCCAGCCAATGTCAAGTCTGTACTCACGCAAGCACGAATTCGAGGCAGACGAATATGCTGCCCGCAACGCCTCCGCCACCGATCTCATGCGGGCATTAGTTAAGCTCTACCAGGACAACGCCGCGACGCTTACCCCCGACCCTCTGCATTCCGCGTTTTACGATTCGCATCCGCCTGCCGCGATGAGAATAGCGCGATTACAGAACTTGGCCCATAATTAAAAGAACGCGGGCACATCGATTATTTGTACATTACCAACCAGCAGGAGTGCTAATGAATACGACCATCAATACCCTGTCCACCAAGCGATGCCGACCCTGCGAAGGCGGCATGCCGCCACTCTCGCCCGCCGAGGTTACTGTTCTGATGCAGCAGCTTGACGGATGGGAGTTTCTCGGCACGCTGATCCGAAAAGTCTATAACTTCGATAATCATTATCAGACAATGACGTTTGTCAATGCAGTCGCATGGATTTCGCATCGCGAAGATCATCATCCGGACATAATCGTTGGCTACAATAGGTGTCGCGTGGAATATACCACCCACGCCATTAATGGCCTGTCCGAAAATGATTTTATTTGTGCGGCGAAAATTGACACTTTGCTCAAGATTTGAACTCAACTCGCAGCGTAACCGCACCATTACCCATTCTCGGACAAATAGTTGCTGCATTCGGAAGGCACTTTCTTGTTGAAACAGCAAATGATGCGGCACTGTCCTGTGTAATGCGAGGAAAGAAAGGAGGAGCAGCATGTGGCGATCAGGTAGAAATTCAGCTCACCGCGTCAGGGCAAGGCGTAATAGAAGCCATTCTGCCGCGTAGCGCACTACTGTATCGCAGCGATGTCTATCGGGAGAAGCTCATCGCCGCCAATGTCACCCAAGTAGTCATTGTAGTGGCAGCCGTACCTAGTTTTAGCGAGGAATTAATAAACCGCTGCCTTGCCGCTGCCGAGAACCAGCGTATCAGGGCGCTGATCGTACTCAACAAATCTGACCTCGCCGGATCCACGCGCGCTGCCGCTGCCTCGCTCGCACTCTACCAGGAACTAGGCTATCCCCTGCTGCAAATCAGTGCCAAGACCAATGCCGCCTTACTTTTGCCATACCTGAAGGGCCACCTCAGCGTTCTAGTAGGTCAATCTGGCATGGGTAAGTCTACCCTCATCAACGCTTTCATCCCGGCTGCGAAACGCACCACCGCCGGTATTTCCATCGCGCTTGATACCGGACGCCACACCACTACCCACGCGCGGCTTTACCACCTTGACGAGAACAGCCGCATTATTGATTCTCCCGGAATGCAGGAATTCGGCCTGAATCATATTGATAAGGAGGAACTGGCTTGGGGGTTTATCGAATTTCATCCCTATATCGGACAGTGCAGATTCAACAACTGCCGCCACGCCGGGGAACCTGGGTGCGCGCTGGCACAAGCAGCACAAGAAGGAAAAATCAGCGCGCGGCGCTTCAATTTCTATCACAGGCTGGCCAAGTCATACGACGTCACATTTCGGGAATAGATGCGCATGCGGGAGATATATACTAAATTTCTCGTTGCGAACAAATAATCCCAGCCTGTGACGCCGCTTGAAATCCATACTTTGGGTTCTACTATACGCGGCGCCAAAAATCGCGATGCCTCATGCCTCTTTAGCGAATGCCTGTAGCGTATCCATATTGACATTAAAACGGGTTAACGGCAAATCGCCGAATAAAAGCGCTTCTCTCTCGGCACGACGCTCACTATTTGGATCAGCTTGTGCTTCAAATGTCCGCAGCCATTCAACATACTCAGCCGGCAAACCATGTTCGAGGGCTCCTGCTATGATGAACGCCTTGTACCATTGATAGGGGCGCAATATTGCCTCTTTATAGCTCGCTACGTACGTTGCCGCGGTAGCGGTGCCCGTTGAGGTAACGATCTGGATAGTTGTTTCGCTATAACCTGTTCCAAGACCTTCTGCGGCATCAAGGTTAGCCTTGTCCTTTACGTTTATTTTATAAAGGATCCCATAGGCCCGATTGTTCGGATTATTCGTTGTTTCGATATCACACTTCCCGGAGCCATCGCGACTTACTTTGCCAAAAGTAAATCTACGCCCCTGAACGAAACCAATGTCTATCGCTACAGCAGACGGGGCAATGTTCGAGGCCTGGATCCTGCGGGAAAACATATTTGAGCCATAAGCGAAATAAAGAAATGTCTGAGTCGATGTTTTTAGCATGATTAAATTAGCTCCAAGATGATTGAAAAAATTTGGGATCTGTTTCTTTGCCAGAACGCCTTGTTAAATTAAATACCTGCAATACAACCCTTCTGGATAAAGATTGCGCCTCTCCTGCCGCCCGGGCAATTGTGTTAGCGTCACACGCAAGCCACTCGTCATTTCTGGCACACTTTTCCAGTATTCTTAACTTCTTTTGTGGGCGAATCCATGGCATTTTGTCCTGCATGCTATCCACTTATATTGCATGGTTTTTCAGAGATCCCATGGGGTCCCGACTCCTTTTTTTAAAGATTTGCGTCGTAAGTACTACCGGTTTTTATTTTGGGGGAATAAGCTCCCTCACATTTCTGACGGTCGTTATCAAAAGTCTTCCATATGCGAGCACGTATTTTCTTTTTTTCGTTATTGGCACCACGAAGAACTTTGCCATAGTCGCTCCACACCTTTCTCTGAGCGAATCGCCGCTCTTTATAGTCAATAATTGTCCAACTGTCCCTCAATGCATCGCGCCGCTTTTCTAGGGCATCCTTGGCTAAGGACGCCCAGCTGCCAACCATATCTACAAGCGAACTATCGCGTACGTTGATAATATTCTGTATACAGGGAATATCTATTGGGCGAGAGGCTTTTGCGGACGATTCCTTCGCGGAAACCGAAAGTGCAGGGAGTGATATTGCTGCAAACATAAGCAATTTAATCACACTATTTTTCATGTTACGTCCGGAAATGGCGAATTGTATGAACTCGTTGCTATTCGGTATTTTGTCCTCATAACTTTACCAATTAGACCCTATACTTCACAAATTCTTGACAAATATTAAACATATTATTCACATATGTAAAGTATTATTATTTGTGCCGAGTGATTTTTCTGGTCTCGCTCGGGGAGTCTTCTGGTGAAAACACTGAGAAACAATTTATAACCTTTATCGCGTCACAAGACGACCGGGGCCCACTCTGCCGATTATTGTGGAACCTTTAGAAATATTGTTCAGGCTGAAGTTCCCCCCGGTTTTCCGATGAAACATGGAGATGAGAGAAATACGTACGCTAATACTTCACTGATTGCTTCATCTTGTTCGCGAACTACAAGCACCTGTTTTGTGCGCTTAGTTCCTTTCCCTGACCTCTTCATGTCGTTGTCTTTTTAGTGCAGCCGGACCAGGAAAATGGACGTATCTATAGTATTGACCAGTTTTCCGGCCACCGAACCAATTACCAGGCGTTCCAGACCTCTGCGACCTTTCGTTCCTACCACAAGCAGATCGGCCCCCCACTCAGTCGCAGCATTGCCGATGGCTTCAGACACCCCGCTCAAACCATATTGTCCGTCAGCTTCCAACAAGCGGGTTTCCACCGCCAATGCCTCGGAAGCGGTGGATTTGGCCTGTTCCAGCAGGCCCAAACCGTCTTGATGGCCAGCGTCGCCGCTCTTGTCATAATCACTGGGTTCCGCCAGCGCATGAACGATACATATTTTGGCGCCATAAGCTGCGGCAATATGTAATGCTTCCTTCAAGGCATTCCGCGAAATTTCATCATCGCTGATAGCTACCATGATCTTTTTGTACATGCCGACTCTCGTTAATAAATGTATCGATAATGAGGCGAATGTTTTATCGCCCGCCGTTCGCTGCAAATAAGACCATCAGGTCAGTCAGCACCGCCACCCGTCGAGAATTTCTCTAAGTATTTTTTGATAATGATCTTGCTCGGTATTTTGCCGGCTTGGTGAAAAACCAGATAATTTACGAGGCCATGCACCGCCAGGGCGACCAACATGCCCTCGAAGATACCTATCTTAAAGACCAATAAGGCGGTGACCGTGGCAAGTATCAATGCATATTGGCCGTGATGCGCAACGTGCCATAATCCCATGATCATTTTCCAGCCCGAAAATATCATGATCGCTGCCAGCGAAAACTTCGGCAGGAATTCCAAATAATGGGTATTGATTACGAAAAAGAGGATAACCAAACCGACAACAAGATTGGAGAACTTTGTCATGGCTCCAGCTAGCTTATTGGTAGTACTTTTTGCCAAGCCATCAAGATTTGTCATACCACCGAAAAAACTGGCCCCCATATTGGATATCCAGATAGCGAATAAGCTGTTATTGGTATTGCATTTGCGTTTCAGGGGATCTATCTTTTCGATGGCTGCATTGCTCATTACCTGTTCGATTACATCGATAGTAGCCAACATCGCTGCAAAACCTATGATATATACCCATGTTATTACACTATCAATATTCGGTATGGGCAGAGCAAGCTTAAGGTCAACATCATCCACATGCAGCATGGATACGGGCATAAATTGAGCGAGCACTATGCTTGCTGCTATAAGCAAAAAATAAGGCACCGCGGGCTTGGTGTCTTTGAATTTTGAGAACAAATATACGAACATGGCAAAACCAGCTAGCGATATGAGCGCAATTTGTATACGTGCCCCATTCCAGAACTCATCGACGGATTCTTGCTGAGGCGGAAGCTCATAGGTAAACGTAACGAATTTGAGGGCGATCTTCAAACCTACTCCTGCCAGAAGCCCCTCAACAAGATAAACGGGTACCGCTTGCAAGATATAGCGCTGCCAATTGAATTTCCATACGACAGCCTGCATGCTGGCTGTCAGGAAAATAACGAAAGCCATATTTTCGATGCCAAAACTGGAGACGCCCAGCGCCAACGCAGGCGCAAGACCCGCCGCTACACCCGGGACACCGATATAGTTGCCCGGCTTGAAAAAAGCATTAAACCAACCAATGAAGCAGGCAAAAACTACTGTCGCCAACGCTACCTTGATGGGGTATTCGGACATCATGGCGATGCCTGTTGTCAGCGGGATCGCCATAGCTCCACATATGATTCCGGCCTGAAGGTCACGAGCAAAATACTTAGCCTGAAACCCCGCCGATCCCGCTGCTACCACTGGCTCCGTCGTCCCAATGGACCGGTGATCGTCGGGAGAAAGGGGTTTTTCCGGAATATGTGAACTCATAATACCTATCCTTTTTAAAAAAATTAATATCAAAAATTTACATATAAAAAAGAATAAACGGTACGGTAACTACTTCCGTCGTTTTGCTCAATCCCTGTCGTAAGGTAAAAACACCGGCTTATCTGAGGTATATGAACTCATAAACACCTTTTTGCCGTACCACTTTTTTGTGTAACTTCAGGTCCCTTCGAGGGTCCATCCACGATCAGATCCCAACGTGTCTCACTTAAAAGCTTAAGCAACTGTCGTGGGTTCGTCGTATAAAGCATCTTTAACATACCTAACGTTATGAGCGCCGCTAACATATAATTACTTCTGTGAAGGAAATGTATTATATTTGTTAACTTTTCGTGAAGTGTTGAGAAATAGACTGTAACTGAATGGCGCGCAACTGTGAGCTCGATATCTATAACGATGGCACTTATGTTTATTATAAAATAATATATCGTTACGATACAATGTATTAGCTAAGCTCTTTATATTGGCAGTGGAAAATTTAATTGATAAAGGAAATCTGGCAGGTAAGATATAAGATAAATGAAATGTGAAGTTTTTTATAATGGATAAACGCTGTTTTATCCATATTCTCTTTAGATCACCCGTTAATTAATGCAATCGAAAAGATTGGCTGGATTTCAGAAGCCGCTCAGCCACCGTTGAGATACGCTCAATCAATCAATCAATGCGATGAAATAAATAGTTATGCAAAAAAGAGATACGTCAGGCCAGCGGAGTTTAGGAAGTTCCGCGTCGGAGGGCGTTGGCAATTGTGCGGTACCGAGATCACAACCGGATATTTCCATTTTGTGTCCGCCTAGCAGCCTGTTGGACTTGAAGAATCGAAGCGAAAAAGTGACTGAGTGAGGGTAGATTTCGATGATTTTGAAGGCCAATAGTTGTTCTATTGGTCGAAAAAGCGGCGAAATATGGACCGGCCAGACGCTTTCGTAGCCGATTTCCTTTAAGTCCGACAGACTGCTAGCACCATCTGTACCGAAAAAAACCTACTTTGAATTGTTTACCTGATGACGACACATAGGGAAGGGGTAAATAAGTCTGGATCGAATCCGGTAAATGGATGTAATATTTGATCAGTTGATATTACCGGAGGCGCCCAATATGAAACGTAGAGAACATTTGACACATAAGAAAAGCGGGTCTTGAGGGTCCCTTACCGGTGGCGCGTGCCGTGCCTATCTTCGATCATAAGTCCGGGAAAATCGGAGCCGCGTTGAATAGATGAAAACGATAGAACTTGAAGCGCAAACTTAGGATGCATTACTAAATGGAATAGGAAGCTTTTTTTCTATGGGCTCTTATTTCTTCTGACCCATTCTTTTCCACGCCTGCATTACTTCCACATCCGTTTTCGGATGCTGCGCAAGCTTGGACCATCCGTGGCGCCTAAGTAGTTGATAAATCGTTGATGTAGACACCGACCTACCCACGGATCGTTCTAGTTCCGCCTTCAATTGGGGAATGAGAAGAGTACCTGTATTTTGAGCCTGGGTAATAAATGGAGCAAGGAAATTCACCTCTTCATCGAGACTCATTCGCGCATGGTTGCGAAGTCCTTTTTTTGTTTTAACTTGTTCAACACCGATCTCGATACGCTGGAATCGCGTCCGCAACTTTCCCGTCCGGCTCTTGGATAACCCGATGACCGT
>JBDTKY010000131.1:0-14813 GCA_039935055.1 Nitrosospira sp.
GCGACCACGGGCACCTGTAATTCTTTTGCCAGCGCTTTTAGCGAACGCGAAATTTCAGAAATTTCGGTCGCACGATTCTCGCCTTGACTACTCGCGGACATTAGCTGCAAATAGTCCACAACAATCAATCCCAGTTCGCTATGCTGACGATAAAGCCGCCGCGCCCGCGCCCGTAGCTCCAGCGCGTTCAGGGCTGCGCTTTCGTCAATGAATAGCGGCGCGTCACTCAGCTTACCCAGCGCATGGGTTAGCTTAGACCAGTCTTCATCCTGCAAACGGCCGGTACGCACCTTGTGCTGATCTAATCGCCCTACGGAACCCAGCATTCGCATAGCAAGCTGCGTGCCCCCCATTTCCATGCTGAATACCGCTACCGGTTTTGCCAACTCCAGCGCCACATGTTCGGCTATATTAAGTGCGAACGCGGTTTTGCCCATGGAAGGCCTGCCAGCGACAATGATCAGGTCACCTGGCTGAAAACCGGAAGTTTTCTGATCGAGATCGTGAAATCCGGTAGCAATGCCAGTCACGTCACTGGGATTATCCTGATTGTAGAGCGTCTCGATACGCTCCACAACCTGCTTCAGGAGCGGCTGGATATCAACAAAGCCTTGTTTTCCCCGCGCGCCTGCCTCGGCGATTTCAAATACCTTGGCTTCGGCTTCGTCCAGCAGATTGGCGGCGGAACGCCCCGCAGGATTATATGATGAGTCCGCGATCTCCGCTCCAACCTGAGCAAGTTTGCGCATTACCGCACGTTCCCGCACAATTTCCGCGTAGCGGCGAATATTGGCCGCAGAGGGTGTATTTTGAACCATCACCCCAACGTAGGCTAATCCGCCGGCGTTTTGCAGTTCGGCCGATATTTCAAGCGACTCTGCGACAGTCACCACGTCTGCCGGTTTGCTATGCTCCACCAGTTTGCAAATATGACGGTAAATAAGACGATGGTCCTGCCGGTAGAAATCATCTTCCGTGATAACGTCAGCCACTTTGTCCCAGGCATGATTGTCCAGCATCAACCCACCCAATACAGACTGCTCCGCCTCAACGGAGTGCGGCGGCATTTTAATGGATTCAAGCAACTGATCGTTGGTGGCTGCGGTGAGAAATTGAGCCATGAAATCCCCGGAGGAACGTTACGCGTATCTGAAAAATTCTACCACCCGGGGGCGGTACAGAAGAAATAAAAAGAGGCGCCTCAGCTCCTTGAAATCCCTTAACAGATTCCCAGAGAGCGCGTTGTGGCGAAATCGGATGATTACTCGACAGACGACGAAGGTCGCTGCCGGTTTTTGCTGCCAAGGCGCAAGCGCGCAATAAGCAATAGATTTACCGCTACAATCAGGATGGGGCAACCTGCATGTGTCGGCTCTAAGACCGGCTTGCCGTGTCAGGCATCCACTCGATCCACGACAAAGAAAACCGGCCATTCGCTACTATTTGCGCCCTCAGCCTTCGAGGTACCCCATTTCCGCAAAGCTACTGCCCTTTTCCAGGAACGGATTTTTATTCAGAGGCTCCCCGGTTATCCACAGAAATGCCTTAGGAGCCGTTTTCGCCCAGGACAGATACAACGACGTGTGCCAAGACGTCACTGTGCAGCGCAATAGTCAACGGATGGTCACCCACCTGCTTCAACGACCCTTGGGGCATACGTATCATTGACCGCTCAATCTCAAAGCCCTGGACTTTAAGCGCTTCCTCGATATCAGCGTTGGTGACCGAACCGAACAACTTTCCATCCACTCCAGCTTTCTGGGTAATTTGTACCATTAATCCGTCCAGCTTGGCCGCCTGGGCCTGAGCAGCGGCCAGGATCTCGGTCTGTGTTTTTTCCAGTTCTGCACGCTTCGCCTCGAACTCAGCAATAGCGGTCTGCGTTGCACGCTTTGCTTTACCTTGCGGGATCAGAAAGTTCCGCGCATAACCGTTTTTTACCTTGACAACATCACCCAACTGGCCAAGGTTGATAACTTTTTCCATAAGTATGATTTGCATGTTCTTGCTCCTTAGTGCAAATCAGTGTAAGGAAGCAATGCGAGAAAACGCGCACGCTCAATGGCAATACCCAACTGGCGCTGGTAACGCGATTTAGTGCCAGTAATGCGTGCGGGAATGATTCTGCCATTTTCGTTGATAAAATCCTTCAATAACTCGACATCCTTGTAATCCACCGTCTGGATACCTTCTGCAGTAAAGCGGCAGAATTTTCGGCGCTTGAACAAGGGGCGGTTGGCCTTCTTGTCCTTTTCTTTGTCCTTGCTATCTTTCCGTCTTGAAGTAAAACGAGCCATAATTTTTTCCTGTTTCCGACTAAATGGGATCTATGTTGTTCACATGCAACACCAATTGCAAACTCATGCGGCTTTTTCTTGCCAGAAAACCGGCCAGTTTCATCCTGGTACCAGACGTTACACCAGCGACGGTTTCAGCCACCTGTGCCAGCGCAACCGCCGAAATTTCACACTCTACCTGGCGCGGTTTGCCCGCCTCGATTTGACGCGAAACATGGCTGATTTTGAATTCTGCCACTGCCACTCCCGCTGGTGTGTAACGCAAACTACCGATTTCGAGGATCTCACCGCAAATTACAACGTGATTGCAGTTCAATTTAACTTGTCTGGCCTACGCGACGAGCGTTTCTCTAAGCTCATCTACCGCCGGCGAGGAAGATCTTGCCTTTTCTTCGCGCATCATCGGCGAAGGCGTAGTCACTGGCCCGTCCATCTTAATGGTCAGGTGACGTAATATTGCATCGTTGAATTTGAACGCATGATCCAGTTCGTCCAGAGTTTCCTGATCGCATTCAATGTTCATCAGCACATAGTGTGCCTTATGAACCTTCTGAATCAGATAGGTGAGCTGACGGCGTCCCCAGTCTTCCAGGCGATGAATTTGCCCATTTTTGGCGGTTACCATGCTGCGGTACCGCTCAATCATCGCAGGCACTTGCTCGCTCTGATCGGGGTGAACTATGAAAACTATTTCGTAATGTCGCATGCAAGTCTCCTTATGGGTAGAGCCCCCCGCGATGCGGATACGGTGGAGCAAGGGTTAAAGAGGTCGGTACTATACTGAACCAAGGGGAAAATATCAATCAGGAAAAGCATTTAAAGCTTGAAACAATTAAGAAATAAATCGAAAATTCAATTCCTGTCTTTCCTGGTAATCCCGGTAATGGCACGGTGCGTGAGAAATATCACCGCTTAAAAAAATGGCTTTGGGCGGCGTAAGCAGAACGTGAAGAGGCATAGATTATTCATATATATCGACGCGGAATGCGGCTTTGCGGAGATGCGGCGTGCGCCACGGACTTGTTACGGGTATCTCTAACCGGTTCTTAACATGCTGTGCGCTGACGGCGTGTCTCAAACAGGAAAATGCCGGCGCTAACGGATACATTAAGGCTTTCAACGCAGCCCAACATGGGAATGGAAACAAGTCTGTCACAGGTATCACGCGTAAGACGGCGCATACCTTTCCCCTCGCCCCCCAGTACCCACGCGATGGGCCCATCCAATCGGGTGGAGTTAAGATCGCCGGCAGCATCAGCGGCGGCTCCAATCACCGAGATACCACGCTGTTTCAGCTCCCGCATGGTACGCGCGAGATTTGTGACAGAAATGTACGGCACCGCATCGACAGCGCCGCTCGCTACTTTATGTACTGTGGCTGTGAGTCCCACCGCGCGATCTTTCGGTGCGATCACGGCATGAACGCCAAAGGCATCGGCCACACGCAGGCATGCACCCAGATTATGCGGGTCATGTATACCATCAAGCACCAGAAGCAATGCCGGTTCAGTGAGCGTGTTCAGCACATCTTCTATGTTCACGTGACTGCGCGATGCATCAATATTTGCTGCCACGCCCTGATGGCGAGCACTACCCGCCATGGCCGTAAGCCTTGTATTATCGCAAGAAATCAACCTGACTCCCTGGCTTTCAGCAAGCCTTGTCAAGTCGCGTGCACGCTCATCTCTGCGAGCAGTATCAAAAAAAATCTCCTTGATGCTGTCGGGATTCTGCCGCAAGCGGCTGACAATGGCATGGAAGCCGAATATGAGGCGGATGTTAGACATTTTGCAGCCGGGTAAACATAAAGACAGGGTGGATACCGCGTAACACTCCACTCTGACCAATAAGAGTCAAATGTTACCTGGTGTTTTAAACGGATAACTCTTTAATTCTATTCACTATTTCCAGCCAGCACAAAATCAATTTTGCTGGTTTCCAGATCGACCCGGACAATCTTCACCTTGAGCCGGTCACCAAGACGGTAACGCTTGCCGCTGCGCTCACCTAGCAACATGTGCTTGGCGGCGTCAAAATGGAAATAATCGCTGGGTAACTCTGAAATATGCACCAACCCCTCCACATAAACGCCATGCAACGCCACGAAAAGGCCAAAACCGGTTACGCCGCTGATAACCCCTTCAAAACATTCACCGATTTTATCCTGCATGTAATAACATTTGAGCCACGACTCCACATCGCGGGTAGCGTCGTCCGCGCGGCGCTCCGTCTGTGAACAATGTATGCCCAGCTCATGCCAATTGCCGGGAGAGTACACGGCGCCGTTCAACACTGCCTTAATAGCGCGGTGCACCAGCAAATCGGGGTAGCGCCGGATAGGCGAGGTGAAATGGGTATAAGATTCATACGCAAGCCCAAAATGCCCCACGTTATCGGGACTGTAAACCGCCTGACGCAAGGATCGCAGCATTACCGTCTGCAACAGCTGTGCATCCGGTCTATCCTTGATTTTAGTCAATGTCCTGGCGTAATCCTTGGCACTGGGCGCTTCGCCGCCGCTTAGCTGCAACCCGAATTCCTTGAGAAAATCACGCAAGGCGACAAGCTTTTCCGGTGTGGGACCCTCATGTACGCGATAGACAGTGGGCTGCTCATGCGTCTTCAGAAAATCCGATGCACACACGTTGGCAGCCAGCATGCATTCTTCGATCAAGCGGTGGGCATCGTTGCGTTTCACCGGCAGAATGCACTCAATTTTACCCTGATCGTTGAATATCATCTGGGTTTCGATAGTTTCAAAATCAATTGCACCCCGCTTCTCCCTCGCCTTCAATAAAACCTTGAATAACTTATAAAGCAGCTGGATATGCGGAAGAAGTTTTTTGTATTGTTTGGCGTCCTCCCCCTTGGAATCATCAAGCATGGCCGCCACTTTGGTATAGGTCAACCGGGCATGGGAATACATTACCGCCGGGTAAAAACGATACTCACGAAAATCGCCCGCAACGTCGAGGCTCATCTCGCACACCATACACAAACGCTCTACTTGCGGGTTCAGCGAGCATAAGCCGTTGGAAAGCACCTCCGGTAACATCGGAATCACGCGCCGCGGAAAATAGACCGAGTTACCCCGATTGAGCGCCTCCCGATCGAGCGCATCGTGCGGGCGCACGTAATGGCTGACATCAGCGATGGCAACATACAATTTATAACCCTTCCCATCACGCTCGCAATATACCGCATCGTCAAAGTCTCGTGCGGTCTCGCCATCTATGGTCACCAGCGGCAGATGGCGGATATCTTCTCTTTCCATCAACTCTGTTGCCAGCACCTCGCCGGGAAATCTGGCGGAAAGCTTTTCCACCTCTGGTGGAAATTGGTAAGGCAAATCATGTTTGCGCAGGGCAATTTCAATTTCCATTCCCGGCGCCGTGTATTCACCCAGAATCTCGACGATGCGGCCAATGGGCTGCGCATTTTTACTAGGCTGCTGGATAATGTGCACCATCACCACCTGGCCCGCCGTCGCATTCATGGATTCTTCCCGCGGTATCAGAATATCCTGGCTGATACGCCTGTTTTCCGCTTCTACGAACAGAATTCCGTGATCAGCGTGCAGCCGTCCCACCAATTGCGTGACAGCGCGTTCCAGCACCTCCACAATAGCTCCTTCCCTGCGCCCGCGCCGGTCCACGCCGATTTCCCGCACCATTACGTGGTCGCCATGCAACGCCTTGTGCATTTCCTTTGCGCTCAGAAATAAATCGGGACTACCATCGCCGGTTATCAGAAATCCGAAACCATCCGCGTGCCCCTGTACCTTACCCTTGATAAGATCGAGTTTCTCAACCACGCAGATATCGCCCTTGCGATTACGCATGAGTTGGCCCTCGCGTAGCATTGCGGAAATACGCCGGCCAAAAATTTCATTTTCTCCTTCGGTGATGTCGAGCAGATCCTGCAGTGCTTTCTCGTTCATCGGGATACCCTGCTCTTTCAGGATTTGCAGCATGAACTCCCGGCTCGGCACTGCATGGCCGTAACGTTCCTTTTCACGCTCAAGATGAGGATCCAGATTGCGAAGTTTGCGTTTCTTCTTGATTGACAAAGCAATGATTTCCTATAAAATTGCGCCACTGACCCGCGCCTCTGTCCCCGGACAGGATGCAGGCATTGCCCAGATGGCGGAATTGGTAGACGCACTAGGTTCAGGTCCTAGCGGTGGCAACACTGTGGAGGTTCGAGTCCTCTTCTGGGCACCACGCGTTACAATATTAACTTCTTTTATGGTTACAACGTCCCATTCCCTGCATGTTATTAGTGCAAAGTAGTTCGACGTTTGAATTATAGCAAGCAGTGCTGCGCGAGATTGACAATAGATGCCGTGGCTGCCGGCAGCATATTGCTGGCTGGCTTTGATACATGAGTCTCGTATGCTTTTTTTCCGTAATTACAAACGCTAAACGATACCTTCATTCTTTTAGACCCGCCCCAGTTATCGATTATCACCAATTCTCATAATTTCCAGCTGTAAAATCTTACAGCTATCCATGATTCCCGATCCGTTGTCTCATAGTACCGATTCGCAATCGACAATTGATGGGCTTGAAAACATAATTCTTCCGACACAAAAAGTTCCTTTTATCGAAGGTGAGGCCGGTGTTATTTTCATGCGGCGTCTGAAATTATCGATGCGTTATACCGTTTAACAAGTGGAGTCTGGATGTATTCTATTTACGATTCTGATATGAGATGAAAAACTGTTCTTATGGAGACTTTCATTCTGAATATCTCGCTCACTATCATACATTTCAATAATTATAGGACCGCAATGACGTTGGTAAAAACCGGCCCTTCTGTTGTTCATATAGCTATAGCATTAGTTGCCAGAGTAACAGTAATCATTCCCATACGATATAGCTTCCAAGAAGCAGAGTTTGCAGGCATCTCATACTGCGCAAAATATCCTCCATAAAAGCAGACAGGGCTCTAATTGTGCTCTTGACCTTCGTCGCAAAATCCGATTTTGGTTGGCAGAACACAAGGGAGTCGCCGTTGCGAACATTGGCACCTGCACAGCTTCTACATTCTACAGGCCGGGGATAAAAAAACACGTTATGCACCTAAAGGTTTATCTATGTGGAGCCGTATATAAACACGATCGGATGAAGTAAATGACAATTGCCAAAAGTTCTATCCACGCATGCTTTTGCAGTCGATATCGGTAAAGCCAGCTTATAAAACCGCAGATTCCTATCAAAATTACATGAGTTTCTTCTGATGAATGACATGGTTGCCGCTTTTAATGAATACTTCGAAGTTGTTGACGCCTATTCCCCAGAATTGTTGCGTGAGGTGTTTCACCTGCGCTATCAAGTATATTGTATCGAGCAACGTGCACCGGGATTCGAAGCCTCAAAGTATCCGGCGGAGATGGAAAGCGATGATTATGACCGTCACTCATCCCATATACTTCTGCGGCATCGTCCATCCGGCGCATTTGTCGGAACTGCACGCCTGATACTTCCCGATCCGCATAATCCCGAGAAACTGTTTCCCATCGAGCACCATACTCAAATTGATCCGGCCCTCATAGACATGGGCAAGCTGACGCGGCAACACATTGGTGAAATATCGCGTTTGGTCGTTATACGCCGATTCGCCCAGCGAAAAGATGATCTACTCCACGCTATTGAGAATGGAACGGGTGGTGAAAGATGGACCCCTACAAACCACCGGCGCTTTCCCCACCCCATACTAGCGCTTGTTGTTGGCATCATACGCATGTCTTCCAATAACAATATCACTCATTGCCTCTCGATTATGGAACCTTCATTGAATAGATTATTGGGTCTCTTCAGCTTGAAATTTGAACCTATTGGCCCGCTAACCGAACACCACGGTCCGCGCCGGCCCTATCACATCGATTTAATCGAATTGCTGGACAGGATGCACACAAATTATAACGAGATGTGGGAACTGATGACAGATTGCGGCAAAGTCCGCATAGGAACCACGGAAAACAACCCACAAACAAACATACAAAATGTTAAATAGTCAAATCTTAAGATAGTGATTGCTCAGATGTAAATTGGTCTTTGCCATAATCCGGCGCATTTCAAAACTGTTGCCTCCACCCTATCAACTTTCTAGGATGGCAGCAATCTCAGCTCTGCCGCAGTGCGGCCACATGAATGACGAATAAATAAAATAAATCGTGTCAATTAAAAAAAATATTCGCCGTTCCATCCTATTTGTATGTCTGTTGCTCGGCATAATTTATGCAGGTATTGCCGCGGCAACCGAGCCATACGAGATTGTGATCAATCCCAGCATCAGTGAAAAAACTCTCTCCAGGAGTTCT
The DNA here is from genome assembly GCA_039935055.1 of Nitrosospira sp. Taxonomy (GTDB): domain Bacteria; phylum Pseudomonadota; class Gammaproteobacteria; order Burkholderiales; family Nitrosomonadaceae; genus Nitrosospira. Next base: position 8,623 of record JBDTKY010000131.1, read on the forward strand.
CTGCGCGCGATCTTCGGTATGCGCCTCCACACCTGGCTGGACGGCACCGCGGTCAGAGTATTTGTGATGCCTGATAACGCACCCGCTCACGTCGCTTTCTCTAAAGAAAAGCTGAATGTCTTCCCGTATCAATTACGCTCGGCCTGGGATCGGCTTGTGTTCTCTGGCACGGGCCAAGCGCCGGATACCGTGACGTCTCCCGAGGAAATGCTTGCCAAGGTCACTAGCACGCCTGGTGCAATCGGCTATTTGAGTAAATCAATGTTAGATGGCAGAGTCAATGTACTTCAGATCAAATAACCCCATGGGCAGGCGATTTCCATGGATTGTTAGCCTGTTTGCCTTGTGGGCCCTTGTCTGCAGCTTATCTGTGCAGGCTCAAACGTTGTCGAAGCTGCTGCAATTACCGGAAATCCCGAAACTGCCTCACAACATGCAAATTCACGGCTTCGCAAGCCAGTCCTGGTTAATGAGTTCGGGCAACAATAACTTCTTTGGGCCGAGTAGTTCTGGTAGCGGCAGTTTCGAATTCAGGGAACTGGGCCTGAATGCCTCTATGCGGCCCTTAACGAGACTGCAATTTTCGGCGCAGATGATATCGCGTACTGCCGGCAAAGGCAGCCCTGGCAATATACGTCTCGATTATGGGTTTATGGATTACACATACTTCTCCGGCGAGAGCGGTCAACTGGGAATACGTCTGGGCAGAATGAAAAATCCCCTTGGCTTCTACAATGACACGCGTGACGTTCCTTTCACACGGCCGAGCATTCTATTGCCGCAATCCATCTACTTCGACAGAACCCGCAAGCTTGCGCTCGCCGCGGACGGCATGCAATTATATGGTGAGCATCGGTCCGATATGGGAGACATTTCCTTTCAGGCTGGTGTAGCGCGTCCACTTGTCGCGGGCGACGAAGCCGAAGCGGCCGTATTTGGGAAACAATTTCCCGGTCACCTCACACCGGAAATCTCATATATCGGCCGAGTGAATTACGACCTCGATGGCGGGCGCGTCCGCCTTGCTATTAGCGCCTCGCAGCTAAACATGAGCTATACGCCTGGTGCGGGTGATGTACTTCACGCAGGGTCGGTTCGCTTCACGCCGGTGGTTTTCTCTGCGCAATATAACGCCGAACGATGGAGCCTCACCTCTGAATATGCACTCCGCCGCCTTGAATACAACAATTTCGCCGCTTTTAAAAATATGGATTTTTACGGGGAAAGCTACTACTTCCAGGGCGCCTATCGTTTTACCCCCGAGTGGGAAGGGATTGTTCGTTACGATGTTCTATATACGGACCAAGGCGACCGGAGCGGAAGAAAGTACGCAGCGGCCACAGGGAGCCCTGCCTATACCCGCTTCGCCAAAGATATAACCGTAGGTCTCCGTTGGAATATCACGCCGGAATTCATGTTGCGTGCGGAATATCACCGCGTGGACGGTACCGCCTGGCTCTCGACTCTGGATAATCCAAATACGGGGAACCTGTCTCAGAACTGGGATCTTTTTACAGTCCTCGGTTCCTACCGGTTTTAATGACGATACCCATGGAACAGGATCTCCATAAAAATACACTACAGCGCGTTGGCAACGCAAGAGCGGGACCGCATCGATTTCTGGGCCTGAAGTGGAAGGTCCTGCTGCTAAGCAGCCTGATATTGCTTGCTATCGCAGCTTCCTTCAGTGCGATTACCTACTCAAGTCTGATAGATAATTTTGAGCGCCAAAGGGATGCTCAGCACCAGCGTTATGCCAGCGAGGTTGAAGGTTTAATAAAACAGATTTCAGAGAATTTGCATCAGCTTGCTGAATTGCTCCCTTTCCTGGAAGGAATGGGTAATGACCTGCTCGCAAACAACGGAAAAAAGATCGCCCAAACATTTGATTCGTATTGGGCGCCATTGCAGCTCACTAAAGGCATCGAGGTTGTACATTTTTATGATAGCTCAAGTCGGCTTCTGGCCAACTGGGGTGGCTACGAATCTGATGCTCATGCAAATAGTTTGATAAAGAATTGGGTTCGCGAAGTCAATGCAAGCGAACAACCCATCAGCCCTCTCAGCTGTGAAGAAACCTGCATGCAATTCGCGGTGGCACCCTTGCTGGTGGAGGGTAATAATGTAGGGGTTGTAGTCATCGGCGCACCCCTGGTTGATGCCGTTCTAGGGTTCCATAATATTTCGGGCGCGGATATCGGTCTACTTATCAAGGATCACGACGATGTGCCGAAGAGTAACGACATCAGGATTCCAAACTGGAGCGTGCGAATCACCGCGCTCACTAATCGCGAAAAAAATCATTCTATTCTCAACGAAGTTGCGCAGCAATACCCGAATCTTAACAGCCTGGAAAATGGTGTTCAGGGTTTCTGGGACAAACGATACCAGCAAATAAAACTGCTTTCTCTGGGAAAAGAAAATGCATCCGAAAAGGCGCAGTTTATAGTTATCACCGATATCACCTCTACCATCGATACTATTCGCAATTCGACAAGACAGAACATGATAATAGGTTTAGTGGGGCTCCTGCTCTCTGAAATACTATTATTTGTCATTCTTACAAGGCCATTATCTCGACTCAAACACATTGTATTTACTTTACCGCTTCTGGCTCGTAGTAATTTCAGGAATTTTCGCTCCTCACTTCATTCTGGCGGCCAGAAACAATGGTTTAAGGATGAAATTGACATGCTCGATGAAACAGCGGTCGCCCTGTCATATCAACTGGAAACACTTGAGACTCAGGTCGCCGACCGGACACGGGTACTGGCGAGAAAAATGGATGAGCTGAGCAAGGAAAGGGATTTCATTACAAACCTGCTTGATATCGCGCAGGTGATCGTGCTTACACAAAATGCCAACGGTGAAATTATTACGCTTAATGCTCATGGCGAAACGCTAATCCAATATACTGAACAAGAGTTGCAAGGAAAGCCTTTTATTGAGCTTCTTGCTCTCGAAGGTGACCTGCAAGACCTGCCCGCCCATCTTGAAGAAGTACGCTCTGAGCAAAGAGAGCAACTGCGTCATGAGGCAAATATTTTGTGCAAGGATCAATCGGTGCGCCACATTCTGTGGCTGCATTCTCATCTGACACGGCACGCTGCGGATGATCCGGCGATGTTATCCGTAGGTCTCGATATGACAGAACACAAGCGCTCGGAGGGCCGGTTGGCATGGCTGGCTGATCATGACCCCCTCACAGATTTGTTCAATCGGCGGCGTTTTCAGGAGGAACTGGAGCAGATGCTCAATTTGGCTGCGCGCTACAATTATTCGGGTGCACTTCTCTTTTTCGACCTGGACCAGTTCAAATATATCAACGATACGAGCGGACATCAGGCAGGTGATGCTTTATTGAAGATGATCGCGCGTATGTTACTTGGCAGTATTCGCAGCGTCGATATCCTCGGGCGTCTGGGCGGGGATGAGTTCGCGGTGATTCTGCCTCAAACTACCGCGGAAGGGGCAATAGAAGTCGCAAAGAATGCACTCGCTTGCCTGGGCGAAGGAAAATTAACCATAAATGGCCGGACTCACAAAGCTTCGGCGAGCGTTGGTATTGCACTCTTTCCCGAACATGGAAACAATGTTCATGACCTGTTAGCCGCGGCAGATCTCGCCATGTACCAGGCCAAAGAAGCGGGACGCGGCGGCTGGCATTTATTTTCCGATGAGGAGAAAACGCGCGAACGTATGCATACTCTTGTATATTGGAAAGAGAAGATTGAATATGCTCTTTTGCATGAACAATTCCTCTTCTATTTTCAACCTATTATGCATATACGGGACAAAACAATTAATCATTACGAAGTACTGCTACGCATGCTCGACAACGACGGAACAATACTCGCTCCCCACTTTTTTATACCCGCAGCAGAACAAACCGGCCTTATTCACGCCATTGATCATTTGGTGTTACGGAAATCCATTGCTCTATCATCTGAAATCCAACACCAGGGACATCCAGTCCGTTTCTCGATAAATTTATCGGCCCATGCATTTCATGATCCGGAATTACTGCCTATCTTAACGGATGCCTTCGCTCGCTATAATGCAGATCCGTCAAATTTCATGTTTGAAATAACCGAGACGGCGGCTCTAGAGGACCTGCCGGGCGCACGCAAACTGATGGAAATGATCAAAGCACTTGGCTGCAGTTTTACGCTGGATGATTTCGGTGTCGGCTTCTCTTCTTTCTATTACATAAGACAACTCCCGATCGATGTGGTAAAGATCGATGGTTCCTTTATACGAAATTTGGCCAACAGTCCTGACGACCAGATCCTGGTAAAAGCTTTATGTGACGTAGCGAGAGGATTCGGAAAGAAAACAACTGCCGAGTTTGTGGAAAATGCCGCGACGCTCTCCGTGCTGGAGAAAATGCAGGTGGACTATGCACAAGGTTTCTTAATAGGAAGGCCTGCCCCGGCCCATGAATCACCCTTCAAAGATTTTTTGCACACCTAAACCAGTCGCCCCGGTAAGCGCCAGGAAAAGAACCTGCGAACGGAACGCCCGAGAACAACTTGTCGCGCACTTGGATAGCTCGGTCGATATGTCCCGGAATATGGTCACCGGCCTTTATTTCCTTTACATCCAGCCAAAACAGCGAGCCCCTGCCCATCCGGTCCCCGTCTCGGGGGTGATTTATTCCTTCCTCAATCCCCGGCTGGAATAACGCCCATGAAATCTTCACGCCAGAATAGCTGCCGGCGCTGCACTTCCCAATACTCCATCGGGTCGCGCTTGAAACCACTTTTGGCAAACTGGTGCCAACGCCCGGTAACATAACACATCAGCACGTTTGCCCGAGCGGACACGTCCAGATCCGCCGTGATTTCCCGTTCGCTAACCGCAAAGCGCAGTGCCTGTTTCAGCGTCATCTCAAGCCGGTCGTGCAATTGATTGATGCGCGTTTGTAGACGATCATTCTCATTTATCAATGCGTCGCCGATCAGTACTCGGGTCATACCAGGGTTCTTTCTGGCGAAACCAAGCAGTAGCGACAAGATACCGTCGACTTGCCTGATACCGCTTTTCTCTTCTGCTGTCAGCTTGTTGATAAGACTAAACAGGGTTTTTTCGATGAATTCGATCAATCCTTCGAACATCTGAGCCTTACTGGCGAAATGACGGTAGAGTGCAGCCTCGGAAACGTCGAGTTGAGATGCCAGCGCCGCTGTGGTGATTTTTCCCGCGCGGGGGCCCTCCAGCATTTCTGCCAAAACCTGCAGGATCTGATCTTTCCTTTCACCGGATTTAGCCAACATGAGTTCCTCGATTCGACAAAACTACCTTATATTTATCCCAGATAATCCATTAGGCGGCTCTCTGAACCTACCCGAGTGCTGGCGGTCAGTTTGCGGCCATTTTCGCTGCTTTCTCGGCGTCCATAGACCAAGCTATGGACTTCTCCCCACCAGCAAAACTGTCTCGCAACTTGCCTCACCATCATCTCGCGTCCTAATAGATTGTCTGGGTTTATCAGAAACGTTCCGTGCCACGGCATGCGCAACAGTGATAAAAACTAGCTCGCCTTTATCAGCGTTCCCACACCCTCATCCGTCAATACTTCCAGTAACAATCCATGTTCCACACGCCCATCAATAATGTGACAGGAGTTGACTCCACTTTTCACCGCTTCCAGCGCTGAGCCGATTTTTGGCATCATGCCGCCCAAGATGGTTCCGTCCGCAAACAACTCATCCACCCTCTGCGCCGTCAATCCAGTCAATAAATCACCATTCTTGTCCAGCACGCCAGGCGTGTTCGTGAGCAGTATCAGTTTCTCGGCACTCAGAACGCTGGCCAGCTTGCCCGCCACCAAATCAGCATTGATATTGTAGGACTCGCCATTTTTGCCCACGCCGATAGGGGCAATCACCGGAATGAAATCACGCGTTTCGAGCAGCGCAATCAGATCGGGGTTAATGCTTTCGATCTCCCCGACCTGCCCGATATCGAGCCATTCACCCACCCTCTCTTTATTCTGCATAAGCATCTTTTTTGCGCGAATGAAACCGCCGTCCTTGCCAGTTAAACCTACGGCAAGACCGCCATGGCGGTTGATGAGATTGACGATATCCTTATTGACTAGTCCTCCCAGCACCATTTCGACCACGTCCATCGTTTCAGCGTCGGTCACGCGCATCCCCTGGATGAATTCGCCCTGTTTGCCGACCCGC
>JBDTKY010000132.1:0-7714 GCA_039935055.1 Nitrosospira sp.
AGAATGCGCTGTTTTGCCGCTACCTGGGCGCGTGGATCCATGTGTTGCAGGCTGCATCCGCCGCATATTCCGAAGTGCCTGCATTGCGGCGTTACGCGTGCAGATGCCGGTTTGAGCACTTGTCCAACTTGCGCCAATTCAAAATTTGATTTCTTGCGATAGGGATTGTAGGTGACCACTTCACCGGGCAATGCACCTTCAATGAAGATGACTTTACCTTCTGCATTGTGTGCAACCCCGCGACCTTCCTGGTCAAGGGATTCGATGGGGACGGGAGCAATCATATTTTGCGCCGGGGGATGGTTCCCGGAATCGCGATGCAATACGTATTGATTGGCTTATGGACAGTGGTTTGCAGAGGCTATGGCCACTGACCGAGAAATTCCTGCCAGTGAGGTTCGGGAGATTTTCCCAATGTGAAGCGCACCAACTCGCATTCTCGTTGATATTGTTCGTCGTCAAAAATACCGCGCATGAGCTGGAAGCGCAAAAACACAAGATAGGTATTTACCACATCGGTTTCACAGTAGTTGCGGATCGCAGCAATTTCACCATTCTGGAAAGCGCCCCAGACTTGGGAACCGTCCATGCCAAATTTTCCGGGAAAACCCATCAGCTTCGCTAATTCATCCAGCGGCGCATTGGCGCGCGGCTGATACAGCGCCAGTAAATCCATTAAATCGAGATGACGCGTATGGTAGCGGCTAAGATAGTTGTTCCATTTGAATTCCCGGTCATCGTCACCCATCTCCCAATAGCGGCGTGCCTGCAGGCCATGAATCAGGCTACGATAATGAAGTACCGGCAGATCGAAACCGCCGCCGTTCCAGGAAACCAGTTGAGGACTGTATTTGTCGATGCCCTCGAAGAACCGGCGGATGAGGTCCGCTTCCGAGTCCGCCGGATTCCCCAGCGACCATACGCGAAACTCATTTTTGTCGCGCAGCGCACAAGAAATTGCCACTACCTTCTGCACATGCAATTGCAGGAAATCACTGCCGACAGCCTGACGGCGTGACTGAAACGCCATGTCGGCAATATCGGCCGCCTTGAGCTCCGGGCCGAGATCGGAAAGCTTTCGTAACCCCTCTATATCGGGAACGGTCTCGATATCAAAAACGAGTACGGGTATCACGCTATGTGTGCCTGAGCCGAGTATGTGAGTTGTGGCCTATTTTCTCACCCAGGAACCATTCGGCGCTTGATACCACCAGCCCGGTCTGGCCAGATCGATCCAGCGCTGACCGAAAGTGGAGCGGATGTCTCCCTCCCATTCGGGATGACTATTGGCCCGGGAAATTTCGCGATAAAGCGCATTTCTATCCTGGTTTTCAGCGGCGATCAAGGCATTAACCGGCTGACGTGCTGACAATGGCAGCGCGTTAGCGTCACGCATGGCGATAAGCCCATCGTGCGTAAGCCCTACCGCGCCCCGCTCGTAATACGGCTCCAGTTGGCTGTGCCGTTGCTGCATGCTTTGCTTGAGGCTCGCAATCGCCGGGGTATTGATCTCGATGTCGGCTGCCGTGTGGCCGGCGAATGATAGCGGGAGTAGTATCATCAGCAACATCAAACGGGAAATCGGATTGCGCATGGTAATCACCTTTAACGTTACGGTTGCAGCGGCTGCGCCGGTTGCGCCGGTTGCATGGAGGGTTGTGAAGGAGCGGGCTTATCCGCATCCTGTACCCCCTCCTCGGGTTTCTTGAGTTGCCAAACTTCTTCTATTATCTTGTCCGCTGCTTTCTCGGCAGCGGCGGCGGGAAAATAAATATTAATGGTGACGCATCCTGCCAGGAATATACCCGTCAACGTCAGCAAGCCTGCGCGAAAATAAATTTTTGTCATATCGTTACTACTGAAAGATAGGTTTAACGTTTTTTTGAGTGATCCGCTGCAGGCGGTTAATCAACTCCCACCAATCCACATTGCGATTATAGCCTATCACCGTGATCGCCGGAATTCCGCCGCCTTTGACGATGACATAACCTTGCGGCATGCGCTCGGACTCTATTCCGCCCATACGGCAAATTCCGTTGCGTAACGAACAGCTCCAGCCGATTTTCGAATAACCAAATTCCTCAAAAATATGCAGAAAACTGCGCTGAATTGCGGCCGCCGCACCGGATCCCCCGAGCGACGAGATATTCTGCACAGCTGCCTGGCTGATACGGCGCGGATAATTGCCAGGACTACTTGTGACGCTGGCGTCGAACTTTATGGGCTTCCAGTCGAAAAGTTCAAGACCATTCACGACCACATCAATGCGGCCTTGCATGTTACCGAACGAAAACGTACCGGTAAGCAGGTTGAGATCGAGATTGCGCATAGCCAGATCCGCCGTAAATGATGGTGCGGGCCCCATAGGATCCAGCAGCTTCAAATTCTCTAATTCCACTGTGCCATCGAATACTTTAAAAAGTAAGGCGCCATCCACTGCGACGGTTGAACCATTGTAACTCACCTTGGGAATATCGCCTGACAGCGTGCCGTGCATTTTCCGCGTTCCCAACGCCTCGGCCAGTTTCTGCATTGATATGGGTGAAAGTCCGCCGCTGAATTGCCAGTGCCAGCTCTGAGTCTGTCGCGATGCGCTGAAATTCTCAAGCACAAATTCACCATCAAGTACCGGAAATATCAAGCGCGAAATGGCGAAATTCTGTCCATTAATTTCCAGCGGTATGCGCAACTCTCCTATAGGTATTCGCCATAACTGGCTGCTCTGGATGCTGATATCCGCCGTGGACACCCCTTGCGCCTGCCAGGGGACGCTGGCATAAACGCCGCGAACTGCGAAACGCTCGCGTTCGTCTTCCACTGACGCCCCACGCAACGTGAGATTAAGCAATTCGCTGGCGCCATTACGATAACGCCATTTAATTCCAGCATGCCCCGCGGCCTTTAATTCATTGAAAGAAGTGCTCGCCAGAAAAGGTTTCACCACTTGACTGAATAACCCGGACAATTCCAGATTATCGGCGCTCAAATCAAAGTCGCGCAGCGTGCTCGTGGAACGCTCTACCACACCGGATAATTCAGCCACGCCGATACCCCCGAGCGCAAGACTTCCCTTGAGCAGGCGAATGATATTTTCATCCAGGTCGCCATTGGCGTTGAATCGTTGATCTTGACCCACAAAATAAAGTGGTTGCCAGAACACTTCACCCTGCGGCCAGGTCACATCGGTCTGCCATTCCCACAATCCACTCCGCTGGCCACCCTGACGCATGGCTTTGGCGGTTATTTCTCCACTGATATTCTCACCCGCGTGCAAGCCGCTGACATCGCTGAATGCCAACCCATCCACGGCAAAATTCGCCTCAATGGCGGCAGGCCCACCGGCATTCCCGCGCACCTTGGCTGTTCCATTGATTGTTCCCTTGGCAGAGGCAAGCAATTTTCTTTCCCTGCCCGGCAGCAGTTCTGCAATGTGTGTTATCTGACCGTTTGCCACGGTCAATACGCTCTCCCACGCCGGGCCTCCCCACCGCGCGGAAAGCCGCCAGCCCCCGGTACCTTTGTTGGAAGTTGTCCTGAGGTTCAGGTCCAGCGTTTTGTTGCGGAAAGAAAAATGAAATGCCGCAGGCACCGCTGCGGACTTGTGGAGCCGTAATACCCCATCATCACAGCTAATAGAGTCCTGGGAAAATTGGAACGTATGGCAGGAGAAACGCAAATTACGCCAGATTTTTCCCTGTACTGCGGCTTCACCCAGCTTCACTTCCAATAGCGACATTTGGGGGCCCGTAAGGCTGACTTGAATCGCCTTCGCACTAAAACCGGGACTGTGTATATCGTCAAGGGAGAGAGTAATTTGAGGAGCTGCGTAGGCGGAGAAAATAACTGCAAACGACGCCGGCAAAATTGTAACGAGCAGCTTGATCATTATCCTAAATTCGGCAGTTGACCGCTCATTTATCTATTCAACATCATGATCCACAATAATTTTTTTGAAACATTTGATCCTTCACCTTTTAGGTGAGTTCGCTACGGTGCGGATTTAGGATTATTGACTCTCATCACAATAAAACTCGCTGAACTCGCACGCTCCCCATTCAGTGTTGAATGGGGGATGGCTATGCTAACCGTGGGAGTATGATTCGGCGTACTTTCCGGCTGCGCAGAGACTCGCTCAGGCGGGGAAAACCCCTGTGGAAAGATAGCGATCACCGCGATCGCAAACGATTGAAACGATCACCGCGTTGTGCACTTCGGCGGAAATCTTGAGTGCCGCCGCCAGCGCGCCGCCTGAGGAGATCCCGGCAAAGATCCCCTCCTCACGTGCCATCCGCCGGGTCATATCCTCGGCCTCAGCCTGAGAAACCAGCACAATGCAGTCTACCCGGCTGGGATCGTAGATTTTTGGCAAATAGGCTTCCGGCCATTTCCGGATGCCTGGAATCTGGGCACCCTCTTCTGGCTGCACGCCGATGATCTGAATTTCCGGATTTTTTTCCTTGAAATATTTGGCACAACCCATAATTGTGCCGGTGGTGCCCATGCTGCTCACCAGGTGAGTAATTCTCCCCCCGGTATCGCGCCAAATCTCAGGCGCAGTCCCTTCGTAATGTGCTCGCGGGTTATCCGGGTTGGCAAACTGATCAAGAATGATTCCACGACCCTCAACACGCATCCGCTCAGACACATCCCGTGCCTTCTCCATGCCGCCTTCTTTTGAGGTCAGCACGATTTCCGCACCGAACGCCTTCATGGATTGCCGCCGTTCGATGCTGAGGTGTTCCGGCATCACCAGTATTATGGGATAACCCATGATTGCCGCTGCCATCGCCAAGGCGATACCGGTATTGCCACTGGTGGCCTCTATCAGCGTATCTCCCGGCCTGATGTCTCCGCGCTCTTGTGCGTGCACAATCATGGATAATGCCGGACGATCCTTTACCGAACCTGCAGGATTGTTGCCCTCCAATTTGGCGAGGACAGCATTACTGGTTTTCCCCGGCAAGCGTTTGAGTTTTACCAGGGGTGTATTGCCAATAAGATCTTCTATGGATTTGAACATGGTCAATTAATTCGTAAAGGATCGTGGCGGCTTATCGTACGCACAGCGAGCAGCAAAATGTACGTATAAGGAAGGTAAAAAGTATAAAGCGGTTACGAATAAAACGCACACCATCCCGATGCATCATTTCACCTAAATCCCTTCCGCGAGCTACCTGTTATTGGATTTTTTTTCTTCCCTGGGAGCGGGTTTATTTTCCTTCTGAACCGTGGTGGTCCCACCCGTGGTAATGTCCTTGCGAAGCCGCTTCATGATGCCCGGTCCGATGCCATTGACCTTCTCCAGATCATTCGGTGATTTGAAGGAACCGTTTTTCTTCCGGTAATCAACAATGGCCTTGGCTTTAGCCGGGCCAATTCCTTGAAGGGTCTCAAGCTCGGCCTGAGTTGCTGTATTGATGTTGACAGCAGCGTGAGCTGCACCGGCAAATGCAAACAGCACGATAATAAGCACAAACAGTTTCATATCTTTCCTCAGTGCATGATTAAGGTATGGTCAGGGTTAGCCATCTGCGCTATTGGGCAAAAGAAGTATTCGCTGGAAGCAGAAAACCATACCAGGCTTTTTTCACACGGCAAACAAAGTTTTAAGCGAATGTCATCCTGAAAATTTTGCCTGATTCAGGTCAGAACCGGATACGTATTTAGTCGGCCGGAACTGTTCCATCGCAGGTAACCTTCAAAACGGAATATCATCATCCATGTCATCAAACCCCGTGTTGCTTCTTGCGGCAGGTTTGCTGCCAGATGTACTCGGGGCGAAACTGCCCTCCTCCCTCTCTCCCCTTTCGCCTGCTTCGTAGCTGCCACTTCCCGGTTTGCTGCCCAGCATTTTCATGTCGCTGGCGATGATCTCGGTAGTGTAGCGCTCAAGGCCCGCCTTGTCGGTCCATTTACGGGTTTCCAGCCGTCCTTCGACATATACCGGGCGGCCTTTCTTCAGGTATTCACCGGCGATTTCGGCGAGTTTGCGATAAAACGTGACGCGATGCCATTCGGTTTTTTCCTGCTTTTCACCGTTTTTGTCTTTCCAGGTTTCCGTGGTCGCCAAAGTGATGTTGGTCACCGCGTCGCCATTTGGCATGTAGCGGGTCTCCGGGTCTTTACCGAGATTGCCGATGAGTATGACCTTGTTGACTGATGCCATTACGCTTCTCCCCCAAGTAATTGAACAACTCCTTTTTCGTCAAAACCACTCATATCCACTTTCAGGTAAGCCACACCTTCGCTTGCCAGCACCAGCGCCTCATGCACACCGGGTAGCGCCGCCAGTTGGCGGGACAACCCGCTGGCTTTGCCTGTATCCATTTCCGCCACGTGGTACATTCGGGTACGCACGGCAGCAGGCGCTTTCATAGTGGCGGCAAATAGCAGCCATAATGTCAGAAGGATGCCGCAAAACGCAAACAGTGCGGAGCTGCCATGATGCTCAAACAAATAACCGCCAGCGGTTGCGCCGATAAATGCGCCGAGAAATTGGACACTACTATAGACGCCTATGGCGGTGCCTTTCGCGCCGACCGGCGCAATCTTGGAAATGAGCGAGGGCAAGGTTGCTTCCAGCAGATTGAACGCGGTAAAGAATGCCAGCAACGCTGCCGCTGTTCCCCACAGGGATTCGTATGTATACGCCAGCAATGCCTGACTCGCCAGCAGCAGCGCCACCGCAATGACAAAAACCGGTTTGAGTTTTGCCTTTTTTTCCGCATAGATAATCGCTGGAACAATCAGTACCATGGAAAAGAGCAATACGGGAAAATAAACCTGCCAGTGAGAGTCTGCCGCCAAACCCGCCTTGCGCAACGATAACGGCACGACCAACCACAGCGCCATCAGCACCGCGTGCAAGGCAAAAACCCCGAAATCCAGACGTAGCAATTCAGGATTATGCAACACATTGCCAAAACGTCCGGTGGATGCTTCGGTATCGGAATGGAAACGGCTGATTACCGGATTGGGAATGATCTTGTAAACCACCGCCATCGCCAGCAATGCCAGCACGCCGGTCATGGCGAAAATTCCGGGCACGCCAATCAAACGGTTGAGTGCCGACGCCACAATCAATGAAAGCGCAAAGGTAACGCCGATGGTCATGCCAATCACAGCCATCGCTTTGGTACGATGCTCTTCGCGCGTGAGGTCGGCGGCAAGCGCCATCACCGCCGCGGAAATCGCCCCCGCACCTTGAATAATGCGGCCAAAAATTACCCAGTAAATATCAGTGGCGGAGGCAGCTACGAAACTGCCTATGGCGAACAGAATCAAGCCCATGTAGATAACCGGCTTGCGCCCGATCCGGTCGGACAGCCAACCAAAAGGAATTTGCAATATTGCCTGAGTGAGCCCATAGGAACCGAGAGCAATCCCAATCAGGGTATAGTTGCTGCCACCAGGCAGGTGCTCGGCGTAAAACGCGAATACGGGCAGAATGATGAACATTCCAAACATGCGCAGCCCGTAGATACCGGCCAGACCGGCGGTAGCGCGCAACTCTATCGGTGACATTTTCTCGGGGGGTGATGAGACGGACATGAATCAGATTGGGAAAATGCGGAGAAGTTGAGTATATTAACAGGTTTGACCGGCACTCAGATAGCCCAAGGTTATCAATGGGTGACCCATGGAAGCAGTCGATGGAACTTATAAAAATTCGCGGTGCACGCACGCACAACCTCAAAAACATCAGTCTTGATTT
>JBDTKY010000133.1:0-12971 GCA_039935055.1 Nitrosospira sp.
CACGCAAACCACGCCCCCGCAAACGACCCAGTGGAGTACACGCAGCATGGCCGCTGCGCTGGGCGTCAGTCAGTCGAGCGTCTCGCGTCATTGGCGCGCGCAGGGGCTGAAGCCACATTTGATCGAAACCTTCAAGGTTTCGCGTGATCCGAAGTTTGTCGAGAAGCTCAAAGACATCGTGGGCTTGTACATGTCTCCACCAGAGCATGCTTTGGTGTTGTGCTGCGGCGAAAAAAGCCAGATCCAGGCACTGGATAGTACGCAACCAGGATTGCGCTTGAAGAAAGGAGGTGCCGCTACCCTGTATGATTACAAGCGCCATGGCACCTCCGCGCTGTTTGCCGCGCTCAACACGCTGGACGGATCGATCATCTCCCGGTGCGAGCAGCGCCACCGCCATACTGAATGGCTTGAGTTCCTGCGCCAGATTGACCGGGAGACCCCGAAAGACAAATCGCTGTATCTGATCTGCGATAACTATGCCACGCACAAACATCCCAAGGTGAAAGAATGGCTGGAAAAACACCCCCGCTTCACGCTTCATTTCACGCCCACCTCGGCTTCGTGGTTGAACAGGGTCGAGCGCTTCTTCCGCGACATCACCACCGGCCGTCTGCGCCGGGGCGTATTCAAGAGCGTCCCGGAACTCAATGCCGCCATCAAGGAATACATCGCCATACATAACCAGTCTCCCAAGCCTTTTGTCTGGACAGCCAAGGCCAATGACATCCTGCAAAAAGTCATCCGTGCCAATCGTCACTTAAGTGCTAAATAAAATGACTCACTACACTAGCCACGTTACGGAACTTTGCCGTTCTGCCATTGACCGAACCCAGCGATGTTTAAGCTCGCCTGATAGCATACGCATGCAAGACGAGAGTGCATCGAGTGAATAATATTAGATAGTTACTTACATTTTGCAATTAATTAGAATAAGCTTCATTACTAATTAATTGCAAGTCAACTTTTATCAGTTAGCGCGAACGTGGGGCATCCCGAATCTTAGTCAATTCTGCTGCAAGACAATCCACGCGAGTGCATTTCGATCCATACCTTAATATATGTTATACGGCTTGCGGTATCGCCGAATATCGTAGGCAGCTAATATGGGAAATGAGATTAGATCAACGAAGGCGAATCAGGTATCCTTCGATTTGAATGAATCCAGCAGGAGACAATTTTATGTTCGGTTTGCTCAAGGACACTCGTGTCGTCGGTAAGGCAAATGCTTTTATTCAACGTCCGCCTAAAGACATTTTTGATTTTGTTGGCGCCAATTTTCTTACAAATTATCCCAGGTGGTCGCCAGAAGTCATCGAATTGAAGCCACTTACCGAAGGACCCGTGAATGTAGGAACCCTATGCCACCAAGTTCGGCTCGACCAGGGCAGACGCTCGGAGTCGACTTTCAAGGTAATGACTTTTCAACCAAGTCAGCGCATTTGCTTTGAAGGGGTATCCAACCCCTACCGATGCGATTACATTCTTGAAGCATCCACCCTCACCTCTGCAAGCCGTATCACTTTTACCTTCGAGCTGCTTAGCCTCGACATGTTCATGAGACCTTTTGAAAAGCTTATCCGCATAGCAGTTCAGGAAGGTACCGAAAAAACCGTGAGAAATATAAAGAAATTGGTCGAAGCAGAGGTTGCGGATGTTTCGGCTCATAATTAATTGCTCTCGATTTATCGATTCACCTTGGCAGGCACTCAACTTTGAGTGGAATGATATAGGAGAGAATAATGCTTTTCATGGATGACAAAGACCCCGGATTAATTCCTCGAATTCTGTGCGCTATCCTGGATTCCTGCGTGAATGGCGTGACGCTGGCCGATCCCGACATGGAAGACCTTCCACTTGTTTATGCAAACAGAGCTTTTGAAGTCATGACTGGATATACACAGGAAGAGACAATAGGCAAAAATTGTCGTTTCCTGCAAGGCGGGGACAAAGAACAAGAAGAGAAATCGCGGCTGCGCGATGCGATAAATAACTCACAACCTGTTGTGGTTACACTCAGGAATTATCGCAAAAATGGCGAGTTATTCTATAATCACCTGGAGGTTATTCCGTTGTTCGATTCGAATGGACGGATACTCTACTATCTCGGCGTGCAATACGATATAACAAGGCAGGTTGTGGCAGAGCAGGAAATCAAACGGTTGAACGATCGTCTTGAGGCATTGACAAAATAGTTTTTGCACGGCCTCTGTTTTAACTGATGTAGCACATCTTTCATTTACGTCCAGATCCCCCTGATTGCCCTAAATAGCTGCGCCACCCGCCAAACCCGCTGATATCCGCCGCATCAGCCACGGCATAGCGCTCGCATACAAAGCCTTGCACGGCGGCGCCATCCGCCAGAGTAATGGTGCCGATACCCAGCGGTGCGGGAATCCCTGCCACAAAACTGCCGAATTCGCGCACGGGCAGTTCCCACACTTCGACTTCGATGGCAACTCCTTGCTCATTCTTATCTATACGCACCAATCCCGGACGGTGCGGTGGCCCGCCCGGAAGGGCGTAGAGTTTGTAGTTCGGCGAAGTTCTTGTGCTTGTAATGAACCGTCCATTGCGGCGGGTCAATTGTCCATTCAGCGGCAAGCCCGATAAATGTGCGCCGCAGACCGCGACACGTATCTGTTCGGATCGCTGATCAAGCGCCTGCGCAGGCGCTGCTCCTGGCAAAGATATCTCGCTCAGGAACGGCAGGGAAATGCCGGTAGCCCCCAGGGGCAATCCGTAGGATTGCTGCATTCGTCCGGCCAGCTGCAGCAGCAGCTCATCCTGGTGGGCAGGCGCCGCCAGAGTAATGCCAAAGGGCAACCCGTCTTTTTGAAAGCCCGCCGGGACCGCCACGGCGGCGTAGTCGAGCAGATTCATGAAATTAGTGTAGTAACCAAGATTCGCGTTAAGACATATGGGATCTTGCTGCATTGCCTGAATGGTATAAATAGTGCCAGCAGTTGGCGTCAGGAGGCAATCCACATGCGTCCAGATATGATCAGCCTGACGTTTAAGCCTGCGCAACTGGTAAAGACCGTTGAAGACATCGGCTGCTGAGCATCGTTGCGCGCCCGCGATGAGTTCTCGTACCGGTGAGATTACTTGGTCGCTGTGCAAGTCGAAAAATTGCCGAATTGCAGCATAACGTTCCGCTATCCAGGGGCCTTCGTAAAGTAATCGCGCCACTTCGCGAAAGGGATCGAGGTTTATTTCGATAGCTTCTCCACCCAAGGCTTGAAGATTTGCTGCCGCCTCGTCGAATAGCCGTTCGCCTTCGTGATTGCCGAAGAATTGCAGCTGTTCCTTGGGAGGCACACCAAAGCGAAAACGTTGCAAACCGGAATCCAAGTCACGCTCTCCTCTCTCTCGCGAATAAATATCTTCAGCATCGTAGCTGGCAGCCACCATCAGAATTCGTTCGGCATCTGCGGCAGTAAAGGCGAAGATGGAAACACAGTCCAGCGAGCGGCAGGCCGGTACTACTCCACGTGTAGAAAGCCAGCCTCTGGTGGGTTTGTATCCGACAAGATTGTTGAATGCTGCGGGCACTCTGCCCGAGCCCGCGGTATCGGTTCCCAGGCTGAAACATACCAGGCCTTTCGCCAGCACTACTGCCGAACCGGAACTCGACCCGCCGGAAATATAGTTTGGATTGAATGCATTGCGGCAAACCCCATAAGGTGACCGGGTACCATTCAGCCCAGTGGCGAACTGATCGAGATTGGTTTTGCCGATAGGAATTGCGCCCGCATCGATCAATCTCTGCACTACTACGGCACTATGCTGGGGCTTGTAGGAAAATGCCGGACAAGCCGCTGTGGTCAGCGTGTCCGCGAGATCAATATTATCCTTGATAGCGAAAGGAATGCCGTATAGCGGCAGCGCTGCCATGCCGAGTGCCCCGGCTTTGGCTTCGACAGCACGCGCATAACCCATCAATGATTCCAGCGGCAGCTTGTATATCCAGACATGGCCGGGATCATTTGTGATGGCGGCATGCACCGCTTGTACCACCCGGTTGGGTGTCAGTTCGCCATTCGCATAACATCGCAGCAGGGATGGAATATCACCCAAGGGGAGCAGTTCATTCAAGATCAATCCTCCTGAATCACTAGCAATATCTGACCTGCGGACACGTGCGCGCCTTCCCTGCAGAATAGCTGCCGTAACGTACCGCTGACCGGTGCCTCCACTGCGAATTCCATTTTCATCGATTCGACGATCACGACCGGCTTGCCTGCTGCGATGCGCTGCCCCTCCTTGACCAGCAGTTTCCATACCGTTCCGGTCACGTGCGCGCTAACAATCTGGGCGCCTTCTGGCAGATCCAGTTCGCTCTGTGTATCCGCCTCGTCAAGCGCGGCCTCGCTCACGTACTCTGCCTTGTCCTCAACCTTCCAGCGTTCGCGCTCGGCCTCAAACGCAGCCTGCTGTGCGGCTTTAAAGGTGCCGATAGACGCCTCATTTTGTTGCAGGAAGAGGTTGTACTGCTTCAAACTGAATGTAGTTTCCTCTATGCGCAACTTGAAGTGTCCGGTAATGAAATCCTTTCGCAGTTTGAGCAGTTCGCTTTCACTTACCGGATAAAACCGGATTTGATCGAAGAAACGCAGCAGCCAAGGCTTCCCATCCTTGAAGTCGGCGGTCTGGCGATAGCGATTCCACATCTGTACGGTGCGCCCGACAAATTGATAACCGCCTGGACCCTCCATGCCGTATACACATAAATAAGCCCCGCCTATTCCTACCGCGTTCTCGGGAGTCCAAGTGCGAGCTGGATTATACTTTGTGGTAACCAGCCGGTGACGCGGATCCACCGGTGTCGCCACCGGTGCGCCCAAATATACGTCGCCCAGTCCCATCACCAGGTAACTCGCGTTAAACAAGATATGCTGTACTGCTTCAATGTCATCCAGCCCATTGATCCGGCGAATGAATTCGATGTTGCTCGGACACCATGGCGCATCCTTTCGCACCGACTGGATGTATTTTTCTATCGCCAATCGTGTTGCTCCGTCATCCCAGGAAAGCGGCAGATGCACAATACGCGCCGGTACCTCCATATGCTCAATGGCTGGCAGCTTCTTTTCCGCAGCAATGAGACTCTTCAGCAGTTTGTCACGCGACAATTTGCGTGAATCGAAATGGATTTGCAATGAGCGGATGCCCGGTGTCAGATCTATGACACCTTTGAAGCGGCCTTCATTACGCGCTTCCTGTACCCATTCCATCAGTGCATGCGCACGAAAGCGCAAGTTGAGGTCGAGTTCCGGCGGCCCATATTCGACCAGCAGATTTTTGTCCCCGGATTGCCGATACACCACCTGTATCTGCCGGGAATTCTCCGGAATGCGATGCAGGACAGGATTATCCATCCTGCCGCTTGCCTGGGGAGAGGGAAGAATTTTCGGCACTCGAAGATACCGGATGGTCGCATCCTGCGACTTTTCGAGTGTATGTGCCTGCTCCGCTGACGTCCGGCAAAAACGCACGCTATCGCCCGGCTTGAGTTGCCCCATTTTCCATAATTCAGCCTGGATGATAGTTACAGGGCAGACGAATCCACCCAGACTTGGACCATCTGGACCCAGTATCACCGGCATGTCGCCGGTGAAATCTACAGCACCGATAGCGTAGGCGTTATCATGAATGTTTGAGGGATGCAGCCCCGCCTCACCGCCATCGCTGCGCGCCCATTGCGGTTTTGGTCCGATCAGACGCACACCGCTACGACTTGAGTTGTAGTGCACTTTCCAGTCCACAGCAAAAAATATCCGGACATCTTCGTCAGTAAAGAAATCCGGCGCTCCGTGTGGTCCATACAGCACGCCGATTTCCCATGTATCACTGTACTGTGGGATCAATGGCGCCGGCAGCATACGGTGAGCGCGTGAGTTCGCCGCGATAATATGCAGCACATCACCGGTAAGCAAGGTGCGGCCTGCGTGCCCGCCGAACTGTCCGAGTGTGAAGGTAGATTTGCTACCCAGATAATCAGGTACCTGAAAACCGCCCTGGACAGCGAGATAGGCACGACAGCCAAAATTTGCAATCTTGCCGCATTGCAATAGCGCACCGGCTTTGACTGAATGCGATCGCCATTGTATCAGCGGCTCACCGTCCAGACGTATCTCCACAGGCGCGCCACACACGGCGATCACGCTGTCACAATTAAAGCGCAGTGTAGGGCCAGCAAGGGTGATCTCCAGCTCAGCCTTATCTTCTGCGTTATTGACCAGACGATTAGCCAGGCGGAAAGCCAAACCATCCATCGGTCCTGATGGCGGTACACCGATACTCCAGTAACCGATGCGCCCAGGATAATCCTGGACAGTGGTTTGCACGCCGGGGGCGAGAACATCGACGGTGTGAGGGACGTAATGAAACCCACTCAGAAAGCTCGTCGTATACCAACCGGCACGAAATGCTGCGCCATGCAGAATCTGTTTAAGATAATCCAGATTGGTTTCGATGCCATGCAGCGTAGTTGCATCCAATGCGGTCTGCATCTGGATAATAGCCTCGGCGCGGTCTGCCGCATGCACGATAATTTTTGCCAGCATGGGGTCATAGAACGCGGATACCTCGACACCGCGTTCCACCCAGGTTTCGACACGCACCGCGGATGGAAACTCTGCTGCGGTGAGTGTCCCGCAGGACGGCTGAAATTCCCTGGCGGGATTCTCGGCGTATACCCGTACCTGAATGGACGCACCCTTGGGCTTGAGGTCAAACGAATCCAGCGGAGGCAGATCTCCGGCAGCTTGCCGGATCATCCATTCCACAAGATCGATACCGGTTGCTTCTTCGGTCACGCCATGCTCTACCTGCAGCCGTGTATTCACCTCAAGGAAATAAAATTCTCCGCTGGATGCATCGAAAATATATTCCACCGTACCCGCAGACTGATAGTTGACTGCCTTGCCCAACCGTACTGCCGCATCCAGCAGAGCCTGCCGTAAGCGGGGCGTCAGGTGGGGCGCGGGTGTCTCTTCAATTACCTTCTGGTTGCGCCTCTGCATGGAGCAGTCGCGCT
The DNA here is from genome assembly GCA_039935055.1 of Nitrosospira sp. GTDB lineage: Bacteria > Pseudomonadota > Gammaproteobacteria > Burkholderiales > Nitrosomonadaceae > Nitrosospira. The sequence goes on from JBDTKY010000133.1 coordinate 7,043, forward strand.
CACCTAGCGCAATGACTTCACCCTTACCGTCACCGAAAATCTGCACCTCGATATGGCGCGCGTTTTCGACATATTTCTCCAGAAAAAGGCCAGCGTCCTTGAAGTTGTTCTGCGCCAAGTATTTCACTGATTCGTAGGCGCCACTCAGTTCATCCTTGTTCCAGCACAAGCGCATGCCGATGCCGCCGCCCCCGGCGGTACTTTTCAGCATGACCGGATAACCGATATAAGCCGCCTGATGAAGGGCATCTTCCATGCTTTCCAGCAAGCCGGTTCCTGGCAGCAACGGCATCTGGTTCTGCAAGGCCAGTTCGCGCGCCGTATGCTTCAACCCGAAAGAACGCATCTGCTGCGGACTGGGGCCGATGAAGCAAATACCTTGCGCAGCGCATTGCTCCGCAAAGTCTGCTTTCTCGCTGAGGAAGCCGTAACCGGGGTGAATGGCCTGGGCACCCGTGTGCCGCGCTACTTCCAGGATCTTGTCGGCGCGCAGATAGCTTTCCGCCGCGGCGCCGCTGCCGATGCAATACGCTTCGCCGGCCTCCAGTACATGGCGCGACAACGCATCAGCATCAGTGTAAACCGCCACGCTTTTCACACCCATGCAACGCAACGTGCGAATGATACGAGAGGCGATGGCCCCGCGATTGGCAATCAATACTTTCTCAAACATGATCTCTTCCCCTAATTTCCGGGTTAACCGTCCTGCGGGGCCAGTATATAGAATTCCAGCGGCATTATTCCGCTGCGTTCACAAGCCGGCGATTGCCGGCTAGTCATCGGCAATATCATTTGGATCGTCCCATACCAGCAGCCGGATAGATGTAGGATTGTAGGCATTGCATGGATTATTCAGCTGCGGACAGTTCGAGATCAATACCATTACATCCATTTCTGCCCGCATCTCGACGTATTTTCCAGGTGCCGATACACCATCCACAAAATCCAGGCCACCATCTTCCGATACGGGTACATTCATGAAGAAATTGATGTTGCTGGGCAGGTCACGCTTGCTCATGCCAAGATGCTCACAAATGGGGTCATGCGCGAGTGCATGCAGAAAATTGTCGCGGCAACTGTGCATAGGGAATTTTTCCAGCGCATAGCGCACGGTATTGCTTTCCGCCGCACAGGCGCCGCCTAGCGTGTCATGCCGTCCGCATGTATCCGCGACGATGGTAAGCATGACATTGCCGCAGTTGGAATACAATTTGCTGCCGGTGGTGAGATACAGCATGCTTTGACGGCGAATGGTATCAGTTGCACTGTATCGCTCCACCGAATGAGCCGAGTTAAAAAATAATGTATCAACGGCCTGGTTACCCTCCAAATCGACAATACGGAATACCTGCCCCTGCGTCACCAGTTTGACCCATGGCTCGCCCGCCGCGCAGGTTTCATCCACCACCGCCATTGCGGGATCGAGCCAGCTTTCAATAAGATTCGTGCTCATGCCGCACCTCCATGACAGACATATAAACGCTGGGTATTTTGCAGTCCGCGCACATTCTCGGGAATGCGCGCGCACTCCTCAACCACCGAAGGCGGCGTCGCAAAAGACGTCAGCCTGACTGCTCCGGGCTCGTATGTCTGCGCCGGATCAAGCGGATGTGGCGCCGCGGACAGCACCATCAACGTGTCCATCTCGAAACTCAGATTCACATAATCATCGGCTTTGCTGTTGCCAGGATGAAACGTCAGTTTTCCTGATGAACTTGCGGTCACCTTGCTGAAGAAATTGATATTGGACACTACGTCGCGCATGCCCAATCCCCATTTTCCCAGTTCGATCAGCATGCCATCCAGCCCGCTGCGAAACATCTCGTTGCGAAGCTCCTGATATCGCCCGCTACCGTATTTCCGGCGTATCAGTTCGGTGTCGCTCATCCCGCATACCGTGTCGTGCCAACCAGCCGTGTCCGCGGTAATACAACAGAAAATACGACCCATATCCGAGTGGCACGCATGCCCTTTGGTCAGACGGAAGGTATGCTGGGACTTCAGCGTATCCGCCATGTTGTAACGCTCCAGTTTTTCTTCCTGATTGAAGAACAGCACCGCGGCATTGGCGCCACCTGTTACATCCATCATACGTAGCGTTGTGCCCCGGCGCAGAATGCCGGACCAATGGCAACCGCCGGGGATATTTTCTTCCCATAAAAATGTATTTGGATGGTTCATAGTTTTCTCCTCAAATAAATCATTAAACCTAAATCGAATCTCAGTACAGGGATTGCTGCTAACGCCTGCCCGTTCACATCGGCGTCATGCTTTTGGGTGTAGCTCCTTTGCGGCGCTCCGCACGATTTTTTTTCATCAAAATATGGAGTGTGACTGCACTCAGAATACTGCCCAACACCAGCGGTACCGCCCAGAGTTGCCACCAGGGGGCGTTGGGCGCCACGGCGTAGGCACGTGGCCAGGCGATGTTGACAAATTCAAATACCGACCAGATAAAGGCCATCGTATTGATCACTAATCCCCACACACCCAGCTTTAACTCGCCCAGCGCCGGGTTCCACCGGCCTGTGAGGCGGCTATAGAGCCCTACTCCGGTAGTCATCGAGAACATGGCATAAAGTCCACCCGTGCCGAAAGCTATCACGGTGGCAACCGCTCCATCATTCAATCCGAGCAGCAGCCCGAACCCGGCCAGCGATACAGTACAAATAATTGCATTGCGCGGAGTCTGATCTGCGGCCAGACGACTTAGAAAAGCAGGCATATTTCCTTCGCGGGCCATTGAGTAAACGATGCGCGACGTGTATTTCACCACCGACGCGCCACAAGCGAGGAAAGCGACCATGACAATGGCCAGAAAAGGTTTTTCAGCCCATTCTCCGAAGCTGCTGGTGATCACGGGCGTGATCGGATCAGACGAGGCGCTCGTATTTACCAGGGTGTCGTGATCAAAAGCCAATGTCAGCGCGGCAGAATTGAAAAGCACCACGCTTCCCACCATGCATAGGGAAAAAAAGATCGCGCGCGGGACCATCCGTTTGGGTTCATGGGTTTCCTCCGCGATGGTGGAACAGGCGTCAAAACCGATGAAGGCCCAACCCGCAATTGCAAGCGCTGCCAGAAAAGCGGCGGTCTCGCCGGGCGCGGTGCCCGTGCCCAGATGCTGAAACAATTCTGAAAACGGATTCTGCCGGAAGAAGAAAAACAGGAGCACAGCCACGCCAAGCGAACCAATCACCTCGGCGTAAACACCCAATGTAATAATCAGCTTGAAGACGTTAACATGGGCCAGATTGAGCAGCGCACAGATCAGCAGGAACACTGCGCCCCACATCACTAATGAAGGCCCCTGCCCACCCATCGACCCAAAAAAAATGGAAAGCCAGACGCCGCCGGTATAGGCAGTGGTGGTTAGCATTGCGATAGTGGAACTGACGTAGATGACCCCGGCGTATTGTCCGGTGACAACGCCTCCAAGTTGCCGCGCCCACTTGTAAGCGCCACCCGCAATCGGAAACTGCGAAGACAGCTCAGCGTAGACAGTAGCCACTAACAATTGCATTACTAGACAGATGATCAACGCGGCAAACCATCCACCCCCCGTCACTGTAGTCTGCACACCTGTGATGGCGTAGAGTCCTACCACTGGCGAAACGACCGCAAAGCCAAGAGTAAAACTATTCCAGACACTCATGCTGCGATTGAGTTTGCCGGAATGCGTGGGATCGCTCGTGGCAACATCAGAAGAAAACGTATCGTGACTTTCTTTTACTGACATGACATCACTCTCGAAACACGGGCGGCAGCGCCGCCTTGCCGATTACCTACGGCGTATTCCATATCGGTGAAAGCGGTCCACGAGGAAGCGTGCAGGGAGCTAATCAGTCTCCAGACAGCGGTTGTCGTAAAAATGTGGAAAAATTCAGAGAAGAAGTGCATGACGGAATCTCCTTGATCAGCGGGCAAGTCCAAGAGTCAATGTATTGCGATACATTATCTCCCGGGCTTTTATCCCTCCGTGGAGCCTCGTCACGACGAAGCCGGAAACTCTCGGACCAGACGCCTCTTTTTTACACGGGAGGCCGGAACCCTAGTTTCTCCTTAAATCAATCGAACTACTCAATCGAGTTGCATCGATTGATTCTTTATAAATTGTACACACGTTACCCAAAAAAACAATACACGAAACCCTATTCGAAACCCTGACGCTGCCAATTACCCGGAATCGGCCAAATCATCAATTGTTTTTTTTACGCGCCACGACAACGCCATCGCGGGTCGGATTAATAAAAGCGTCAAAATCCGGGTCGTTAAAAATGAGGCGGTTGTGCTCAAGAATTGGTTCAGTCCAGCCCGGAACGATATCAACATAGTGTTCCACCGCGACGCGTCCATGCCAAAGTACATTATCCGCAATATAAAGGCCGCCGGGGCGAATCCGCTCTTTAGCCATTTGCCATACCTGCGGATAATCGCCCTTATCGACGTCGTTGTAACAGATATCGAATAATCCCCCGGTCTGGTCAAATATCTCCTGCGCGAGCCCGCTACGAAAATCAACTCTGTCCCATAAATCTGCAGATTTGAGATATTGCTCAGCCTTCTCTTTGTTGGAAGGATCGCCATCGCTGCAAATCACCTGCCCATTCGCACCGGCGGCTTTTGCAAACCAGTAAGCGGAATAGCCATAGCCGCTGCCAAACTCGAATATACGTTTAGCATTTATTGTCTTTGCCAGCGTTTCGAGAAACACACCCACCAAACGGCCGACAATAGGGAAATTATTTTCCTTCGCGACGGCTTCCATTTCGGTCAGCACTGGATGATCGGTTTGACTCACCAGGCTGCGCATATACCTTTCAATTTCAGGATTTACCGGAACCAGTACTGCGGGATTTGAAATAGTGGGGGATTGCATATTAGCCATTGTTTGCTCCCTTATGAAAAACAGGAATTTAAAGCTACATCCTTCTGGCGATATCCGATTCCATCGCTCGACTTTACGCTCAACACCAGGATGGGTCAACGTGCCTTGTGCGGGATGCGAATAGGCACCCATTATCACTCTTCCGGCTTCTTGAACCGGAATCGCTAAAGGTGCCAGAAAATCGCAATGGCGATCCAGCACCGGCGGCCTTTCTACGAGAACGCGTCATTCATAATATGCTGATGCCATGACAATGGATGCCATTTAGTGTAAAATTGCGCTTCTTCCTTGCTGGCAGGCTGATTACGCCTGGCTCGCAGGTTATACTGATCGAAACTCTACCAGCGTTTCGATTGGTGCAAGCGCGCGCGGGATGTGGATTTTGTCATCCTGAGTCCTGTTGGCATTGGCCTGGTATGATTTTTGGGACCGCTGTTACCTTGGCATTGCATAAGCCAGGCAATGCCGTTTCGCGGAAATATTTAAATTGAATCGAAATCTGAATGAGGTAAAAAATGGATAGCAGACCACAAATTGTACTGACATCTCGAGATCTGGACCGGCTTGAAGCTTTGCTTGAATCGCTTCCGGAAAATGCGTTTCCTGGCAAGGCTGCATTGCGAGCCGAGCTTGATCGTGCTGAGATTGTCGAGCCGGAGCAAATACCCCCATCTGTGGTAACCATGAATTCAACAGTCCGTTTCAGTATCGATTCCTCCGGCGAAGATTTTCGTCTGACATTGGTTTACCCAAAAGATGTTGACGGTATCGGGGACAAAATTTCCATTCTCGCTCCGGTAGGCAGCGCCCTGCTTGGCCTTTCTAAGGGAGATGAAATAGAGTGGCCTCGCCCGGGAGGAGGCACGATAAAGGTACGGATTGTAGAAATTATCTCTCAACCGGAACGCGAGGGAAAATTTCACCGGTAGAAAAATTACTCTTCGAACAAGAAGGGAGGAAAACCGGAATATCAAATTTTCCTGGTCAGGAATGGAAGCAAATGACGCCAGGACGCTGGGCAAGGGCCATATCGCATAAAGT
>JBDTKY010000134.1:0-23920 GCA_039935055.1 Nitrosospira sp.
TGTGGCCAATCAGCGCGTGGCCCAGATGCTCCTTCACCAGCGCTTCATGCACGCGCTGTGCCAGCTTCGCCTGCGCGAATTCGTCAAAGGCCCGCGAGAAGGTCGATGGAGCAGGCATCCGCTTCCAGCGTCTTGCCCGACTCCGGATCTTTGAAGCGGATACGCCGTAAATGTTCGGGATAATCCTTCGCCACATAAAGGCCATTCATGGCGATGATCTGCTTGGCCCGGCGCTCCTGCTGTACGGCCGCTATGGAACAGGACTGAAGCGGATCATTTTAAAGAGGCGCTAATGACGAGAATTTTTACAGTTACCTCTTCAGCGCGATGAGAGAAAAAGGAAAAATATATGTAACGATTTGTTATCCAATCAAATTTAATTCCACTGTAGATACTGGCACGAGTTATGCGTGAGAATGAAGTGGGGGGAGAACACCCCTCACAAGGGGGACGGCCCCGGTGGCGGAGATCCCGCTCCGGGCCTTTTCTTAATTCTGAACTGCCAAAAATGCAACCATAACTCTCGAAGGTTTTGAAATGCGTAAAATTATTGGTTTTGCCGGTTCACACGCGCTTTATTTTCTGGCTGACTGTGTGGATATGGTAATGGATAAAACAGGATCGAGACGGTTTTTCCCTCTATACAGAAAGTTACTCGTTCGCTCAGCGGATGTGGAAAACTGGGGCGGTGGTGGGGGTGCCTGGGGCACTCTTTGGGCAAAATACTAAACAAAATAGTGTCGGGTTTGTCGGGTTACATGGCGTCATCCCCATCGACTGGCGCTTGTTAGCAGCTAAACGGATTTTCAAGGTCCGCAAAGATTGATCGTGCTCCGTCCATGTTTTCTCGCTCCATGTTCGAACCACCGAGTTTTATAAGCCCAATCCGGCAGTTGGATGGAGCGAAGAGTGTGGTTTTTGGGGTGCAGGGCAAGCTGCAACGGTGCGGAGACCTGCCGATCCCGTATCGGAAGTTGAAAGTTCCACCCTGCTAATTCTGCAACATGAATGTCTCATACTCCAGTCGATTGAACTTGTGCGACAGGATAAAAAGGCTGAGAAACGCAGACAGCGTTACCGAGGCAGCAAATCCATAACCGAAAGTCTCCGCTCCAAGATGCAATGTGGCGAAGGTGAATATCAGATTCGTAGCGAAAAAAAATGCGGTAATGATCAATACTTCGCGCCGGGCGTCAAGATAAAAAAGCACGTTGAGTATCGCCATCAGCAATACCTGCACGCTGACCGCGACAACGTCGATATAGAACAAATGTATATAGAGTGGCGAGATGCCCACCACATGCAACAGATCTCTGCCCCAAAGCAGGCACAGCGCGACCGTGAGCCCCTGCACCTTGAAAATTTCATAGATTCCTTGCCGCGCGGCGTACACCATCTGATCGCGCCTGTATTCGATGTGCATAAGCGTGTCACCCTCCCGGACGGCGCGGTAAAAACGCTCATGCTGTTCGGCGAAATCTGCTTCCATGGTCACCAGAAATACTGCCATGCCAGGCAGGATGAACAGGTAGGCCAGAAAAATCGGAAGATCGTAAATAATGGAAGCTCGTAGCGGGCCGATGACAGCCTCGGAGGTGTAGGGCACAAACCAGAAGATGAATTTATCGACCCATACCGCCAGATAATAAAGGGTACCAACGGCAAACAGGATATAAAAATTCCGGCGATTCCGAAGAAAATCGAACTTGAGAAGAGAGCGTCCCGGGTATTCACGCACGATATGGTGCAGGAATGAAAATAACAGGTAGCCATGGCCGATCAATACGCCCAGCAATAAGCCGTTCAATGCCCACGGAGATGCCGCGAGCGCCACAGCAATGCCAAGAAAATAACCCCTGATCAATGTCCAGACGATTCGGCGATAGGCTTTCATTCCCGACAGAAAGATCAGGGCAATCCACAGGCCGCTCAGTACAATAAAATTGGTCAGCAATAGTAGCTGTTGAATAAACGGCTCCGCGAAAGTCCAAAAAATGAAAGGCGCGGCCCATGCGGAACCGCCCGCCATCGTGACCAGCAATACGCCAAACAGGTTCGGCAATACCTCGGCATGGTTGTTTGAATACGTCTGATCCGCGACAAAGCGTGTAAACATTAATTGCATGCCACCGGTCCAGATTAATGAGCCCGCCATCAGGTAAGTCACACAAATCTGGAATGCATTAACCTCCCGCTGGGCGACGCCAAGGACGACGGCAAGAATACCGATCATCATGATGCTCAGAATGGAAAGCACCCAGGGGCCGCCACTGACCAGCCCGGCATAACCATAAGCGCGCAATACTGACCAGTAGCTGTCGCGCTCCAGAATTTTTTTGATTTCAGACCCTATGCCCGCCATATCAAGCCTGTATGGTTAGGGATGCCGGGGAAGCCGGCGGCTGCGGAGCGCCGCTCGGGGTATCCCTTAGGGCCTGCACATAAAGATCCCGATAGGAGGAAAACATCAGCTTGTCGTCATAATAACGCTTTACGCGCTCAAGCCCAGCCTGCTGCGCCGCGCGCCAGCGCATGGCATTATTGAGCAGTTCCAGCGCAGCTTTTGCCGCCCCTTCGGGGTCTGCGATAAAAACCACGCTCCCGGCTGCGCCGAGGGCGCGATCCTCCTTGCTGTTGCCTTCAATAAGCTCCCGGCAGGAGCCCACGTCCGTCGCCAGACATGGCACACCGCTGGCAAACGCTTCCAGCACTACTAAAGGCAGCGCCTCGCTGATGGAGGTCAATACCATCAAACCCAGCTGTGGAAGAATCTCTGCCACGTTCTGGAAGCCCAGGAATTTGACATGATCTTTCAAGCCGAGGCTTGCGACCAGTTCCTTGCACTCATTCACATACGATGGAGCCTCATCTTCCGGACCAACGATCCACCCTTGCGCATCCGTTCGCTCATTGACCAGCATTCGCATGGTTCGAATAAATGTTTTGATGTCCTTGATGGGTACCACGCGTCCAATCAATCCCAGAATCGGCGGAATTCCATCCGGACGTTTTTCGAGCGCGGCCTGATAGCGCTGTAGGTTGATGCCGTTAGTGATGACCCGTGTTTTCTCCGGTGCCGCGCCATCCGCAATCTGTCGCAGGCGATTGCCTTCATACAGGCTGATAATGGGCGACGCCTGTGCATAGGCCATGCGGCCGATCTGCTCGTAGAATTTGATCCAGAGGCCGCGGATATATCCCATTTCATCATGCAGCGTATTGCAAACGTCATCACTATGATCATGAATCCAGGTTGCCTGGGCCAGATCGATTTTCCGCTCCTTGGTATAGATGCCATGCTCGGTGAGCACGAACGGAACGCCGCGCTGCAGGCGGATCATCGCGCCCAGCAATCCGGCATAACCGGTCGAAATGGCGTGCACAGCCCTTACGGGCGGCAAGTTGGCCGCGATATCCGCCAGGATGAACAGCGGCGCGTGCATGGCGCGTATCGCCCAGAAATAGTCGACAAACGAAGGTTCCGTGCAGCGCTCCCGATACTGATGGGTAATATAGTCCCACGACGCTTCGCTATACAGAAAATCTTCCTCGCTGACACCTTCCGCGGAACCCAGCCGGGAGAATGCGCTGATCATTTCCTCGCCTGACAGTTGAACCGATTGCCGTATGTGCGCATGCAGCCCAGCCATTTCCGAGAACGCCCGTTGATTGCCCTTGCGCGCACTTGCTTTAGAAAAACTAGCGGGGCGCAGCAAATAGTGCGTTTCGACATGTGTCACATTGGATGGAAATTGATACTGCGCAGGGCCGTACATCTTTTGATCGCCGCCGATAAAGATGACGGCAAAGCTGATTTCCGGCAAGCCGCTGATAATCTGGTGAACCCATGCGGACACCCCTCCACGGACATAGGGATACGTACCTTCGAGCAACAAGGCGATATCGGCTACCGGCTTATCCGCCATCGGCCTGCCTGGCCGCGCTCCCTGTACCACCCCCATCCCCGTACCGCTGTTCACCGGGCCCACCACACTTTCACCTGGGCCAGATCCCGCCCTTTTTCGCCGGGCCGTCCAAGCGTCGCCAGATGACGCCTTACCTCCATAAATTTCCTTTCATTGAAAGCGATTTCCGCAAGCCATGGCAGGATTTTCTGTTCATCTATGCCGCCGGCCTGTGCATTGGCGAAGGCGCGCCTTGCTGCCGCCAGATCGCCCGAATCCAGTAGAATCCGTCCATATAATAACCAGCTGTCCGCATCCGGTGCGGTGGACGTAGCAATCATAGCCGGTACGGCAAGTGGCGCGGGCGCAGCATCCGATAGATCGAGCACCCGCTCGATATGATGCCGTGCCGTTTGCAGCCAATGCTGCCTGACTGCGCCTTGTACCAAACGGTGATACACCAGCTCCCAGCATAACGCCGCAATCGTTTTATGGTATCCGTTGCGCATGCGAACCGGAACATCAGGCAGCGCGCCGGTCAATGCCAGGATGCGATCCGCCAGTTTCTTTTCGCTATCGTCTTTCATGGCATACGCCAGCAACCGCACGTCATCCACCGGATCGCGGGTCGCCTTTGACCACACCCCCATGGCCTCGCGTGACGGCATGTGTCTTGTCGCCATCACTGCTTTTAGCCGCTTTAATGGCCGCCCGGCAAAATGGACGATCTGACGCAATGCGCCCAGACTATAGGGCGGTACCGGGAAAATGACGGGGGGCGAAAACGGCAGCTCAGGCAAGACAACGATCTTTACATTGTGTGAAGCGCGGCCGCGAGGGCGTCTCAGGGCACCGATGACGCTCCACAGCAAACCCAGCGCACCGAGTACCGGCAAAATCAACAAAATGATAAACAATAAACTCAAAGTCCTCCGCGCAGGCAGCTTATACCGGCGTGGCAGCAACTGCCAGAAACCCTGCGCCAGATAATAGGATGAAACAGCGTGCAATATGACAGCAGCAAACACAATCCAGTAACCCGCGCTCCACCAGAGCAGCAAAGCGGCCAGCGCCTCCGCGGCTAATCCCAATAGCATGGGCAGGCGAATCATCGGTTCGGCTCCAGAGCCCGAATTTTTTGTGGATCGATCTCATGGATGGCCGCCAGTTCGGCCGTCACCCTCGCAAGAACGCCATCCGTCCGCTGCATCCATGCCTGTGCCTCCGCGGTATTGGTCAGGGGCAGCATGATCCAGATGACCGGCTGATCTTTATCGTAAGTCATACAGAGCATATCGATAGCGCGGATTGAAGACCTCATTTTTTCGTAAGCAGCCATGACGTCGGCACGTGCACCCGACACCTTCAAGAGTGTTGTATCGAGCTCAAACGCCTTGAAATCCTGATACAACCGCTCGAACGAAGCCATAAAACGGGCAATGGAGGAAGTGGCTGCGCCGAAACGCAGATGGTCGACGCCATGAGCCACAAGCACCGCGATAAGTTTCAGATTATTTTCGTGAAACGCAAAAAACGGCATGGATCTCACCAATAGCATGGCATGAATCTCACCGGTCGAGTCAGCCATGGGAATGGCGGCCAACAACTGATTTTGGTCCGCTACGCTTTCCGTTATGAGGTTTACTGCCGCCAGCTCGCCGCTTCCGAGCGCGGCTTTTAATACCGGGTCGTTCTCATCAATCGGAAAATTTTCCCCGATATGGGCCAGAACCCGGGTTCTATCGATGTGGTCCGCCGTGATGCCCACGATGGCGGCCTGCGTCAGTGCACCGTATTCCGCCACGAATTCAATGAGTTTCTGCAGCGAGGAATAGGTTAGTCCATCGATGGCATCCAATGCCGATTGTAAGTGCATAATGCCTTCGCGCAATGAAAATCCGCTGTTTGCCACGGTTTGTTCCAGGCGGTCATGCGACAGACGCAGCAACTGATAACTACGCGTAAATTCCTCGAGACGTTCCGCACGGTATTGATAGGCGCCTTCCAGCCGATGCAACCGGCGTCCCCACATGTCGCGGAATTCTCCCGCCACCATGGCCACGACTACCACGCCAATCGCCCATGTCAACGGAAACTCCGGCGCGGCCTGCCATTCCTGGTTGATGGCCACCCCCAATGTCGCCAGTATCAGCAATGCGCTGACAAAACCAAAGACGAATCCATAGCGTAATCCGGCCAGCAAAGGGCCCAATACAGGCCAGGGAAAACCGCCGCCCAGCCGGAAAGGATCATGCTGCTGGGTGGCAAACGATGCCACGACTACCATCGCGGTCAGCACGAATGTTTCAAGCCAGCCACCCCATGCCGACGCCGGATTATTGACGTTAACGGCTTCAATGCCTTCCAGCCAGGGTTTTTTCATGGCTTTATCTGCTCCTGATGCGGTAGGGATGTCACCTGCAATTCACGAATTTTCGCTAAAGTCTGACGGCAGACTTCCGGTTCATCGTTTAACGATGTCTGGGCAGGCGACGCTTCCCCCGCGAGCCATCGGGTGGCCCTGTCAATGTCATCTATGGATAACGGAAGTACGCCCTCGGGCACGGATCCGCCCGCCTGACGCTCAAGATGAGTTGAAATTGCCAGCAATTGAGCGGATACAACCTTCGGCTTATTGTTTCTTGCCGCATCGGCAAATACTTCCCACGCAGGCAGCGAAAGGCGCTCCTGCTGACGCTTCAGCGCAAAGCGGCGCGCGTTATCCATGGTTTTTGCAAATCCCCAGCGCTCGCGCAGCAATTGCCATTTCTTCAACTCATCCGCATTGCCGGGCTGCGCCCATGAATCTTTCAATCCGGAAAAATACTCGGCCAATCGCGCGGGATATTGTACGTCAGCCTCGGTGGAATGCTGTGAAGCAAACATTTTCAGCGCGCTGAACCGGACATGATTAGCGTTTGCGGGACATCCAGCCCACTCCATATTATCGGCTAATGCCAATGTCCATAAAAAATCTCTTGGCCTTGCCGTCAATGATCGCAGGTACCAGTCTCCCGCCTGAACAGGCCTGCCCAGGGTTTGCTCGGCCGCCGCCAAGGCATCCGTTAAAGGCATGCTTACCGCCGCTTGCGTGCGGTACGGCTGAACGACCGCGTCGAGCAATGCAGTATCGATTTTTTTATCGGACAATAGCAGCCAGATCATCGCCTCGGTGACTTCCGGATCCGCACCGCGCAGCCGCAGGAGCTGGCGCAGCGCATGGCGAGCCGCATCCCGGTCTCCGCCCGCCATTTTACGCATCGACTGAAAGTACCAGTAGTCAAGTGCCTGAGCGATCACTGCCGGCGGCATTGCGTCCGCCTGCGATAGCCAGTGCTCCAGCTCTTCCAGATTCTTTCGTTTCCAGGAAAAACGCATGAGACGTTGCAAGTCGTCGAGGCGCTGTAGCCGATCCCATCCATAATGTGCGAGACGCTCGCTTTTTTTCTCATCACGATGACGCACCGCCAAACGTTGCAGATTTTCGAGTATCTCCGCATCCTTGGGCCGAAGAACCAGCCCTTTTTCATACGCTTTCTCCGCATAAGCATCCTGGCCTAGTTGCGTGGAGACCTTGGCCAGCAACAGCCAGTACGCTTCAGCATACTCCGGATCGGGCGTGTCAAACTCGCGCAACAACTCGAAACTTTTCTGCGAATCCCCCGCTTCCTCATACAGCCGGGCCAACGCCATTCTCTGCTGCCCGGTTTGTGCGGCAGGCATATCCTGATACACGGCAAGCGCCGCGCGGGGCTTACCTTGAAGGATCAGCACCTGCGACAGCGCTTTCAGCGTTTCCACGGGGTTCTCGAAACGTTCGGCGTGACGGCGCAACTGTTGCTCCACATGGGAAGGTTGTGCAACGGAAAGACCGGCTGTGAGATAAGCCTCCGCTTCGGCACCGGTCAATTTACGGCGCGTCATGATCGCTTCAAGCAACTGCATCAACGCATTGTGATCCGGTTTCGCCTGCGCAAGCTCAAAGGCCCGGGTCTCCGCTTCGCTGTCGGCACGGGCGCGTGCAAAAGACAACCATTGAACCAGGGCCTCGCCGGGTTGCGCATTCCAGTCATAGATACGGGCAATCAACCGCTGGCGTTCGCTCCCCGCGACCAGGGAAATTTTCAGGCGCTCCGCGCGCTCAAGGCTCTCTTTCAGAAGACCCAGCGACACCTGCAACCGGACGATACGTTCGGTTATCGTCCGATCGGCAGGCGATAACCGGCTTGCTTCTTCCAGCCAGGCCAATGCCCGCTTCCGATCGGCAAGCGGCTCGGCGATACTGGCAGCCAGCAATAAAATCTCGGTATCGCCCTCACCCCTGTCCTCAAGATTGTTCAACATCTGCACCGCGGCTTTCAAAGCCTCCTGATCGATACCTGCCTGAAGATAGGCGCGCAAACAGGATTTTGCAACCTCCACCTTTTTCTTCGCCGTGCGTTCGAGCGAAAAAGCCTTGAACAGATCCTGGGCAGCCAACCGGGGCTGATTAGCCGCAATCCGCTGTTTCGCGGCAAAAACAAGCCAGCTCGATTTTCTCTGATCGCTTTCTTTCACACTTTCCTTCCCGCTTTCCTTCCATATGACGAGCAGTTGCTCGAAGGTTTCGGCCAGCACCGAAGGCTCGGCAAACTGCTCCGCCAACACGACCACCTGGTGCAATTCCGTATCATTGCGCGCTATATGGAGCAGGGAAGGAATCAGCCCGGCAATACGGGCGTGCAGCACCGCTTCAACATCCTTGGGAGGCTGCCGGTAGAGTTGTTGCAAGGCCAGCCTGAGTTCCGCCAGGCTGATTTCGTAGGCCAGATACAATTCGGACGCATGCTTCAGCGGGTCAATGGCGAGAACCGCCTCATCGGTCAGGCCCGCTTCCGTCAACACTTGCACCAGGGACAGGCGCAAGGGAGCATTGTCCGGATCAGACTGGACCAGCACACGGAGATAGGCTACCGACAGAGCGTCTTTTGCCGACAAATTCGACGGATCCCTGAAGGCTGGCTGACGAGGAAACAATACCCAGAAAGCAACCAGCAGCACAGCGCTCATGAACATTAACGCAGGCGCGTTCAATAATGATTCGCGCTGGGCTTCAACACGCAAGACCGAATTCTCTTGAAGCGTTTCTTTCGGGTATTACATAGACGGAATACGCACCCTGCCGCTGAGGCGTCAATGCTCCACTATCCATGCTCAGCACGCAGGACGCGGGAATTCCGAGCGTCAAATCTCCGCGCGGCTCAAATAAAAGTGTAGCGGACCCGCCGGCATTGATGTGCCATGACTTCAGCGGCGCGCTGGCGTCGATCAATCGCAATCCGGGAGCCTTGTCCTCCCCATTACGTGCCGGCTTCAGAGCGGCATGATTGCGCGCCAGGTAAATATAACGTTCACTGTTCCGGTCGGAATATCCGACAACATCGTTTGAGATTTGAGGCGTTATTTCCGAGACGGGTAATCGCACCGTTCTGAGGGTATCCCCGAAAAGCAGCCAGTCGCCGTCAAGATCGCGTGCAAGGCTCGCCGTTTGAAAAGCCCGCGTACGCTGGGCGTATTCATCGAGCCAGATGCCAAGCACATTTTCGTTGCGCTGCTCTCCGGCGAGTTGATCCAGAAGCTCCGCCCCATGCACATGCAACAGCGCATCGGCATGAAATGAAATGGACGAGACCCGTAGCCGGCGTGCGAGATCGAGTTCCCGGTTCCAATCGCTGATTTTGCCGAAATTGAGCGCTTCGCCATACCAAAGATGCGCGAACAGCGGCTCGCCAACTAGCGGCGTCAATACTTGCGTGCCCCACTGAGTGGGCCGCAGCGCCGGGGAGAGATCGGCCAAAGATAATGGACCGCTCTGCCAGTACAAACCGCCCCCGCCATAATGAGGCAAAGCACCTTTTTCGGCGGCCGCCAGCGCAGCCGGACCGGGTTTGCCGTCACCGGACCAGATAAGCAATAGTGGCGAGCCGGGCGCCATCGATTGCAGGAATTCAACGGTTCCGGTGGTCTCACGCGTCATTTCCGCTGCGTAACCATCCATGAATACGCTGTAGCGATAAGGCTGCTGACCGGCGTCCGTTTTTCCTTCAAAAATACCCCAGTAAAAAGGATGGCTATACGTGTGACTCGCTAATCGAACCTGCGGCATGGCAGCCAATCGCTGAACTTTGGCGCGCTGCGCTTCAGTGCCCGCTTCCGCCTCGATCACACCCAATGTTACCGGCGTAGTATTTTTTTCTATCCAGGCCTGAAGCCGGTCGATGACTTCAACCCCCTCCTTGTCTCTGGCAAACAGCCGGTCGCCACGCACCTCGATAATGCCCAGCCTGCGTCCATTTTCCGTTGTCAAATCAAATACAGGCTGCACCGGCAGGCGCAACGCGGCCTGAAAAAAAGAAAAGGGGTCCAGCAACCATTCGTGCCGGCCCGACACGCTCTCGCTCATGACATGAGGATGCAATGCGTAACCGCCCCATGCGCCGACGGCAACCGGATGAAACAGGTTGATTTCGTCGCTCAGCGTCAACCATGCGTCCTTCTCATCGGCAACACGAATACCCGGCGTGCCGCTGCCCACAACGGGTGCTGCAAGTGGCCGAGCCAGACGCTCATTTGATCTGCCGAGCTTGAGTTTGCGTGTTGTGGGTTGCAGCTCTCCCTGATAATTGACTACCTGCTGGCAAGCAATACCCCCAGGTAAATGTCCCATGAACACGACCGGCAGCCCCGCATCGACCTCGGATTTCAAACGCGTACAGACACTCTCATAGCGGCCTTGGCTGTCTTCAGGCAGCCACGCGATAACACCGGCGTAGCGCCCAACCAGCGGCTCGATGGGCAAGGGGAGCTGATCAACGTACCAATAGTCCATAGCCAGGCCAAGATATTCCAGCGGCATCGCCGCATGCTTGAACAGCTCATGATCCATTTGTTGAGCGGGCGTGCCGTTTATGACAGCCAGCAATTTACGCGGGGCGAGACGCAGACGGCCCTGGCCCAGCCAGGTCAGATCGCCGTTGGCAACCCAGGGCATGAAGCCGAGCTCGACAATCTGACGCGCTGTTTTTTCCGCGTCGGCCCAATTGCCCGGCTCGACATAATCCAACACGGTAATCGGGACGTTGAATTCATCCTGTGCACGCCTGAGCTGCTTAAGAAGCCATCCCCTGTTTTCTTCCTTGGTCGGCGCATGCTTGCCAGTAACCGGATCGAAACCGTGAAAAAGCGACTCGGCAACCATGCCATCAGCATATTGACTGGCGCGGTCCAGCACCTCGAAACCGCGATTGAGAATGAGCTTGCAACCGGGAAAGCGGCGCTTCACCTCCGCAAGCAACGCAACCAGCCCCGTCTCCTGTTCTTCGCGTTGCTCGCCCGGCGCCGTTACAATCATATAGCTATCGACGGTGTCGAGGAAAAACGCACGGTAACCCTCACGCCACAAGCGGTCGAAATGGTGCTCCAGCAGATATTCGTGCCAGGCGGGATCATTCATGTTCATCACCAGGCTATTCCATGCCGGATTCACGCCAATCGACCATTTCGTTTTGATGCGCGGCATATCCTCGCTATTGCGCGCAATCTCGCCGAATGAGACATAGGCAAATATCAGGGAATCCAGGTTTAACAGCGCCGCTTTCTCATGCGGCAAAATCTGGCTTGGCTGGATGACGATCTGATCGAAATGACGCAAATCCTCCACCGGTGGACGGCTCCCGTAGTAGAACACAATGTCGCGCTGTTCCAGCGTACCGGCAAATGCACTCGACGTCATGAGCATCAATGGCAGCAGCAAGCGGCAAATGAAGATGCGGGGATGCGGCATTTCGCTTTTAAATATTTTCCGTTTAATTTCGGTAGCATCGAAGAGAGACGAGGGGGAAAAAATGAATGGCAACCTGCCCCTCCAGCTCATTTCTTCCGTCACTGAGCGTTAGCAAAAACGCGTTACGATATATTGGTTAGCGAACTCGTTGAAGTATTGATGGCGTTACCCTGGCTACCTATCAGAAACGCCTCACCGGCCTTATCGGGTAATGTCACCTGCGCAGCAGGGTGCCCTATCTTGCCGGTTCGTTGATAAAGAAAGACAATTACGATCCGCCGATGCGCATCAATATCCCGGATGGAAAAAGCCATTATCACCGGTCCGCACGTCCATTTCATGACTGACGTGGAAGTTCATTGGATGGCAATGAATCAAATATTCTGCTTGCATGGCTCTCAGTTGCTCACTAAATAAGGTAGTGGCATGATCTCCAGCGGAGGACCGTCCGGAGACTTCCAGTGAATTTTACTGGCCTCGATACTGCTTGTCTGTATGACAGCTAACACATCGAATCCGCCCTCTGGCGCGGATGCTGCATTGATTATCATGCCGCTTGATTGCTCCCCCATATCAGTACTGAACAATTCGTCTCCGGCCGCAACGGATACAACGGATGTTGCGGGTACGGCGGACAATACTGGCGGCGGCTGGATGTTGGCAAGAAACATGCGGCGTTTGATTTTACCCAGGTACTGAGCACGGGCGACAATTTCCTGGCCAGGATAACAGCCTTTCTGGAAGCTCACCCCGCCGATTGCCTCCAGATTCACCATTTGCGGTACGAATTGTTCCTGGGTGGCAGCAGTAATCACGGGAATGCCGGCTTTTATTTCCAGCCAGTCCCAACAGGATGATCCCACTGGCAAGGCATTTTTGCTCAAGCGCTCCCACGCCGCAGGCGCGTGCTCTGGAGTGATAATGAGTTCAAAACGGTCTTGCGCAAGACAGATCACGCTCCCCTGTTGACCATGAATCACATCAAGAGCGGAGCCGGGAACTGTACCCAGAATTTCCCGCACTAACGCTTCGGCATGACTTCCGGCCACGCCGAAGCGCACCAGCGCATCACTGCTGTCGGCCAGCTCGACTTTAGCACGCAGGACATACATGGACAGACGTTTCTGGATGGCGGCTTGCAATGCCGGCGGCAATTGCATGACATAGCCGCCGCTATCGTGCCACATCAGAAAACTTGCCAGCATCCTGCCTTTTGGGTTGCAATAGCTCCCATAGAGAGCAGCAGAACTGCCGGCGGAAGGGTTGATCGCTCTGACGTCGCAACTCAACTGCCCCTGGAGAAAAGACTGTGCGTCATCACCCGAAAAATGAATCAGGCCGAAGTGCGACAGGTCAGCCAGCACCGTACCAGACCGAATACTTCCTAGCTCGGCGGCGGCGTTACCGTAGTTAACGATACGGCCATCCTGAATGACTGCGTTGCGGCTTAGCAAATAGGATTGCCATGTGGGGTTCATGCAAAATAATCCTAAATCCGGCAGTTGGACGGGGCGGAGTGTGTGGTTTTGGGGTGCAGGGCAAGGCGTAACGACGCGGAATGGTCATTCCATTCCAAGGAGTTACAACGCAGCCATGTGCCGCAAAATCCGTACAATCCGCCTCGTAGCAGACCCACCCAAAAGGTGAAGGTCAAGTGATACAAAAAGTTTTTGTAGATCATGCTGTTAATCTAAGAAATGAGCGGTCAACTACCGGATTTAGGATAATGTAAGGTTGATGAACGAGAGTCAATTATACGGCCAATACACGGCTCGGATAAACCGCTAATTCGCAGAAATGAGATAATTGAATCATGGTTGCTCCTTCTTCCCCTTCACCCGCTTTACTCGTTATCCAGCTAAAGCCCTCCATGCGCCTTGCCGTAATGCTGAGTCTTGCCCATTTTTCCGCTATCGGACTGCTGTGGCCGCTAATGCTGCCAGCCACAGTCAAACTGACAGGTAGCGTTATTCTGGCACTTAGTCTCTTTTTCTATTTAAGGCGTTATGCATTGTTACGCTCGCCGGAATCGGTTGTGGGTCTCAAGCTGTCAGACGAAATGGCCTGCACACTCGAATTACGGAGTGGGGAGCGAATTACCTGCACCCTGCTCGGCAGCAGCTTTGTTGCGCCTTATCTGACCGTGCTTGAACTGAAGCCCCAGAAACTCCGCGAGCTCCTACAGTCCTTGATTCCGCCAGTTTCCCCGAAACCGCTGCGACGGTTTTTTCCGCGCAGCGTTGTGATTCTGTCTGACGGAATAGACACGGAGAAGTTCAGGCAGTTGCGGGTGTTGTTGCGGTGGAAGTGGAAAGACCCGGGATGAGACGTTGATTATTTCTTCCCGAATGCTCCGTTTTACAAGCCTCATATTTTACCGCAGCCCCGAAATCAATCTCCTTGGATCTGCTCAAAAATTCCCCTTCCCCTCTTGGCGAAGTGTATTTTCTCGGCTTGCCGCCAGCCGCCAGAAACATCATCGATGGTACACAGCTCCAGGGAGGGTAACTGATTCGCACATCCGGAACTCAAAAGCTTAGCACTGTGGATGGACTTCATCGAAACAGCGTCACACCGCAATAATCCGCATATCTGAAAATGCTGGGCAAAGCCGGGTTAGCTGCGCTAGTCCGGCTCTTTTTATTTTTTCCTTCCTCTTCCAGAAAGTAAATTGATATCTGATCCCCCGCAAATGCGATCTCTGTTCTTTCTTGACAAGCAAGACAACCGGTCGTATTATGAAGTCATGTCCAAAGGAACCAAAAAGGAATTTAATAGAGAAAACTTGCTAAACCATGGAGTTACCCTGCTCAGGGAGCAGGGTTATCATGGTACGGGACTGCAGGAAATTCTGGATGTAGCCAACGTTCCCAAGGGTTCTTTTTACAATTACTTTGGCAGCAAGGAGGATTTTGGCGCGGAGGTCATTCAGCACTACACTGATCCGTTTATTTCACAATTAACGATTTATATTCAGCAATCCGATGCTGATGCGCTCGGTGCAATACAACGCTACTTTAACGAGCACATCGCGGAACTTGAGAGAAATGAGTTTAAAGGCGGCTGTCTTCTTGGCAACCTGATGGGAGAAATAGGGGATACCAGCGAAGTTTGCCGGAAATCCATTCAATCCGCGGTTAGCCGCTATCTCGATATATTGCAATTCGGACTGGCCAAAGCGCAGTTGCAAGGCACAATACGATCAGACAAATCAGCCAGGGAAATGGCGGATCTGCTTGTGAATACCTGGCAAGGGGCTTTATTAAGAATGAAAGTAGAAAAATCGTCTGCCCCAATTAAACAATGCTGCCAGGATCTACTGGGTGATTTTTTCAAACCTTGATTTTTTTTGCTTGGTATAAATACGACCGGTCATATATATAACTCCACACGGGCCTCTACACAGTTATCAGCAGAATGGATGGAACGAAGCGCAACCCATCATTGGGTTATTTCCACGCTTCACCAAGTTGCAATTACGCCAATATCCAGTCCTGGTTTGATGTGCCATTTCGTGTGGGGGTTTGATGGGTTACGCTACGCTTACCCATTCTACGTGAACAAAACGAGAGAATTTCCATTGCTTATGAGAATTTTTATCAAGGAGGTAATGTCCAATGCAATTCCATACCGTCGGTTCAACGATATTAATTCTGGCCTTGGCCGTCGCGGGTATCCCCGGCGCATTCGCCGAAATTGGCGCCGGGACTGGTGAAGTAGCCTCGACCAAAAAACGCGAAGCCTCCGCAGGATCTGGAGGTGGCCACCAGCATTACGCGCAATCCGATATGGCGAACAAGCCGGGCCCGGATGGCCAGCTCGCGCCCAGGCTGCAGAACCTGGGCACGCACACATTCCCCGTCAGCACACGCAACAAGCTGGCGCAGCGATATATCGACCAGGGACTCAATCTCGCCTATGGTTTCAATCACGCCGAGGCACGCCGGGCATTCCGCGAGGCGGCGCGGCTCGATCCCGGGCTTGCGATGGCTTACTGGGGCCAGGCGCTGGTGCTCGGCCCCAACATCAATGCGATGATGGAACCGAACGAGGAGCCACGGGCTCTGGAGATCGTGCAGCAGGCCAAGTCGCTTATGGCGAAGGCATCGCCCAGGGAGCGGGCGCTTATCAGCGCCCTCGAGAAGCGCTACTCGGGAAATACCGTGGACCGGACAGTGAACAACAAGGCATATGCGGAAGCGATGCGGGAAGTGCACCAGCGTTTTCCGGATGACACGGATATCGCGATGCTTTATGTGGAGTCGGTGATGGATCTGCGTCCCTGGGGCTACTGGATGCGCGATGGCCAGCCGTACGAGGGAACAGCCGAAATCGTGGCACTCACGGAAGAGGTGATGGGGCGCTATCCGAGACACCCCGGCGCACTGCACATGTACATTCACCTCATGGAGCCGACAAGTACACCCGAGCGAGCGGAGAAGGCGGCCGACACCCTGCTGACGCTGATGCCGGCAGCAGGGCACATGATACACATGTCATCCCATATCTATCAGCGTGTCGGCCGGTACGCCGACTCGATGAAGAGCAATCAGCTTGCCGTCGCGGCTGACGAGGATTACATCAGGCAGTGCCAGGCCCAGGGGTTGTACCCGATGATGTATTACCCGCATAACATTCACTTCCTCTGGTTTGCGGCCACGGGAGACGGTCAAAGCAAAGTTGCAATCAAATCCGCGCGGGAAGCGGCCGGAAAGGTAGACGATGCAGTGCTGGAGGCAATGCCGCTGGCAGCGATATTCCGGATGGTGCCATACTGGGCGCTTGCGAGGTTCGGGCACTGGAAAGAAATTCTTGACGAGCCCGCCCCGCCATCCACCAACCTATTCTTGAAAGGAAGCTGGCACTATGTGCGCGGTCTCGCGTTTGTCGCAACGCAACAACTGCAACAATCTGATCAGGAACTGGAAGCGTTGCGCAAAATCATGCGGGATCCGGCACTGGACTTCCCGCTTTTCTCGAAAAATACCTCACGCGCTGTGCTGAACGCCGCGCCCGAAGTGCTCGCCGGCGAGATCGCCGCTGCGCGTGGACAATTCGATCAGGCTATCGCGCACCTTGAACGGGCGGTTCTACTGGAAGATGCCCTGGTATACACGGAGCCATCTGAATTCAGCGCTCCGCCACGGCTGACGCTGGGCGCCATCCTGCTGGAAGCAGGACGTCCGGCCGAAGCGGAGACTGTATATTGGGAGGACCTGCGGCGGAATCGCAACAGCGGGTGGGCGCTTTATGGATTGATGCAAGCGCTGCGCGCGCAAAAGAAGGACGATCAGGCCGCGCTCATCGAGACACGTTTCAACAAGGCCTGGGAACGTGCCGACGTAAAACTCGGCGGATCCCGCCTCGGGCGCCAGGATGTAAAGATGTAAGCATAGCTATACCGGCATGCCCACGGAACCTCTGAACAAGCCCTGAATCCAGCAACGCTCCGCGGAGGCTTTTTTTAGTGGTTCCGTTCCTGAAGGACCCTGCTACAAATCTACCATTTTCGCCCGAAGCCCGTTTATGCTTTTCACCCCATCCTCAATCTTTGGTCTTCATTTTCCCCTCATTCGCTGCTATGAACGCCCGGATGTCATCAGACAGATCCAGCAGCTTTAACCACTGCTCCTTGTAAAGCGTCACGGGAAACCGGCCCATGCCATACACCGATAACCCTCCTTTCTCGCTCACCTTCATAGTGATGCCGGTACTGGCCCCTTTTTTGAGCGCCGCGTTTTCACTGCGCAGCCGCTCCAACTCGGCCTTCATTTCTTCGTCAGACATCGTTCCTCCTGGTTTTGCAATGTCACACCATATTGCCGAAAGCGCATCGATCAGCATTCTCATATTAACCCGGATAATCCATCAGGACGCGAGATGATAGTGAGGCAGACTGCGAGAGCCGCATGATGGATTATCCGAGTTTAACCGGAGATGCGATTTCTGCGATATGATACCGCGGCTAAACAAGGTTGGGGAAATCGCCGTTCGGACGATATACGCTCGGCGCTATCAGGGGACAGTTCGCGTCAAGAAAACTCTGACACGCCCCGCATCACGAAAAATTCGATCTGCGGATTAAAATCGAAAGAATGGAACTGACTGACATTATCCTGGACTAAAAGTCATGGATATATAACACGCCGTCAGGACTCAAAACTTAGATTGAAGTCTTTTTCGCCAAAGACAATGCATCACGCCATCGCACGTGATAGCTGCATCTTTCACTTTATACCTTGAACTCGTGATCGTAAAATTCCAGCAGGAATATCAATGCGCAATCCATTTCAAAGCGATGCCCTGGGTAAACTGATCTTGCGTCTTACGGTGGGGATATTGATATTGCTCCATGGTACATTCAAGATACTCAACCCGGGTTCTCTCGATTTCATCAGTAAACAGCTTGCGGGCATTAATTTACCTCCGGCACTGGCTTATGGCGTTTATGCAGGTGAAATTATTGCGCCGCTAATGATTATTCTGGGAATTTTTTCACGGCTTGGTGGTTTGCTCGTTTTTGGCAATATGGTATTCGCCCTTGTATTGGCGCACCGCAGCCAGATATTTACGTTGACAGCCAATGGCGGCTGGACGCTTGAGCTGCAAGGTTTTTATTTATTTTCCGGCCTCGCAATATTGTTTCTTGGTAGTGGCAGAATGGCGATCCGGCCAGATTAGGGAGTTATTCATGCGCGTAAAAACCTCACAACCTGTGGAATCCACTGACTCCGAACAATGCCGATGGCGTCCAGTCGCCGATCTGTCTGAACTGCATAACGTAGCGCTGAGCATAATCCTCGCTAGCGCCGCCACGGCAATCCGGAAACGGGGGCAGTTTCACCTCGTCCTCGCGGGCGGCGATACGCCGCGTGCAATCTACAAGCTGCTGCGCGCAACGCAAGCCGACTGGTCCACCTGGCATATCTACTTCAGCGACGAACGCTGCCTGCCGCCAACTGATCCGAGGCGAAACTCCGCCATGGCCGGAGAAGCATGGCTCGATTATGTCGAGATTCCGGCCGGTCAGCTATATACCATTCCAGGTGAATTGGGCGCGGATCTGGCGGCTTGCGAATACGCACAGACTTTGAATACCGTTGGTACCTTTGATTTAACGCTGCTGGGGCTCGGCGAGGACGGCCATACCGCCAGCCTGTTTCCCGGTCACGAATGGGGAACCGAAGCTGATTCGCCCGATACGCTGGCGGTGCTGGATGCACCCAAGCCGCCGCCGCAGCGCGTCTCGTTGAGCGCGGCGCGGCTTGGCCGCTCACGGCAGATAATGTTTCTGGTCAGTGGCGAATCCAAGCGGGGCGCAGTGGCACAGTGGCGTGCCGGCAAAAATATTCCGGCACGTGCCATAGCAAGCAAGACGGGCGTCGATGTGCTGGTTGAGTCGGCGCTGATAACCTGAGCCTGTTACGCATAAAGCCTGATTTTTCGCCCCGCACGGCAAGGTAAGCACGGCATCTTGGTACCGCATGAGGTGAGCCGGTATATTCGCGGCATTAGCCATGCAATGAGCGGTAGCAGCTACTCGTCCTTGGGCTTCAACCTGAACCGGCACATATTACCGCCGGTAGCCATGCATTCGAGATGATCAACCTTGCTGTCAGTAAAAGTTTCCATCAGGCCCATGTCAAGGTGGCAGATCTCGAGATCCTTTACCGCCATCCTGTGAAATACGCAGTTATCGGCCTCGATTACCGACTCGCCGCCGGGTAATGTTACATTTTTTGCGTTGTAACCGAGCTGATCCATTACCTCGGCGAGCTTCTCTACCTTCTCTTTGTGCGTAGCCAGATCGGGGTATTCACTACGAATCTGCCGGGCAACACCCGCGCCAATCTCGTTCAGACGCTTGCCCATGCTCTCCGCGCCCTCTTCGCGCTGGATCGACGACACCACTAATTGCGCAAGCCACGAGTATTGGCGCGGGAAAGTCTCCGTGCCAAGCTCGGTAAGAATGTAAAGCTGTTGAGGACGCCCTCCCCCCGATGGCCGCATGGCACCCACCTTCACCAATCCCGCTGCTTCCAGGGACGAAAGATGCTGCCGCACCGCGTTTCGCGTAATCTCAAGCCCTTTCGAAAGCTCTTCCACACTCAGGCCTGGCTTGGTCCCGCGCAGCAGCTTGAGCAATTGTTTCTGCCGTTCACCCATTGTATTCAGCCTTTGGTTTCCTTTCTCCCACCCTGTATTGACAGTTATAGGAAATTATTATGGAACACCTTATTATCCGTGACGTCTATTGACATAATACAATATTGAGACACTTTAAACATAAGAAAGTTGACAAAATAATATTTTTCTCCTACATTATTTTTGACGTCAAGACAATTTTAACTGCCCATCATCGCCACCTTGCCTTCGTGAGTTTGTGATCGTCTGCCCGTATGTCGCACGAGCAGCAGTCCATTTCTGGCGCATGATGCGTAGGCACGCTTGACTGCGGGCAGATCCCGTTTTCGGTTTCATCCGTTCCCCAAGATGGAGGCGCGCGACACCCATCGTATCTGCAATGGCATTCATAGCGAATCATCGTGTGCAGCAATGGCATGCGCGCCTGGAGAACAAGATTCTCATGGAAGGGTTTTCTTGCCCAACACGCGCTCCAACTGACGAATACGCTCTTTCAACTCTCGTAACTCGGCCGCAAATGCCACCGCATCGTAGCTGCGCACGCCAGGAACGCTTCCCTTGTCTTTAGGAACGCTTCGTGTGTGATAGATAATGGCATACATACAGGGAACAAAAAACAGGGTATATACCGTTGCAAACATCAGGCCGCCAATAACTGCCTGGCCCAGCGGCGCATTGGTGGATCCTCCCAACGCCATCGGAAGCATGCCCATAATCATGGCGGCTGCGGTCATCAGAACAGGACGAATACGGGCTTTGCCGGACTCAATGGCGGCTAGCAGCGGGTCGCCATGCGCTTCGATGCGCTCCAGGGCATAGGACACGACAAGTATGGAATTTGCCGTGGCCGTTCCCATGGCCATGATGGCGCCGGTCAGGGCCGGAACGGAAATATTCGTCTGGGTCAGGAACAGGGCCCAGGCAATGCCGGCCAAAGCGCCGGGCAGGGCTGTAATGATGATGAAGGGAATCAGCCATGATTGAAAATTGATGACAAGCATGAGATAGATCAGCACGACCGCCGCTATGAGGCCGATAATCAGCTCGCCATAGGTAGCGACCATAGTCTTGGCCTGGCCGCTGATTTTAATAGTGGAGCCGCGAGGAAGCTCATCTTTCATCACGTCGACAATTTTCTCGACGTCGTCCAGCACGCCGCCAAGCCCTCGCCCTTCGGCAGACACATAGACTTCGATCAACGTCATAACACCCCTGTGGGTGACCAGACCGGGCGTGCCGACCGGCGATAGCTTCGTCAGGTTGCCCAGGAGCTGATAATCCTGATCCAGGCCGGCTTCGCCCTCTTGCTTGACAGGAATCGTGTTCAAGTCATTGATGCTTGCGACTTGATATTGAGGATCATATATGTTGATCTGGTATGACATGCCGGTCTTCAGATCCAGCCAGTATTTCTGGTCAATCTGCTGGGTTCCGTTAGTCGTTATCAGCATATTCAGGGCAATATCTGTTTCGCTCCTGTTGACACCGAGTCCATATGTCCTTTGGCCTTCGACAAACAGGGTGGGCGTGCGCATGGTTTGCTGGATCACCACATCGGAGGAACCAGCGATTTTACGCAGCTTGCCTTGCAATTGGCGTGCGTATTCGTAGTTTGCGTAGATATCCATCCCCCTAACCTGAACAGTAATCGGGGAAGGGGAACCAAAATTCAAAATTTTTGCTATCAGATCGGCTGGCTGAAAGGTGAATTCACTCCCCGGATAGCGTTCTTTCAGACCTTTATGGATAATTTTCCGCAGATCCCACACGGCTGATTTTTGGTTGAACAGGTTGATCGTTAGATCGCAGTCCTGCGTTCCGATCGTGGGCGTCGGAATAAAGGCCATATTATGCGGCCCGACGGGTATGCCGCAATTGCTGATAATTGCTTCAACCTGCCCGGGAAGCATTCGTTTGATATCCTCCGAAACTAGCGTGGTGATACGGTTTGTGGCTTCCATCCGTGTGCCGAGCGGTCCCCGCATGTGCATCTGGATGGTCCCCGACTTGACCTCGGGAAAAAAATCGCGGCCGTTGAAGTAGAACAGAATAAAAGAGACGAGCGCGAAAGCCAGCATGATCGTTGCGAGCCGGCGGCGATTTGCAATTGTGTATTCGAGCAGTCCGCCATACCAGGCACAGAATTGAAGAAAGCGACGCTCGAATCCCTTCTGGAAGCGGGAGAAAAACCCAAAAAAATGCGTTACCCTGTGCTTGAAACCGCCAACCCCCTCCACTGGCGTTTCCTCGCTATGGCCGCCTTCCTTTTTGTGTTCTTCTGCGTGCGGATGCACCAGAATATATTTCGCCAGGGTCGGCACGAGCGTAAATGACAGGATGAAGGATGCCAGCATGGCAAATATCACCGCCAGCGCCATTGGCTTGAACAGATAGCCCGATACGCCGAAAAGCGTGAACAGCGGCAGCCAGACAATGGATATGCATAATGTGGCGAGCAGCGTCGGAATAACGATCTGATTTGCTGCATCGATGATGGCCTCATCGAGTTCCTTACCCATTTTCAGGTGAGTATCGATGTTCTCGGTCATCACTGTCGCGTTGTCGACAAGAATCCCTACCGCCAGCGCCAATCCGCCCAGCGTCATGACGTTCATCGACTCGCCCAGCACTTGCAGACAGATGAGGGAGGTTAGAATACACAACGGAATTGAAGCCGTAACGACTATCATGGGACGCCACGAGCCGAGCAAGAGCATGGCGATCAAACCAACAAGCAGGCCCGCGATCAGCATCTCACGCGTAACCTCCTCGATGGATTCCCTCACGAAGACCGAGGCATCGTTGAGGATTTTAACCTTCACACTGTGCGGCAAGATCTCCTTGATATGCGGAAGGGCTGCCTTGACACCGGCGACTACGTCCAGGGTCGACGCATCGCCACTTTTCATGACGACAAGCATGACGGCCTGTTTACCATCCACCATGACGGAGTTTGTTTGCGGTGGACCTGAAAGTTGAACATCGGCGACGTCACGCAAAAAAATGAAGGAATTTCCTTCCTTTTTTATCGGAATACTGTTGAATTCCTCAATAGCCGGCGGCATCGCGTTTGTCTGGACCATCCAGTCGGTTGGCTTGATTTTCATATCGCCTGCCGGCAGCACAATATTCTGGCGATCGAAAGCCGCATGGACATCGGTTGGCGACAGGTTGTGAGACAATAATTTGATTTTATCGAGGGATACCAAAAGCTGCATCGGCTTTCCACCGTAAGGATGCGGAAGAATCGCCCCGGGGATCATTACAAGCAGGGGTCTGATTTGCGTGTGAGCAAGATTATAGAGTTCCGCCGGCGTCATCTCTTCCGAGGTAAACTGCAGCATGACAACCGGTACCGCAGAGGCTTCCAGGCGCATGATCATCGGCGGCGAAATATCCGGTGGCAACGCCTTGACAATCGTCTGGCTTATTGCTGTGACTTCTGCTTCTGCGCCAGCGAGGTTAGTCTGGGGCTGAAGAAAAATATTGGTGATACTGATGCCATAGTACGCTTGGCTGACGATGTCCGAGATACCTTCCACCGTCGAGGTCAACATGCGTTCGAAGTAAAAAGTGATACGGCCCGATACATCCAGCGGCAACATACCGGCGTAAGACCAGACTACAGCAATCACGGGAATTTTGATGGCGGGAAAAACGTCTGTCGGCGAGTGCCGTATCGCTCTGATTCCAAATATAACGATCAGAATCGAAAGAACCACGAAGGTGTAAGGTTTGCGTAACGCAATAAGCACTATCTGGTTCATACGATCTTTTCCTTATGGAAACGTCGATCAAATGAATTTTTGCGCAACCGGCAGGACAGCGCAAGAATTGCGGCACCCGCTCGTATCGCCATGTTCAGTTTTTAGTTAAATGCGAAGTGTTCTCTTCATTTTTTCCGGTTGTGCTTATATTTTGCGGCTTTTTTTACCCATTTCCTGAATCATGGGAACAACTTGCCCCTGACCCTCGTGACGTCAATGAGCGTACCTTGACTCATCGGCAATTCACGCGCTTTGAGCAGTGCGTTGACCTCTTGCAGCAT